>NZ_VKAC01000002.1:0-300000 GCF_008041935.1 Quadrisphaera setariae
TGCGGCGGCGTTCGCCCGTCAGGAGGAGCTGGTGGCGGCGGCGGGGTTGGCGGACCTGGTCGCTGAGCTGGCCCCGGCGCTGGGGTGGAGTGAGTACACCGCCCGCGCGCAGGTGCTGCTGGCTCAGAAGGTGGTGGCGGTGATGCCCCACGCGTTGGAGCGCCTGTCCTGCGGGCAGCTGAGCATGACCGCGTTGACCGCGACCGCCAACCGCCTGGTCGAGGTCGATGACGTGGCCGCGGCCACCATCGATGAGCACCTGTTCGGTGTCGAGGCGGTGGGGGTGGGGTTGACGGTGGCGAGTCTGCGGGAGGAGGTCGACCACCAGGTCCAGCTAAACGACCCCACCGCTGCCAGCGAGCGGGTGCGGCGCAAGACCAGCGCGCGGCGGGTGTGCTGGACCCCGCTGGGGGACGGGCAGGCCAAGCTGACGTTGGTCGGTCCGGTCACCGCCCTGGCCGGGGTCACGGCGCGGGTGCGGGCCGCGGCGGTGGCCAACCACGCCGCCGCCCGAGCTGCCCGCGAGGGGGTGGTGGCGCCTGGGGGTGGGGACCCCTACGCCGACCAGTCCGACCAGTCCGATGAGCGGACGGTGGGCGCGCACGCCTTCGACGCTGCGGTCACTGCGTTGGGGTCGGTGCGTCCTGTGGCGTTGGACGCCACCAGCGCGGGGTGGGCTGCGGGAACGAGCGTGGAGATCCGCATCTCCCTGCCGGCGTTGGTGGGGGTGGCTGAGGACCCGGGCTTTGTGGAGGGGTACGGATGGGTGCCGGCGTGGCTGGTGCGTCAGGGTCTGCGGTGGGGTGGGTGCCGGTTGCGGCGGGTGCTGACCGACCCCGTCACCGGGGACCTGGTCGCGGTGGACGGGCACACCTACCCCGCCTCCTGGCTCACCGACCCCGACGACCCGGGCCCCGACAGCTTGGGACCTGACAGCTCGGGACCTGACAGCTCGGGTCCCACCCGGCCCGACGGCGACGGTGGTTCACCTGGCCCTGACGGTCCAGGTGGCCCCAGCTGCTCTGGCGGCCCTGGGGGCTCGGGCCCTGGTGCCCCTGGCCTGCAGGCTCCCGGCGACGGTGGTCCCGGTGTGCCTGGTCCAAGAGCGCAGACCCCTCCTGGCGCGGGTGCACCGCCGACGTCGGCCTCCTCAGTGAGACCAACACCGAAGGGATCCCGGCCGGGGTTCTTCAAGGGCCGACCGGTCCAGCAGCTGCCACCATCCCCGACCACCACCGATCTCGTCACCGACGGGGACTGGTACCGCGACGCCAAGAATCTTGACGACCCCGGTGACCCCGGTGACCTCGGTGACCCCGTCGATGTCGTCGATCCGTGCGCGGCTGGAGCGTGTGAGCCCATCGACCCCTCCGCCTGCCCGCTGAACCGCATCGGCGGTGGTCCGCACGACCCCCCTGAGACGCTGCGCCGGCACGTGGTCGCCCTGTGGGGCACGAGCACCGGTCCCGGGGACCGCCTGCCCGCCGGCAAGGCGGACCTGGACCACGTCACCGCCTGGGGGTACCTGCCCGGTCAGGGCGGGTCGACGTGTGCGTGCAACCTGGATCCCAAGTCCCGCCGCTGGCACCGGCGCAAGCACGCCGGGGATGCCCGCGCCGCCGCTGCCCAGCCGTGGACGGCGCGTTGGCAGCACTGGAGGTGCACCGCGGGGCACGCCCACTGGCGCTCCCCGTTGGGCTTCGACCACGTCACCGGCCCCAAGCGGTACACCGACCCGATCCCGATGTACCGCGCCTGGGCACCGCCCTCACGCGTGCCACCGACCCGCCCGACTCAGAAGGCCACCACCGCCTCCTCGCGCTTCCCCGCGGACCCGCCCTTCTAGCTGGTGACCCGACGAGGCGTGTCGGTGACGCGACGCCCCTGCCCGTGCGACTCCTGCGACAGGCCCCCGAGGACCTGCCGGGGTGGCGTCCTCGGTGACCACGGTTCCGTCACCTCCCGCGATGTCGTCTGCGCCGCGTGGTGCAACGCGAACGACGGGAACGGCGTCCTCCACGAAGTGGCCTCGCGGACGAGGCCCGCGCGAGGGAGGGCTGGCTCCGTGAGCGGTCGACGGTGGGTGGGTCGCGCGGTGGCGGTGTGGACGCTGGGGGCGCTCGTCGTCGTCCTCATCACCACAGAAGTGCTGGCGGGGCCGGCGAGCGCGGCCGGCCCCGCGCCGAGTCCACCCACCAGCGCCGTTCCTGGTGGTCCCAGTGCCATCGGTGAGGTGCCCGCCGCGGTGTGAGTTGCCTTCGAGGGCGAAGAGCTGCGCAGGGGTGCACGCACGCCAGAGACGAACGCCGTGCGCGAGCTGACGGCCGGGCCGGTCCACCAGGTGTTCCACTTCACCGACGCCTTCATGCAAGGCGAACCCGGTGCGGACCCGGTGGAGGCGACGCAGGAGTGGGTCGCCGGAGTCCAGGGAGACGGCGCTCCTCTCGGGTGGCTGCGCGTCGCGGGAGGAGGCGGGTCCGCTGCACCCGTCATGTGGCAGCCGGACCCGCCGGGTGCAGCGGCGTTCCTGGCGAGCTCGGCGTGCGCGCTCGTCCAGGTGCCCTGGGACTACGCGTACTTCACCCTCGTCGACGGCGTGGTGACGCCCGTGAAGGTCCAGTCGTGGGACGCCGGGCTCGGTCCGCGGGACCTGGCGCAGGTGCAAGCGGACTTCGCCGTGTCCCGCGCGGAGACCGCGGCGGCCTACGCCTGCTGCTCTCCCTCGGACGGCTGCGCGGGCGGCGGGTCGGCGCTCAGCGGTGCGGCAGCGTCCGGCAGCTCGGGTGGTGGTGACGGCGAGGCGTCGTGCGGCCCGGGGCTGCCGTCGCCCGGGGTGCTGGCGCTCGCGGGCGTCGCGACGCTGCTCGCCGCGGGCACGGGGTGGACGGCGGTCCGCCAGCGCCGCACTCGGACCGGGGGAGCCGTCACCTCGCGGTAGGTGCCCGGCGCGGCTCCACAGGAGGGGCACAGCACAGGTCCAGGGCGCGACCACGGTGGAGATCCACCCTGAGGACGTGATGACGGAGCGCCCCACCCGCAGGGACCTGCTGGCGCTCCTGAAGTTCGTCACCGCCGGGTGCGCCGGCAACCTCGTGTACTCGCTCGTCTTCCTCCTCGTGGCGCAGGGCGACGACGGCGTCGTGGCGTCCAGCGTGGTCGCCAGCGTCGTCTCGACCGTCGCGGTGAACGAGGCGCACCGGCGCTGGACCTTCCGCAGCATCGGCAGGCCCTCGCTCCGGCAGGCCCACCTGTCCGGCGCGGCGTCCGCGGTGGCGGGCACGGTCCTGACGGCGACGGCCGTGTCTGCGTGGACGTGGCTCGCACCGAGCGCTCCGCTGACCAGCGACGTCGCGATCTCGTGGGGCGTCACCGCGCTGGTGGGGTCGGCGAACTTCCTGCACCTCCGACGAGCGTCCGCCGGAGCGACCGCCGGGCCGTCCCGGGGCTCCGCTGAGCACGGGGCCCGCGGGGTCGCCGCTCGGCTCGGCCGGGCGCTCACGCCGGCCGGGCCGCGCGGCTCGCGGTAGGCCGCGCCTCAGGACGGGCGGGTGGTGATGCCGTCGAGCACGAGGTCGGCGACGGCGTCGGCGCAGGCGGTCGGGTCCACCTCGGGATGGGCCCTCAGGTGGGCGATCATCGCGTCGATGGCGCCCTGGTAGAACACGGCGGTCAGGCGGGGGTCGGTGGTGCGCAGGCTGCCCTCGCGCTGCCCGCGGCGGAACAGCTCCTCCTGCAGGGCGTAGGTCTGCTCGTACTCCTGGGGGCTGATCGCCGGGGAGCCGTCGGGAGCGCGCAGGCCGGTGGCGATGGCGTGGATCGCGGCCATCTCCTGCGCGTGGGTGCGCAGCAGCAGCGCAGCCCGCCGGATCGCCGCCCTGACCACGACCGGGACCGCAGCGGTGAGGTCGAGCTCTGCTGCGACGGCCTCGCGCACCCTCACCAGCGCTGTGCGCGCGGCGTGGGTCATGAGCTCCTCGCCGTCGGCGTAGTAGTGCCACAGCAGGCCCTTGGAGACCCCCGCGGTCCTGGCGATCTCGGTGAGGGAGGCGCGCTGGTACCCCTGGTGGGCGACCACCTCGATCGTGGCGTCCACGAGGGCCTCGCGCCGCTGCTCGGCGCTGAGCCGCTGGCGGGCCGGGCGCTGAGCGGGGGTGGGGGAGGGGGCGCTCACCGCGACACCACACCACACGCGGGTGTGCGGCATCAGGCGTGGTGGGTGAGCGCCCAGCGGACGATGTCGCCGACCACGCCGGCCATGAGGACGGCGACCAGGACCATCTGCACCTGCATCCACGCCGGGACGAAGCCGGGCAGGAGCGCCTCGACGACGTTGACCACCAGGAGCACCGCGGCGATCAGGCCGACGGCCCGCACCGCGCTGCGTCGTCCGGTGCGGGCGCTGCGCAGGCGCAGCGGGAGCAGGACGGCGAAGACCGCGACGACGAGGGAGTGGCCCCACGACTCGGCACTCGCCTGCGCCGGTGCCACGACGGTGAGCACGCCGAGGGCGAGCAGGGTGCACACGACCACGACGAGGTACAGCCGGACGAGGGTGTTGGCGAGGGGAAGGGCGGTGGGTGCAGGACGTCGGCCCGAGGGACCAGGACTGTTGACCACGTGGTCAACATACGCCCGCATTGACCGGACGGTCAATGAGTGGTGCTGGACCGTTCCGGCTCCCGCCGGCGGTGGTCCAGGTGCGCCGCGTCCGCCTGTCCCTAGGCTCCCCGGGTGGCGGTGCTGCACACGACCCTCGGTCCACGGCGCGCGGAGGAGCTCGGGCTCGTCCTGCCGCACGAGCACCTCCTCGTGGACTTCCGGCCCCCGGACGCCCAGCCCGTGGACGCGGTCCGCGCCGACGCGGTCGTCGTCCGGATGGCGCCGCTGCTGCGGGAGGCGGGCGAGGCGGGCGTGACCGCGCTGGTCGAGTGCACCCCGCACGGGCTGGGCCGGCGCGCTGACGTCCTCGCCGCGGTGAGCCGCGCCGCGGGGGTGCCCGTGGTGGTGGCGACCGGCGTCTACCGCGAGCCGTGGGTCCCGGGGTGGGTGCACGCCGCCAGCGACGCCGAGGTCGAGGCCTTCCTCGTCGGCGAGCTGACCGAGGGCGTCGACGGCACCGGGGTCGTCGCGGGCTTCATCAAGGTCTCCGCCGGAGACGACGGCCTGACGCCGGTGGAGGAGCGCGTCCTGCGGGCCGCGGCGCGGGCGGCCGTCCGCACCGGTGCTCTGGTCGGATCGCACACGGTCGACGGCCGGGTGGTGCTCGCCCAGCTCGACGTCGTCGTCGAGGAGGGGCTGTCGCCCGACCGCTTCCTGTCCATCCACACGCAGCTCATCACCGACGCGGGGCTGCGGCAGGCGGTCGTCGACCGGGGTGCGTGGATCGAGTACGACCACGTCGGCCAGGGCGACGACGGCGCCGCGCTGGACCTCGTCCTGGACTCCCTCGCCGCCGGCCACGGGAGGCAGCTGCTGGTCTCGCACGACGCCGGCTGGTTCGACCCCGCGGAGCCCGGCGGCGGCAGCCAGCGGCCGTTCACGACGCTGCCCACCGCGTTCCTGCCGGCGCTCGCGGCGGCGGGAGCGGGCGAGGAGGCCCTCGCCCAGCTCACCCGGCACAACCCCTTCGCCGCGTTCGCCCGCTGACGGGCGCCACCAGGTGGGCGCCCGCATGATGACCACCTGACGGCACGGGCTCGAGCGCGAGGAGGCGTCGGTGGTCGCTGTGGACAGGTGGGGAGCGGAGCTGTCGGAGGGACGCGCCGTCGTCGTCGCGCTGCACGGCAGGGGACAGGACCGTGCGACCTTCCGCGCGGTCGTGGACGTGCTGCCGCTCGACGGCACCGCGGTCCTCGCACCCCACATCGACGGCGACACCTGGTACCCCGAGCCCTTCACCGCCGACCTCGAGCGCAACGAGCCGGCGCTGGGCGAGGCGCTGGCCGCCGTCGACGCCGCGGTCCAGGAGGTCCTCGACGCCGGGGTCCCGCTGGAGCGCGTCGTCCTGCTGGGCTTCTCCCAGGGCGCCTGCCTGGCGCTGCAGTCGTTCCTCACCGCGCCGCGCCGCTTCGGCGCCGTCGTGGCGCTCACCGGTGGCCACGTCGGGCCGCCCGGCACCGCCCCGGCACCGCCCGACGGGGTCGCCGGTGTGCCGGTGCTCCTGGCCACCCACGCCGGTGACACGTGGGTCCCGCTGTGGCGCGTCCAGGAGAGCGCCGACCTGCTGACCGCGGCAGGCGCTGCGGTCACGCTGCTCGTCGAGCCCGGCTCCGAGCACGTGGTCACCCCGCTCGCCGCGAGCGCCGTCGCCACCGTGCTCGACGCACTGCCGACCGGCTGAGGAGGCCGCCCAGCCGCCGGCGCTGGGTCAGGCCCCGGCGGCGGCGCGCACCTCGACCGGTGTCCGCCCGTAGCGCTCGCGGAAGACCCGCGAGAAGTGCGACGCGGAGACGAAGCCGCACCGCCGGGCCACCACGGCCACCGCGGTGCCGCCGGGGCGCGAGAGCAGCTGGTGCGCCGCCTCCAGGCGGCGCTCGAGCACGGCACGCGACAGGGTCGTGCCGGTCTCGGCGAACACGCGGCTGAGGTGCCGCTCGCTGAGCCCGACGGCGCGCGCCACCGCCGCCACCGACAGGTCGCGGTCGGCGAGGTGGCGCTCCACGTGGGCCATGGCCGCCCGGCGGTGGCCCGCGCTGCTGGTGGAGCCGTTGATGACGGCGTGGACCACCTCGCACAGCCGCTGCGCCGCAGCAGCCCGCTCGACGGCGCCGGGGCGCGCGAGGGTGCTGCGCACCAGCCGCGCGAGGGTGGCGGCGTGAGCCTCGCTGGGCCCGTCACCGAAGCCGAGGAGCAGCGGCGCCTCCGGCAGCGCCCGCCCCGTGACCTCCTCGAAGGTGGCGCGCGGCAGGCGGACCACCAGCTCCTCCAGCCCCTGCGCGAAGCCGCGCATGAAGGGCCGGCTGACGTCGCAGACCAGCAGCGTCCCCGGGCGCTGCAGCTGCACGCCCCCGCCGTGGTAGAAGAACGACTCGCCGCGCAGGGCGAAGTAGAAGGCCACGCCGTCCACGCCGCTGGAGGCGATCTGCTGGGCCGAGCGCTCGACCACGTGGGCGCTGGCGACGACGTCGGCCAGGTGCACCCCCTGGAGGTCCACCACCACCTCGCGCCCCTCCAGCGCCGTGCCGTCCAGGGTCCTCGCCCGCAGGTCGATGAGGGCGCTGGCGTTGTGCTCCTCCCACCGGGCGACCCGCTGCTCAGGGGGCAGGCCGACGGTGGAGAACGTCCGGACGCCCGCGAGGGGGCCCGTGCCGTGCGTCGTCGTCAGCACCCGTGAGCCACCCCGCAGCACCGCCCCGTCGCGTCGCCCGCGACGGCGCCGACGCCGTCACCGGAGGGCGGCAACGTACACCGGGAGGCTGGCGGCCGCCCCGCTGGACGGCGGGGCCCTCACGCGGGCGCGAGGACGATGTCGAACCTCGCGCTGGCCCAGCCGCGGCCTCCCAGCTCCCGACCGTCCGGCGCCGGTGCTCCCGCGGGGTGGTGCTCCCAGTCGACCACCAGTGACTCCTTGACGCCGAAGACCGAGTCGCGCTCCAGCAGCTCGTCACCGCGGACGAAGATGTGCGTGACCAGGGTCCGGTGGCCCGGCGCGGAGACCATGAAGTGCAGGTGAGCGGCGCGCAGGGGCGACCGGCCCGTGGCCGCCAGCAGGTCGCCGACCGGACCGTCGTCGGGGATCGGGTACGGCGTGGGGAACAGCCCCCAGAAGCGGTACCCGCCAGCCTCGTCGGCGACGAGGCGGCCGCGCCCGTACGTGCGCCCGTCGTCGTGCTGGACGTCGTACAGGCCCTCCTCGTCGGCCTCCCAGACCTCGATGCGGGCGCCCGGCACGGGGCGACCCTCGACGTCGGCGACGGTGCCGTGCACCCACGCGGGCTCACCGGGGGCCCCTCCGCCGATGTCGCCCCCCTGCTCCACCTCGGGGGCCTCGTCGACGAAGAAGGGGCCGAACACCGTCGCCTCGGTGGCGCTGCGGTAGGCCTCGTTGTTCACGGCGACGGTCTGCATCGACAGGCCCAGCACGTCGCTGAGCAGGACGAACTCCTGCCGCGTGCCGCTCGTCGTGTGGCCCGTGCGGGTCAGGAAGGCCACGGCTGCGCTCCACTCCTCCTCGGTGAGCCGCACCGACCTCACGAACCCGTGCAGGTGTCGGACCAGCTCCTCCAGGACGTGCCGCAGACGGGGGTCGGGGGTGGCGGCGAAGGAGGCGACCACCCGCTCGACGAGCTCCTCCTCCCGGGCCCGCTGCTCGGGGGAGACCCCGGCCAGCGATGACGACGCCTGGTCTGCTGATCGGCTCACGACTGGGCTCCTCGGTCGGGCACGGGGTCGCCCGCCCACGCGGCGTGCAGCAGCTCGGCCAGCGCGGCGGCGTCGACGGGACGGGGGTTCGAGGCCGGTGCGCTCGGGAGCACCAGCTCCACCGCGCGCGGCAGGTCGGCCTCGGCGAGCCCGAGGTCGCGAAGGGCGAGCGGGCCGCCCAGCGAGGCGTGGAGCTGCTGGAGCGCGCTCGCGGCGGGGAGACCGCCGAAGAGCGCGGAGACCCGGGCCGCCGCCTCGGGGGCCGCCGGTGCGTTGAAGGCGGTGACGTGGGGCAGCACGGCCGCGTGCATCGGGGCGTGGGGCAGGCCGAAGGCACCGCCGAGCACGTGGCAGACCTTGTGGTGCAGGCCCGAGCCGGCGGAGGCGAAGGCGACGGCGGTGAGGTGGGCGCCGTAGAGCAGCTCCTCGCGCACGCCCAGGTCGTCGCGGCCGTCCGCGAGCGCCTGCAGGGCGGGGACCAGGGCTCGTAGCCCCTCCGTCCCGAGAGCGCGGTTGATGGGGTCGGCGCGGGGTGCCCAGAACCCGTCGACGGCGTGGGCCACCGCGTTCAGGCTGGACGCCGCCACCGCGTCGCGAGGCAGGCCCAGGGTCAGCGCGGCGTCGTAGACGACCGCGCGGGGCAGGACGCGCGGGTCCGAGCCCGTCCGCTTGGTCCCGTCGGTGGTGATGCCCCAGACGTCGGTGGCCTCCGACCCGGAGAAGGTGGTGGGCACCGCCACCAGCGGCGCACCGGTCCGCAGCGCCACCGCCTTGCCCAGCCCGGTCGCGGACCCGCCGCCGATGGTCAGCACGAGGTCGGCCCCGGACTCCCGAGCGAGAGCCACCGCGGCCTCGACCCGGTCCGCGGGGACGTGCTGGACCACCTCTCCGATCCGGGCGACGACCGGGAGCGCCCCCGCGACGTCCTCGGCCGCCTGCACGGAGGACCGGCCGGAGATGACGAGGAGCCGCCGGGCGCCGAGGTCTCCTGCAGCCCGGGCCGTGTTCTCGACCGCCGCTCGAGAGCCGAACAGCACCCGCTGCCCCAGCGTGGTGTGGTCGAACGAGGTGCCGCTCATGCGTCCCGTCCCAGCACCTGGCGCAGCACGCGCTCCAGGGCGGCGGCGGGGTCGTCGACGGGCCCGTGGGAGCGCCAGGCCACCACCTTGTCGGGGCGGACCAGGAGGACGCCGTCCTCCTCGACCTCCCGCAGGCGGGCCCAGTCGTCGTAGAGGTCGGTCACGACCTGGCCCGGTCCGATCACCACTGCGCGGAGCTGGAGGCCGAGCGCCGCTCCCGCGTGCGCCGCCGCGTCGGCCCACGCCTGCCCCGTGACCCCGGTGAAGACGGTGAACCCGGTGCTGGGCGCGAGGTCGAGCGTGGACACCTTGGTGGCGCTGTCGCCGACCCAGGCGTGGGGGAGCGGGGAGCCGGGAACGGTCGACGGGGTGAAGTACAGCTCGGGGTCGCGGGTCGGCTCGGGCAGCGCGCTGCCGTCGCTGACGACGGCGCCGGAGTCGTAGTGCTGGCCCAGCTCCACGCCGTGGGCGTTGAACTCGTAGTGCTTGAGCTCCATCGCCGTCCGCAGCGCCTCGCGCTTGGCGCGGCCCGCGGGCGTGGCCGCCTTGCGCTCCTCGATGGCGGCGACCATGCCGGCCTGGTCGGCCGCGCTGGTCACGCCGAGGGCGTCGAAGAAGCCGCCGAACTCCCGGCTCGACTGGTTGGCGCGCAGCACCACCTGCTTCGCGACCGGCGCTCGCTCGGCCGTGTAGGACTCCAGGAGGCGCTCACCGGCCTGGCCCTTGAGCACGGCCGCCAGCTTCCAGGCGAGGTTGTAGGAGTCCTGGACGGAGGTGTTGGACCCCAGCCCGTTCGACGGCGGGTGGCGGTGCACGGCGTCTCCGGAGCAGAAGACGCGGCCGCGCTGCAGCTCGGTCGCGTAGCGCTCGTTGTTGCCCCACAGCGAGGTGCCGGTGATCTCGACGTCGACGTCCGTCGTCCCCAGCAGCGACTGCACGATCCCGCGCGCCGCGGCCTCGTCGACCCGCGGCGGTGGCTGGGAGATGTCGTAGCCCCAGACGACCAGCCACTCGTTCCACGGCCTCACCATCCGGACCAGCCCGGCGCCGATGCCCCCGACGTCCGCGCCCGGCTGCACCACCCAGTAGAGGACCGAGGGCCGGTGGCCGACCAGGCGCGCCAGGTCGGCGCGGAAGGTGATGTTCATGGAGCCGGCGATGTCCATCCGGCCCTCCATCGGCAGGCCGACGTCCTCCGCCACCCGCGAGCGCGCCCCGTCGGCGCCCACCAGGTACCGCGAGCGGACCTCGTGCACCGCGCCGGTGACCCGGTCGCGCACCGTCGTGGTGACCCCGTCGGCGTCCTGGACGTGGGAGAGGTACTCCGTGGAGAAGCGCACCTGCGCCCCGCGCTGGGCCGCTCCGCTGACGAGGACCGGCTCGAGGTAGTTCTGGGGGACGTCGCAGTTCATGGTCGGCGACGCCCGGACGTAGTCCCCCTCGCGCTCGGGGCTCGTGCCCCAGGCGAGGATCCGCCCGAACTCCTCACCGGCGATGGAGGAGCAGAACACCGTGTCGCCGATGAGGTGGTGCGGGGTGGACACCGCCTTGACCTGCTCCTCCAGGCCCATGTCGCGGAAGAACTCCATGGCGCGCTGGTTGGTGATGTGCGCGCGGGGGGTGTTGGCCGTCCACCGGTGCTTGGTGATCAGCTGGGTGGGCACGCCGTAGGTGGCCAGCGCCAGCGCCATCGAGGCGCCCGCGGGCCCGGAGCCCACCACCAGCACGTCGGTCTCGACCTGGGAGCCGGTCGGCAGGGCGGTCGCGGCGATGCCGTCGTCGAACGCGGTCACGGGGGTCCCTTCCTCGGGCGCGGTGCGCAGCTCAGTACCGGACGGGCTCGAGCCGGGCGAGGATCGACTCCCGCTCGGACTCGAACTGCGGCGGCAGCATGAAGGCCTGCCCCAGCTCCTCGGGGGACTCGTCGCAGTCCCACCCGCCGTCGTCGTGCGTCACGGCCAGCTCGAACAGCGCGCCCCCGGGGGTGCGGACGTAGTGAGACTTGAAGTAGGTGCGGTCCTTGAGCTCGGAGATGTCGGTGTAGCCGGCGCCCTCGATGTCGAACTTGACCGCGTCCTGGTTCTCGAGGGTGTCCAGGTTCCAGGCGAAGTGGTGGTACGTGCCGGCGCCGAAGCGCCAGGTCCCCTGGGCGTCGCCGCGGTCACCGGTCAGCTCGACCCAGTTCCCGTGGGACGCCTCGCCCACCTGGAAGCGAGCTCGGTGGCCCTCCTCCTCGACCTGCCCCTGCGCGAAGAAGACGTCGGTGGCGAAGTCGACCATGCGGTCCTGGTCGAAGACGTGGACGCCGACCCCGTGCAGCCCGTGGACGGCGTGCTCAGCCGGTACGCCCCACCCCGTGTACCCGCGACGCGCGTCGCCCTCCTGCGGCACCATCACGTACTCGATCCCGCAGGGGTGGGCGAACTCCAGGCGGCGGCTGCCGAAGACCTCGGTCGAGCGCGCCTCGACCCCGTGGTCTCCCAGGCGCCCCGCCCAGTAGTCCAGGGAGCCGCCGGGCACGGCGAGGAGCACCTCGCGGGCCTGGTTGGTGCCCCGCGTGCCGTAGACGCCGGCCTGCGCCCAGGGGAAGGTGGTCACGACGGAGGACGGGTCGCCGTCGGCGTTGGAGTAGTACAGGTGGTAGATCGGCGTGCTGCCGTCGTACAGGACGGTCTTCTTGATGGGGCGCAGCCCCAGGACCTGCGTGTGGAAGTCGACGTCCTCCTGGGCGCGCCCCACGGACAGCGTCACGTGGTGGGAGCCGGTCACGTACGTCATGAGATCTCCTTCGACCAGACGTCCTCGTCGAGCCGAGTGTCACGGCCCTCCCAGGCCGCGGACGCCGTCTGGCCGTCCCGGGCCAGAGGACGGCGGGACCAGGCCAGAGGTCGCGCCACCTCGGGGGATGCTCGAGCCCGGCGGGAGGGCCGTCGCGCCGTCGGGGGTGCACCGCCACACCGGCTCGGGCCCGGCCACGACGACGTCGTCCCCCTCGACGACCAGGCCCGACGCCTCCGGGACGCCCAGCACCTCCAGCCCGAGCCGCTCGGCCCACTCCTGCGCTCGCGGTGCGTCGTCCGCCGCGAAGTGGGGCAGCAGCGCCCTCCCGGGCAGGAGGCCCAGCCCGGCGAGCTCGCCGGGGGTGGTGAGGTCGGTGGCGTTCTCGTCGTGCCACGCGGCGACGCCGACCGTGGCTCCGGCGAGGATCGCGCCGGCGCTGCCGCCGTAGAGGTCGCCTCCTCCGGCCAGGTGCGTGCGCACCCATCCCAGCGCGCCGTGGGTGCGGAGGTGGGCCAGCAGGTCGTAGGTGTTGCCGCCGCCGATGAAGACCAGGTCGAAGCCCTCGAGGTCCGCCGGACCGCGGCCGTCGAGCGTGAGCCAGGTGGTGACGTCCAGGCCGTGCTGGAACTCCGCCAGGGAGCCGCGCAGCCAGGTCTCGGCGCCGGAGAGCATGTCGTCACCGAGGGCGAACGGCCAGTACAGGACGCGGGGTCGCCGGGCGAGCATCGGTGCCCACAGGGCGGCCTCCTGCTGCGCCGTGCCCCCGCCACCGAGGAAGACGGTCACGCAGGGCTGTCTACCCGCTGGCGGTCTCCGGCGTCCACGGGAGTTCCAGTAGCCCGGCCGCTCGTCCGTAGCGGGCGGCGTCTGCCGCCGGCAGCGCGGCGGGACCGTCCGGACGCCGCAGCAGCTCGACGTCGGTCAGCAGCCTGAACAGCAGGGCGCGCGCCACGAGGTCCACCGCGCCGCTGTCCCCGGCGGCCGCCAGCAGGTGGGGCCCCTGGTCCCACCACAGCAGCGCGTCGGCGACCACCACCGCCCCCGCGTACGCCGCCGGGCGCCAGTACGGGGACAGGTCGATGACCGCCGGCGGCAGCCCGTCGCAGAACAGCACGTTGCCGGTCAGGTCTCCGTGGACCAGCTGGGACGGCCGTCCGGACCGAGGTCCACGCCCTGCCAGCCGCCGGAGGTGCGTCACGAGCGCGTCCTGGTCGGGGTGGACGGGCAGGGGCTGCTCGTCCCAGGCGGCGCGGTCGGCGTCCGCCCACGGGCCGCCGCGGCGGTCGAGGAACGGCGGCCGGGGCAGGTGGGCCACGGCGGTGGTGAACGCTCGCGCACCGGCCAGCAGCTCGGTCCAGCGCCCCTCCGGACCGGCGTCGCCGGGGACCCAGGTGCTGGCGCGCCAGCCGTCCACGACCCAGCGGCGCTCGGGGCCGGCCGCGGCCGCCCGGATGTCTCGGGGCAGTCGCAGGCCCGCTGGGGCAGCGCGGGCGCTCGTCAGGGGCGCCAGCGCCTCGGCCAGCCAGATGACCTCCTCGGCCTGGAGCTCGTCGGCCACGGGCTTGAGGACGAGCGGCGCGGGCGGTCCGTCCGAGCCGACGGCGGCAGCGGGCGGCGTGACCAGCCAGCTGAGGCCCTGACCGCCGGGAAGGGCGGTGGCAGTGGCGCCGGGGAGGCCGAACGCGGCACGGACGTGCGGCGGAGGCGGGGTCGGGAGGGTGGCGGCCACGCGGTGAGTCTGGGCGCTCGGCGCGGGGACGGGAAGGTCAAGAGCAGGTCAAGAACGGTCAAGGCTCGCCGACGCGACGGTGAACCCTGGGGGAACGTCCCGCCAGTCGGCCAGATCGGCCTGGCGACCTCGCCGAGGGTGCTCGACGCTCGGCGTTCGTGACCACTGCCACCATCATCCTGGTGCTGCTGGTCGTGGTGGCGCTCTCGTTCGACTTCACGAACGGCTTCCACGACACCGCCAACGCCATGGCGACCTCCATCGCCACCGGTGCGCTCCAGCCGAAGACGGCCGTGCTGCTGTCCGGCGTCCTGAACCTCGTCGGGGCCTTCCTCTCGGTGGAGGTGGCCCTGACCGTCACCAACGCCGTCGTGAAGATCCAGAACAGCGACGGCACACCCGTGGTCGGGCTCACCGGTGACGGGGGCACGGCCTTGCTGGTCATCGTGCTGGCCGGTCTGGCCGGCGCCATCGTGTGGAACCTGTTCACCTGGCTGCTGAGCCTGCCCTCCAGCTCCACGCACGCGCTGTTCGGCGGCCTGCTCGGCGCGACCATCGCCGGTCTGGGCTGGGGCGGGGTCAACTGGGCCGGGAACGGCTCGACGATCGACGGGCTGCTCCCGAAGGTCATCGTCCCGGCGCTGGCCTCGCCGGTCATCGCCGTCCTCGTCGCCGGGCTCGCGACCTGGCTGGTCTACCGGATCACCGCCGGCGTGGCCGACCGGTTCACCGAGAGCGGCTTCCGCTGGGGCCAGATCGGCTCGGCGTCCCTGGTCTCCCTGGCCCACGGCACCAACGACGCGCAGAAGACGATGGGCGTCATCACCCTGGGCCTGATCGCCACCGGTCACTGGACCGACACCGAGAACATCCCCTTC
The DNA here is from genome assembly GCF_008041935.1 of Quadrisphaera setariae. Classification (NCBI taxonomy): domain Bacteria; kingdom Bacillati; phylum Actinomycetota; class Actinomycetes; order Kineosporiales; family Kineosporiaceae; genus Quadrisphaera; species Quadrisphaera setariae. The sequence goes on from NZ_VKAC01000002.1 coordinate 14,829, forward strand.
TGGGTCAAGGCCTGCTGCGCGCTGGCCATCGCGCTGGGCACCTACCTCGGCGGCTGGCGCATCATCCGCACCCTGGGCAAGGGCCTGGTGGAGATCGCCCCGCCGCAGGGGCTGTCCGCGGAGAGCTCCTCGGCCGCGGTGATCCTGGTGTCGAGCCACCTGGGCCTGCCGCTGTCGACCACGCACGTGACGACCGGCTCGGTGCTGGGAACCGGTCTGGGCCGTCCCGGTGCCACGGTCCGCTGGCGCGTGGCGGGCCGCATGGTCGTCGCGTGGGTCATCACCATCCCCGCCGCCGCCGTGGTGGGTGCGCTGCTGTGGGGCCTGGCCGCGCTGCTCGGCGGGGGGCTGATGGGGGCGGTCGCCGTCGTGGTGGTGCTCGCCGCGGCCGCGACGGTCATGTACCACCGCTCCCGGCAGGAGCCCGTGCACGCCGACAACGTCAACGACGAGTGGCACGACGGCGGCCCCCGCACGGGGTCCGCCTCCGGCCGCACCACCGTCTCCGCCTGAGCGACCACCACACCTTCCTGCACGTCCGCGAGAGGAGCCGCACCGTGTCTCACGTCTGGGAGCTCGAGGCCGCAGCGCTCGGGCAGATCGCCCTCGCCGCCGTCGTCCTCGGCGCCGGTCTTCCCGCCCTGTTCGCCGCGGGCGTCCGGGCGTCGGCCTGGGGCCGCGGCGGCAGCGCGGAGGTGGGCGCTGACGCCCCCGCGCACCCGGTGGGCCGCGCGCTGAGCGGCGCGGTCTTCGCCGTCGTCGTCCTGGTGGCCCTGCTGGGCATCACCTTCATCGTCGCCTCGGGCTCCGGCAAGACCGTGAGCTTCGAGCACGTCTACCCGACGGTGGTCGACGAGTGAGCGCACAGCCGACGTCGCGGACCGACGACGCCGCGCCGGGGGCCGTCGCCAGGGTCCTCAGCTGGCTGCGCGCCGGCTACCCCGCCGGGGTGCCCCGCGGCGACTACGTGGCCCTGCTCGGGCTGCTGCGCCGCAAGCTCACGGACACCGAGGTGCGGCTCATCGCCGACGAGCTGGTGGGCATGGCCCAGCAGGGAGAGGTCATCACGACGGCTGACGTCGAGCGGCTGGTCGGCGGTGCGACCCTCGACGAGGCGTCCCCCTCCGAGGTGGCCCGGGTCTCGGCCCGGCTCGCTGCAGGCGGGTGGCCGCTCGCCGAGGCCCGGTGAGACCCACCGCCGACCGGGTCGACCCCCTCGCGGAGGCGGTGCTCACCGGTGGGGTGACCGGTCGGTCGCCGTGCCTCCGGACACGGGCCGCAGGGACTCCACCCGGAGCAGCAGCGCTGCTCCCGCAGCGCTGAGCGCGAGCCCGGCCAGGGTGGTGCTGCGGACCTCGCCCCCGAACAGCGCGGCGGCCCACAGGGCGGTCACCGCGGGAGTCAGGTACAGCAGGGCGTTGGCGCGGTCGGCTCCCAGGGCGTCGACGGCGCGGTAGTAGGCGGCGTAGCTGCCCAGCCCGGCGACCACGGTCCACCCGACGGCCGTCCAGAAGGCCGACGACGGAGGAGGCAGGAGGTCTCCTCCCGGGGCGGCGACCGCGGTGGTGAAGCCAGCGGTGAAGAGGCTCTGCACGGCCAGGGTCTGCAGCAGCGGCATCGAGCGTCCACCGGTGGGCTCCTCCCGCGTCCACCTCTGGTGGAGGAGCGTGCCCGCGGCGAGGGACAGCACCGCCCCGACGGGAAGCGCCAGCGCCAGCGGCGACGCTCCGGCGCCGACGTCACCTGCGGCTGCGAGCGCGACACCCGCCGTACCGGCCAGGAGCCCCCACAGGTGGACCCGGCGCACGGCGCCGTGGTGCAGGCCGGCCGTGGCGAGCAGGACGACGGCGGGCTGCAGCGAGGCGACGAGGGCCGAGGTGCCGGCGGGAACACCTGCGGCGGCTGCCCAGAAGACGCCGGTGAGGTAGAGGCACTGGCACAGCAGCGCCAGCACCGCCTGGCGGACCCACTCACGGGCGTGCCAGCGCTCGGAGGGCCGCGGCAGGAAGGGCACGAGCAGGAGCGCGATCACCAGGCACCGCCACGTGAGCAGGGTCTGAGCTCCTGCGGTGCCTGGGCCCAGCTCGGCGCCGATGAAGCCGGAGCTCCAGAAGAGGACCAGCGCGACGGCGAGGAGGTGGGCCCTCGTCGAGCGCTGGTGTCCTGCCACAGCTCGTCCCATGCGAGCGAGGTAACCATACTGGTCGGTATACTCGCAGTGTGCTGAGAGCTGGACCCTCCTCGACCGCCGTGAGCGGAGTGCGTGCAGGTGCGCTGACGGTGCTCGACGAGCACACGCCGGCGGCGCTGCGCCCCGCCCTCGAGCCGGTCCCCGTCCTGACCCCAGCCGGCGAGCGCCTGCTGGACGCCGCCAGCGACCTCTTCCACAGCCGAGGCGTGCGCGCGGTGGGCGTCGACCTCATCGCCGACACCGCCGGGACCACCAAGAAGACGCTGTACGACAGGTTCGGTTCCAAGGACGCCCTGGTCGCCCTGTACCTGCTGCGGCGAGCACACCGCTGGCGCGCGCACGTCCTGGACCAGCTCGACGCCCTGGAGGTGCCTGGAGGACCCGAGCCGACGCGCTCCCAGCGCGTGCTGCGCGTCTTCGAGGTGCTCGAGACCTGGATGGGGGAGGAGCGGCGCGGCTGCGCCTTCGTCAACGCCTTCGCCGAGCTGGGCGGGGGCGACCACCCCGCGCTCCCCGTCATCCGCGCGGAGAAGGCCTGGATGCGGGCGCTCTTCGACGAGCTGGCCGCGGACGCCACCGCCGGCGCCCACCTGCACCTGCTCTACGAGGGGACGCTGGTGGTCATGACCGCCGGCGGAGACCCGACGGCGGCGGCGCGCGCGCGGTCGGCGGTGCTCCGAGTGCTCCAGGAGCCCCAGGTGGCGGAGCCGTCACGCGGAGGGCCGTCGCCGTCCTGACCGGCCCCACGTCGGTGGAGGCGGGCCCGCTGCGGCGCACGGGGCGAGGGCCTCTCGGCGGCGCCGACCAGAGCTGGACCGTGCGAGCGCGCCGATCACGCACCGAGCAGCTGCGTCCGTCGCGCCGGGCGGAGACGGCTCAGCGGACGTCGACGACGATGCGCTGCGGGTCGCTCAGCGCCACCACCCGGTACTCGCTCACGGCCTCGTCGAGGCCGAGCAGCACCTGCGCCTGGCCCTCCCACGCGCCGCCCACCCAGACCTGCTCGACCAGGCCGCCGGTCCCGCCGACGGCGCCGACGAACGCCCTCCGCCCGGCGGAGTCGACCTGCCCGTCGCCGCCGTTGGCGATGCCGGTCACCGCGAGGTCCAGGAAGCGGTCCCCCTCGACGTCGAGCAGCTCACCGGAGGCGTCCTGCAGCGGCTGGGGCACCGCGCCGACGAACCAGCCTGCGACCTGCTCCGGCTCGCCCGCCAGGTCCAGCACGACGCGCTCGTAGCCCTCGTGCTCACCGGTGCGGACGCCGACGATGCTGGCCGAGCCGGAACCGGGTGCCTCGCCGGCCCGGTCCAGCGGGACGAAGGGCGTCGCCTCCTGGCCGGTGCCTCCCGCGTCGTCGTCGACCGAGCCGCTGGTCGGCGTGCTGGCCGACGGCGTCGCCGGTTCCTCCTCGGTGGCGGTGCTCAGCGGCTGGTCGGCACGGGCAGGGCCGGGGTCCGGCGCCCCGCAGCCGGCGAGGAGGACAGCGCCCAGCAGCGCTGCGACGGCCGAGGTGGTCGGTGTGCGCGGCACGGGGTCCTCGTTCCGGTGCTCTCACGCCCGGTGGCTGCGGGCTCCGTCCCATCGTCGCCCTGCGACCCGTTCGCGGCACCACGGACAGCCGCCCGTCAGGCGGAGGCCGGGACCGCGCCCGCGTCGCGGCCTCGAGCACCAGCACCGCGCCCTCTCCGGGCAGGCGCTGCGCGCCAGCGGCCCGGCCGCACGCCGCCAGCAGGACGTCGACCGGCCGACCGCTGGCGCGCGGTCCGCTGCCCCCGCCACGTCAGCGTCGTCGGCGACGAGCTGGACCTGCTGCACCAGCTCCCTGCACCCCCCCCGAAGCCGGCGGGGGTGGACGCCTGGACGCGCAGCGCTCGCTCGAGCGACTCGGTGCCGCAGTCCCGGTGCAGGCCCAGGGGGCGGCGGACGTCCTCGCCGTGGAGGTCGGAGCGGGCTCGCACCAGCCCGAGGACGAAGCCGAGCCGGGTGGTCAGGGCGTTGTCGACCAGGTGGGCGACCACGTCGTGCACCGACCAGCCGGCGCACAGCGACGGCACCTCCCACTGCTCAGGTCGCAGGCCCTGGAGGTCCTGGACGAGGGCAGCGCGTTCGGCGTGCACGAGGGGCCACGAGTCGGTCATGCGCCTCCCAGCGTCGGGGGTGTGGGGTCTCGGACCGGCGCACGAGCGCGGAGTCGTCGCCGTCAGGGGCCGGTGACCACCACGAGGTTGCCGTCGGGGTCGGTGAGGCGCAGCAGGCGCGCACCTCCTCCGGGCTCGACCCCGCCGTGGGCCGTGCCAGCAGCCGCCAGGCGGGTGGCGAGCGCGTCCACCACCCCGGCGCCAGCGACGCCGAGCACCACGCACGACCGGCCGGCGCGCTCGGCGTCGCACCACACCTGCACGCCGGCGGTCGGCGTGAGGTGCCACTCCAGCAGCCCGCCCATCGGGCGCGTGGTGGGTGGCCCGTCGAACAGGGCGGTGTACCAGCGCTCGGCCACCTCGACGTCGGTGACGGCGGCCTGCGCGAGGACCCGGGAGAACTCCATGCGCTCCAGACCGCTGGGCCCGCGCGGACTCATCGCCGGCGCGGGCTTGACCCTCACGCGACGTCAGGCCCCACGGTGGTCCCCGTGACCGCACCGCACCGCACCGATGAGCACGACGACGACGGCAACCGGCCCAGCGACCTGCTGACCGTGGGCCGCGTGGCCGAGCTGACCGGTGTCAGCGTCCGCACGCTGCACCACTACGACGCCGTCGGCCTGGTGCGTCCCTCGGGGCGCACCTCCGCGGGCTACCGGCTGTACGCCGTCGACGACGTCGAGCGGCTGCAGGCGGTGGTCGTCTACCGCCGCCTCGGGTTCTCCCTGGAGGAGATCGGCGCGCTGCTGGCGGCTGACGGTGAGGAGGTGGTCGACCACCTGCGGCGCCAGCGCGACGCGGTCACGGCCAGGCTGCAGGAGGACGCAGACCTCCTCGCGGCGATCGAGAGAGCACTGGAGGCGAGGATGACCGGGATCCAGCTGACCCCCGACGAGCAGCGCGAGCTGTTCGGCGACTCGTTCAGCGAGGACTACGCCGTGGAGGCGCAGGAGCGCTGGGGGCAGACCGAGCAGTGGGCGCAGTCGCAGCAGCGCACCGCGCAGTACACGAAGGCGGACTGGGAGCAGGTCAGGGCCGAGGGTGACGCCCTCAACACCGCCTTCGCCGAGCTGCTCGCGGCGGGGGAGCCCGCCGACGGCGACGCCGCGACGGCCGTCGCCGAGCGGCACCGCCTCCACGTGTGCGAGCGGTTCTACGACATGTCCCACGCGATGCACCGGTCGGTGAGCCAGCTCTACGTGGACGACCCCCGCTTCACCGCCACCTACGAGGCGGTGGCCCCGGGACTGGCGCAGTACGTGCGCGACGCCGCCCACGCCAACGCGGCGCGCCACGGCGTCACGGAGGGCTGCACCAGCTGAGCTCCTGCCACCGCGCCGTCGAGTTCCTGCCGACTCCCGTGCGGGAGGGCTCGACGGCGCGGAGCGGAGTGCTCGGGCGCGCAGGATGGCGCTGTGATGAGCACGTGAACCGCCGCTCCGCCGTCCTCTTCGCCGGCCTGGGCATCGCCTGGGGCGTGCCCTACCTCTTCATCGCCATCGCCGTCACCGAGCTGGAGCCGTCGGTGCTGGTGCTGGCCCGCACCGCGCTGGGCGCGCTGCTCCTCCTGCCCCTGGCGCTGCTGCGCCGCGAGGTCGGCCCGGCCCTGCGCCACTGGCCGGCTCTGCTCGTCTACACAGCCGCCGAGGTGCTCGTGCCCTGGCTGCTGCTGGCCCGGGCCGAGCGCTCGCTGCCCAGCTCCACCACCGCGCTGCTCATCGCCGCGGTCCCGCTGGTGGGTCTGGCGGTGGCCGCCCTGGCCCGCCGCGCACGCCTCGACGACTCCCCGCGCCGTCCCCTCGGCGGGCGGGGCGCGCTCGGCCTGGCCGTGGGCAGCCTCGGCGTCGCGGCGCTCGTCGGCGTCTCCCTGACCGGCGCCGACCCCGTCGCGGTGCTCGAGATGGCCGTGGTGGTGGTCTGCTACGCCATCGGCGCGTGGGTGCTCGGCGCGCGCCTGCGCGACGTCCCCAGCGCCGGGGTCATGGCGGTCTCGCTGGCGGTCTCCGCGCTGGTCTACCTGCCCGTGGTGCTGCTGGGGCCGGGCCTGCCGGCGCAGCTGCCGTCGGGCCGGGTGGTGCTCGCCGTCGTCGTCCTCGGGGTGGTGTGCACGGCGGGGGCGTTCCTGCTGTTCGGGGCGCTGGTGGCGGCCGTCGGCGCGGTCCGCACCACCACGGTGGTGTACGTGAACCCGCTGGTCGCGGTGGTCGCCGGGGCCCTGGTGCTGGGGGAGCGGCTCACCGCGTGGACCGCTGTGGGAGCCGTCCTCGTGCTGGCCGGGTCGGTGCTGGCGACGGCGCCCCCGCGCCGCCGCGCCGCCACCGACCCGGCGCTCGCGGCGACCTGAGCCTCAGACGCCCGACGGCTGGGTGCGCTCCGCGGGCTGCACCGGCGTGACCGGCGCGGCCTCGGAGCGCTCCTCGCGGCGCGTCAGCTTCAGCGTGTAGACGGTGCCGTGGGAGAGCATCCGCGAGACCGCCGTCGCCGGGACCACCGCCAGGGCCAGCGGCAGCAGCAGCGCGGGCGCCGCGGTGAGCTCGAAGAGCATCACCGCCCCCGTGATGGGGGCGCGGGTGGAGCCGGCGAACGTCGCGGCCATGCCCACCACGGCGAACAGCGCGGTGTGGCCGGCCAGGGACGGGTCGACGGAGGCGGCCACGTCGCCGAAGGCCGCACCGGCCATGGCCCCGACGAACAGCGACGGCGCGAACACGCCGCCCGAGCCGCCGATGCCCAGGGTCAGCGAGGTGGCGAGCACCTTCGCGAGGAGCAGCACCAGCAGGGCGCCCAGGGCGATGCCTCCGTAGACCGACCTCTCGAGCACCGGGTAGCCCACGCCGTACATCTGCGGCACGGCCAGCAGCAGGAGGCCCAGGGCGAGCCCGCCGACCGCCGGGCGCGCCCACTCCGGTCCACGCGTCCTGCCCCACAGGGCGTCGCACGCGTCCTCGACGAGGTAGATGGCCCGCGCGAAGCCGATGCCGACAGCTCCGGCGAGCACGCCGAGCAGCAGGACGAGCAGGTAGTCCTCGGGGCGGATGGCGCCCAGGTGCGGCAGGGAGATGAACGGTGCGTCGCCGAAGGCGGCGCGGCCGATGAGCGCGGCGATGACCGAGGAGATCGTCACGGCGCCGAACGCGGTGGGGGAGAAGTCCTGCAGGAGCAGCTCGAGGGAGAAGAAGATGCCGCCGAGCGGGGCGTTGAAGGTGGCCGAGACGCCGCCCGCGGCGCCGCAGGCGACCAGGGTGGACAGGCGCGAGCCCGGCAGCCGCATCTTCTGCCCGAGCGCTGAGCCGAGGGCGGAGCCGATCTGGATGATGGGCCCCTCGCGGCCCACCGACCCGCCCGAGCCGATGCAGATGGCGCTGGCCAGGGCCTTGACCGCCGCCACGCTGCCGCGGATGCGGCCGCCGTTCGAGCTGATGGCGCGCATGACCTCGGGGACGCCGTGGCCGCGGGCCTCGGGGGCGAAGCGCTGCACGAGCGGCCCGTAGAGCAGCCCGCCGACGGCGGGCGCGAGGACGACGAAGCCTGCTCCGAGCCACGGGACCCACGGGTGGGCGGGGTGGCCGACGACGGCCGAGTAGTCCTCGTGGCCGCTGAACACCCAGGTGGCCACGTGGATGAGCCAGCGGAAGACGACCGCGGCCAGGCCCGCACCGACGCCGATGAGCACGGCGGGCAGGGCCAGGCGCAGCACCTGGCCGTCGAAGCTGGTCCCGAGGCCGAACCGGCGCGAGGGGGCGGGGGACGACGACGGAGCCGCGGGCGATGCTTGCACAAGTGCAAATGTACGCCTAGAGCAACCACATGGTCCAGGGGGCTCCCCGACGGCTCTCAGCCTCCGTAGGGCGACAGCTCCTCCGGCAGCGGCTCGTCGGCGGCGCGGCGGAACGCGGCCGCCCCGCGCGCCAGGAGCGCCCGGTCCCGGGGAGTCATGCGCGCCACCACCCGGGCGAGCTCGTCCCGCCGCCGGTCGGTGACCTCGCGCACCAGGCGCTGACCGGCCTCGGTGGTCGCCACCAGCACCTCCCGCCGGTCCGAGGCTCCGGGGCGCCGCTCCAGCCACCCGCCGGCCACGAGCCGGTCCACCGAGCGGGTCAGCGTGGACCCCCCCACCGCGAGCCGCTCGGCGAGGTCGCTGGAGCGCACCGGGCCCAGCTCGCTGGCCAGCACGAGCAGTCGGAACTGGGGGACCGTCACCTCCTCGAGCGCTGGTGCCAGCGAGCGCGCCACCACGCCGAGCAGCGCGCGCGAGGCGGCCACGAGGTCCTCCACGCCGTCGTCCGTCACGGAGCCATCATCGGCGCGCCCCTCCGTCAGGCCAGCAGCGCCCGGAGCTGGCGGGCGAAGCGCTCGGGGTCTCCGCCCATCCACGGCACCCAGTCGACGTGCCCTCCGGTCACCATCGCCGCCTCGCGGTCGAGCCGGGCCGCCAGGCCTTCGGCGCCGCGGCGGGCCAGCTGCCTCCCGGACTCGCGCCCGGCGGCCAGCACCACGCGCGCGCCGGAGGCCTCGGCCGCGCGCAGGGCGTCGAGGTCGACGTCGTACCCGCACACCGGGAGCAGACCCTTGCCGATCATCCGGGTCATCGCCGCCACGTGCTGCCCGGTCGGGTCGGCGGGCGGCTGCGGGTCGTGCGAGGTGTCGCCGCCCTCGGGCGCCTCGAAGCCGGCCAGCGCCATGAAGGCGCCCATGGCCGGCCACACCCCCTGCTCGTGGAGGGTGGCGACGATCCGCTCGGCGTCAGCCCGGCGCTCCGCCGCGTCGGGCAGCACCCCGAACAGCGGCGGCTCGTGGGCCACGAGCACCCGCAGCCGCTGCGGGTGGCGTGCCGCGAAGGCCAGGCCGGTCACCGCGCCACCGCTGGAGCCGAACACGTCCGCGCGGGCGTCCGGACCGGCGACGGCCTCGAGGAGCGCGGCGACGTCGTCGGCGAGGCGGCGCGGGTCGGCGTCGTCGTCGGGGTCGTCCAGGGGGCTGGCGCCGAAGCCGCGCGGGTCGTGCAGGAGCACGCGGTGGTCGTTCGCGAGGTGCTCGCCCAGGTCGCGGAAGTCGTCCGCGCCCGCGGGGTGGCCGACGAGGACGACGACGGGCGCGCCGTCCGGTCCGGCCACCTCGTGGTGCAGGCGCGCGCCGGGCACGTCCAGGGTGCCGGGGGTCCAGGTGGTGCTGGTCATGTCGTGCCGACCCTCCTCGCTCACGGGACTCATCGCCAGCTGCTGGGCACGCGCAGCTCGGACGGCACCGCCTGCAGGCGCGCGAGGTCGGCGCTGATGGCGGCAGCCGTCTCCAGCAGCAGCGGCAGGTGGTGCTCCACGAGCGTCTCCATGGACGTCTCGAGGGCGTGGGCGTTGACGTTGACCGCCGCCACCACCCGCTCGCCGGCCCCGCGGACCGGTGCCGCCACGGAGCGCACGGCGGGGGCGAGCAGCTGGTCGGTGGCGGCCCAGCCCTGGTCGCGCACGCGCGCCAGCTCCTCCTCGAGCGCCGCCGGGTCCACCGGGGCGGCGGTGGTCACACCGGAGCGCGAGGGCACGTCGAGCACCCGGTGCAGCTCGTCGGCCGGGAGGTCGGCCAGGAGCACCTTGCCGAGCGAGGTGACCGCGGCGGGGAAGCGCGTGCCGACGTCGGCGCGCAGCGTGACCAGCTTGGGCACCGCCACCCGCGCGACGTAGACGACGTCCGACCCGTCGAGCTGCGCCACCGAGCACGACTCCCCGGTGCGGTCGACGAGCTGGCGCAGGTGGTGGTGCGCCGCGTCCCACACGCCGCTGGCGGTGACGTAGGCCAGTCCGAGGTCGAGCACGCGCGGGGTGAGGGAGAAGGCGCCCTGCTCGGCGCGGACGTAGCCGAGGTCGGCGAGGGTCAGCAGGATGCGGTGGGCCGTGGGGCGGGCCAGGCCGGCCCGGTCCGCGACCTCGCTCAGCGCGAGCGAGGGCGCGCCGGTGCCCAGGGCCCGGATGACGTCGAGGCCCCGGGCGACCGCCTCGACGAAGTCGGGGCTGGTCCGGTGCCGTCCGGTCTCGCGCACGCCGCCGTGCCTCCTCGTCGTCCGGTGCCGTCGTCCTGGGCCGTGGTCGGGGGTCGTCGCAGCAGCATGGCACCTCACCGTCCAGCGGCCCGAGGGTGCGGCGGAGCAGCCCGTTGACCGGGCGGAGGAACGGGTGCAGCATGGGTCTGTCCGCACAGCGGACACTCGTCCGCTGATGCTCGAGTGCTCGGAGGGTCGATGACGACCGATGCCACGACCGCGCCCGCGGCCGCCCGCGGTGCCCTGGAGGGCCTGCTGGTCGCCGACTTCTCCCGGGTGCTGGCCGGCCCGTACGCCACCCAGCTCATGGGCGACCTCGGCGCCACCGTGGTGAAGGTCGAGGCCCCCGCGGGCGACGAGACCCGCGGCTGGGCCCCGCCCGAGCGCGACGGGGTCTCCACGTACTACCTGGGCATCAACCGCAACAAGGCCGACGTCGTCCTCGACTTCAAGGACCCGGGCGACCGGGCCCTGGCGCAGGAGCTGGCCCGGCGCGCCGACGTCGTCATCGAGAACTTCAAGCCCGGCGGCCTGGCCAAGTTCGGCCTCGACTACGACAGCACCGCCGCCACCAACCCCGGGGTCGTCTACGCCTCCATCAGCGGCTTCGGCAGCGCCGGCGGGGCTGCGCTGCCGGGGTACGACCTCATCGTCCAGGCCGCCTCGGGGCTCATGAGCCTGACCGGAGACCCCGACGGGCAGGCGTACCGGTCCGGGGTGTCGGTCTTCGACATCATGACCGGGATGCAGGCCACCATCGGCGTGCTCGCGGCGCTGCGGCACCGGGAGGCGACCGGGCAGGGCCAGCACGTGGAGGTGAACCTGCTCTCCACGGCGCTGTCGGCGATGGCCAACCACTCCTCGACGTTCATCGCCGCCGGTCAGGTGCCGTTCCGGATGGGCAACGCCCACCCCTCGCTGTTCCCCTACGAGCCGCTGGCCACCGCCGACGGCGAGCTGGTGGTGGTGGCGGCGAACAACGCGCAGTTCGGCAAGCTCGCCGCCGCCCTGGGCGTGCCGGAGCTCGTGGACGACCTGCGGTTCGCAGCCACCGAGGACCGCAACCGCCACCGCGAGCAGCTGCGCCCCCTGCTGCTGGAGGCGCTGGCCCGTCGCAGCAGCCAGGAGTGGTTCGAGGTGCTCACCGCCGCGGGAGTGGCGTGCGGGCCGATCAACACCATCGACGGCGGCGTGGCGCTGGCCGAGCAGCTGGGCCTGGAACCGGTGGTGCACGTCGGCGAGGGGGACGCGGCGGTGCCGGTGGTGCGCAACCCGATCCGCTTCTCGGCGACCCCCGCCACCTACCGCACCCCGCCGCCGTCGCTGGGTGCCGACGACGACGCCGTGCGCGCGTGGCTGGCCGGACCGGCCGAGGCGGTGCTGGGCGAGCGACCGGGGGAGGTCCGGTGAGCGAGCGGCCGGTGTACGAGACGGCGCTGGGCGCCTCCAGCCGCGAGACCATCACCCTGCTCGGCCACGACCTCGCCCGGGACGTCATGGGGACGGTCGGCTTCGGTGAGCTGGCCTACTGGCTGGCCACCCAGCGCCGGCCCACCCCGGGGCAGACCCGGCTGTTCGAGGCGGTGCTGGCGGCCCTGGCCGACCACGGCTTCACGCCCACCGCCATCGTCACGCGCCTGACGTACCTGTCCGCGCCCGACTCGGTGCAGGGCGCGCTGGCCGCCGGCCTGCTGGGCGGCGGTTCGCGGTTCCTCGGGGTCACCGAGGACTGCGGCCGCTTCCTGCACGCCGCCCTGGTCCGCGCCGCCGCGGACGGCCCGCTGCCCGCCGGCGACGACGACGCGGGCTGGGACGCGCTGGCCCGAGCCGCCGTGACCGCAGAGCACGACGCACGGCGCCGCATCCCCGGCCTGGGGCACCACGTCCACAAGGACGGCGACCCGCGCACCCCGCGCCTGCAGCACATCGCCGCCGAGGAAGACCTCGTCGGTCCGCACCTGGCGCTGTTCACCGCCATCGGCCGGGTGGCGCCGGAGGTCCTCGGCAAGACCCTGCCGCTCAACGGGGCCGGCACCTGCGGAGCGGTGCTCGCGGACCTGGGGCTGCCGCTGGAGCTGCTGCGCGGCTTCGCGCTGCTGGCCCGCACCGCCGGCCTCATCGGCCAGCTCGCCGAGGAGCTGCGCCACCCCGTGGCCAACGACGTCTTCCTCGCCGTCGACCTCAACAACCGCTCGGTCGCTCCCGACCCGCTGCCCGAGCAGCAGCTCTAGACCCGCTGCACCCCCACGACGACGTCGGCAGGAAGGAGGCGACATGGCCAGGTTGTCGGCCGTGCTCGCGACGACGCACCACCCGTTCTTCCACAAGATCACCGAGCTGACCCCGCCGGAGGAGCAGCCGCCGTTCGCCGCGGAGTGGAAGCGCAAGGTCCTCGCCTACCGAGAGACCCTGACGGCCGCGGAGCCCGACGTGCTGGTGATGGTCGGCTCCGACCACTTCCACCAGTTCTTCGCCGACAACTACCCGACGTTCCTCATCGGCAAGCAGGCCCGCTACGACGCGACCTTCTACAACGAGGTGCGCGAGTTCTCCATGCCCACCTACGAGCTCCAGGGCCACGAGGACCTCAGCGGCTTCATGTTCCAGGGGCTGCTGGACCGCGGCTTCGACTTCTCCATCAGCCACGAGCTGAAGATCGACCACTCGATCATCTGCCCGATCATCACCACCCGGCCGCGGGCCGACCTGCCGGTGGTGCCGATCTACACCAACATCTTCGCCCCGCCGCTGCCCAGCGCGAAGCGCTTCTACGACCTGGGCCGGGCCATCGCCTCGATCATCGAGGAGTGGCCAGCTGACGTGAACGTCGCCGCGGTCGGCTCGGGGCACCTGTCCTTGGAGCTGGGCGGGCCGCGGATGTTCGGCGAGCACGGCCCGGACCCCGAGTGGGACCTGCAGGCCATCCGCTGGCTGGCGGAGGGTGACGTCGACTCGATCCTCGAGGACGTCACGTGGGAGTCGATGACGGCGGCGGGCAACGCCACCCCGGGCTTCCTCGACCTGGTGCTCATGCTCGGGATCGCCGGGCCGACCGGGGCCGCCTACGTCGACGACCTCGACCTGTTCCACACCCGCGAGATGTACATGACCTGGTACCCCGAGGGGGACCCGCGATGAGCAGGTACGCGGTGAACAAGTTCCTTTACCAGGTCGACGGTGACCCGTCCCTGCTGGCGGAGTACAAGGCCGACCCGGCGGCGCTGGTGGCGCGGTGGGAGACCGAGATCGGTCCCTGGCTGGGCACCGGCGCGCGCACGGTGGAGCGCACCTCGTGGATCTCCCTGACGGACGCCGAGCGGCAGGCCCTGGTCGACCACGACTACGTGGCGCTGTTCGAGATGGGCGCCCACTTCTTCCTCACGCTGACGATCTTCATCGCGCTCTACGACGAGGAGTACGCCGCCCGCTCCGGTCCGCTGAGCTTCCAGCGCGAGTACGCCGCCAAGCTCTCCGCCTGGACCGGCAGGGAGCACCCCAGCGTCGCCCTCTGACGCACCCGCCAGACCCGACCCAGATCCAGCACCGCCGGCGAAGGAGCCGTCCATGAGCAGCACCGTTGTCCGCCACGCCCTCGTCCTCACCATGGACGACGCCCGCACCGTGCTCCAGGACGCCGACGTGCTCGTCGTCGACGACCGCATCGCCGAGGTCGGTGGACCCGGCCAGCGCCTGTCCGTGCCCGAGGGCACCGAGGAGCTCGACGCCAGCGGCGGCATCCTCATGCCGGGCATGATCGACACCCACCGCCACCTGTGGCAGACGGCCATGCGCGCCTACGGCGCCGACTGGACGCTGACGCAGTACTTCGTCTGGTACTACCTCGAGCACGGCGTGGCCTTCCGCCCCGAGGACGTCGCCACCGGAAACGCGCTCTCGGCGCTCGACGCGCTCGACGCGGGCGTCACCACCACCGTCGACTGGTCGCACGGGCTGCGGACCACCGAGCACGCCGAGGCGGCCATCAGCGCGCTGGCGGCGTCTCCCGGACGGTTCGTCTTCGCCCCCGGCAACATCTTCGGCGCTCCGTGGGAGTGGGCGAACAGCGCCGACTTCCGCGCCTTCATGGCCCGCCACCGCGAGGCGCACCCGCGCATCGGGTTCCAGCTGGCCTTCGACGTCACCGGAGACCCGACCTTCCCCGAGAAGGCCGCCTACGAGGCCGCCCGCGAGATGGACCTGTCCGTCACCACGCACGCGGGCGTGTGGGGCGCCACCAACGACGAGGGCATCCGCCTCGCCCACGAGCACGGCCTCATGCGCCCCGGCGACGTGTACGTGCACGCCGCGACGCTCTCGGACGACTCCTACCAGCGCATCGCCGCCACCGGCGGCACCATCTCGCTGTCCACGGAGAGCGAGCAGAGCTGCGGCCAGGGCTACCCGCCCGCCATGAAGGTGCGCGAGCACGGCATCGGGGCGTCCCTGTCGGTGGACACCAGCGTGTGGTTCTCCTCGGACCTGTTCGCCGCCATGCGCTCCACGCTCGGCGCCGACCGCGCCTGGGAGCACACGAGGGCGCACGAGACCGGCGGCACCGTGACGCACTCGCACCTGCGCGCCGAGCAGGTGGTCGAGTGGGCCACGCGCGGCGGCGCGAGGGCGCTGGGCCTGGACGGCGTGGTCGGGCAGGTGAAGGCCGGCCTCAAGGCGGACCTCGTGCTGCTGAAGAACGACCACTCGCCGTCGATGTTCCCGGTCCTCAACCCCTACGGCCACGTCGTCTTCCAGGTGGGGCGCGGCGACGTGCACACGGTGCTGGTCGACGGCGCCGTCGTGAAGCGCGACGGGCGCCTGGTCGGAGCGGACCTCGCCGGCCTGCGCGCGGCCGCGGAGGGGACCGTCGAGCACCTGCGCTCCTCCCTGGGCGAGGAGGTCTGGCAGGCGGGCATGAACCCCGAGGTGCCGCAGACGGAGATCCTCGACAACCCCTACCAGTACACGGAGTACCGCAGCGCGGCCACGCACTCCGCCTCCGGGGCCTGACCCCCGCCCCGGTCCGGGACGATCGAGGGGCTCCGCGCCATGGCGCCCGTGCCCGCTGACGCCTCTGACGAGCGCCGTGCGCAGCGGCGGCTGGGCCAGGAGCTGCTCGACGAGGTGGCCGCCGACCTCGCGGCGCTGCCCGGCTCCTCGCGCCGCCGCATGTTCGGCTGCGAGGGTCTCTTCACCGCCGGCCGGGTGGTGGCCTTCGTCGACGGCGACGGAGCGCTCGTCGTGAAGCTCCCTCCCGACCGCGCCTCAGACCTCGTCGCCGAGGGGACCGCGACGCGGGTGCGGATGGGGCGCTCACCCGCCCGGGAGTGGGTCGCGGTGCCCCGCGCCGGAGCGGCCGACGAGCTCCGCCCGCTGTGGGCCGAGCTCGTGCGGGCCTCCTACGACCACGTCTCCTCGGGCGCTCCTCGGCCCTCGTAGCGGTGCCAGCCAGGCACGTCGGTCAGGCGGCCAGCGCCTGGACGGCCGCGGGCCCCGCCTCAGGGACGACGACGGGCGCGGGCTCGGCCAGGGCGAGGTCGGCCGACACGGCGCGCAGCAGCACCGCCTGGGGGAGCGACAGCGAGCGGCACACCGCGCGCAGCACCTCCGAGGACGCCTCCGCCAGGCCCCGCTCCACCTGCGAGAGGTGGCCGGTGGAGACCCCCGCCTCCTCCGCGACCTCGCGCAGCGAGCGACCCTGGGCCGCCCGCGCCCGGCGCAGGCGCGCCCCGACCACCACCCGCAGCAGCGGCTTCTCCCCGGACGGGGCCTCGGCCGCCTCGCTCGGCTCCGCCAGCGCGACCCCGGCAGGCCCGGTCACGGCGTGCAGGCGCCGGTCCGCGCGGCGGCTCACCGGGAGGTCCCTGCACTGGCACCGACGCTGGCACCGTCGAGCAGCTCCCGCTCCAGCTCCTCCGGGAGCCCCGGGACGGGCCGGTCCGACCGCAGGGCGTGGGGGTCGTGGAGGTCTTGCAGCCACGCCCAGGTGTCCGCCACCGTCTCGCGCACCGGCCGCTGCACCAGGCCGGTCTCCTGGGCGCGCGGCGTCGCCACGTCCCACGCGGTGCTCGCCACGTTGCGCGGCAGCCAGTACGGCAGGTGCTGCCACGGCTGCACCCCGGCGGCGAGCAGCCGCTCCTCGGGCACCTCGACCAGCTCGACGTCCCCGCCGGCCACGTCGGCGCAGGTGCGCAGCAGCCCGCCGAGCGTCGTCGTCCCGACCGGTGAGGTGGCGTTGACCCCGCCGGCCCAACCGGACTCCACGCCGCGCACCAGCCAGTCGGCGAGGTCGCGCGCGTCGACCAGGGCCACTGGCTGCTCCAGCGCGCCAGACCCCGGCACCACCACGCGGCCGCCGCGCTCCAGGCGGCGCAGCCACCACGCCAGGCGGCCGACGTCGTCGTGGGGTCCGGTGATGAGGCCCGCGCGCGCCAGCAGCACCGGCCCGCGCACCCCCGCTGTGAGCACCCGCTCGGCGTGCGCCTTCACCGGGCCGTAGGCGTCCGGGGCCGTGCCGTCGGAGGGTCCCTCCGGCCAGGTGGGGTCGTCGTCGGTGAGCACCGGGCCCGGCGGCCAGGCGGCGTAGGCGTTCAGGCTGCTCACGAGGGCGTACGCGCGCACGTCCGCCAACGCTGCCGCGGCCTGCTCGGCCGCGGCGCGGCTCTGGCAGGAGGTGTCGACGACGACGTCGGGCCGCCAGCCGCTCGCCGCTGCGCCGTCCAGCGCCGCGGCGAGCGAGGGCGCGTCGTCCCGGTCGCCGTGCAGCGCCAGCACACCCTCCGGCGGACGACCCGACAGCCCGCGCGTGAAGGTGGCGACCTCGTGGCCGCGGCGCACCGCAGCGTCCACCGCGTGGCGCCCCAGGAAGCGCGTCCCACCGAGCACGAGAAGCCGCATGGCCCCAGCAGGCCCGCTGCCCACCCGCCGCGTCAAGCGGTGTTCACCGCGAGTGAATCCCCGTCAGCCGGTGGCGGCGTCCACGGCGGTCCGGCGCCGCAGCGCCCGCGGGTGGCGGCGTCCGTTCAGCCAGGCGCCCAGCCAGGTGCTGCGCACGAAGAGGTCGTAGCTCAGCAGGAGCAGCGGGACGGCGATCGCCCACGCCGCGACCAGCTGCACCGAGGGCCACCAGCCGGTCTTGGCGAGCAGCAGCTGGATGACGGCGGTGAGCGGCAGGTGGGCGATGTAGACCCAGTAGGAGGAGTCGGCGAGGTAGCGCACCACCGGCGACCCGCCCGCCAGCGCCTTGAGGAACAGCCCCACCAGCCCGTAGACCCAGCACCACCCGGCCAGCGCCGACAGGGGGGCGTTCACCCCGATCGGGCCGGTGTCCTCCAGGAGCACCACCAGCGGTGTGAGCACCACGGCGGCGCCCAGGTGCACCGGCCAGCTGCCCACGAGCCTCGACAGCGCGTCGGGCCGGGCGTGCAGGAACCACCCCACCACGAAGGCGCCCGCGTAGGCGCTCAGGGTCGAGGGGAGGATGTCGAGGTGGGAGGGCTGCACCACGCCGTACCGCGTGGAGCCCTGCAGGAGCAGCGCCCCGAGGTAGGGCAGCGCGGCGAGCGCCACGCCCCCGGGCAGCGCGAGCGCCGCGCCGGCGCGGTCGGCCCACCGGGCGGCGCGCTCGCGGCCGGCGCAGGCCACCACCAGCGCCCTCACCAGCAGGACGACGACGATGATCTGCACCAGCACCCACAGGAACCACAGGTGCGCCGGGTCCCTGAAGAGCCAGAACGGGATGCCGCTGGGCAGCGGCGGCAGGGGGTCGGGGTCTCCGCGCAGGCGGCGGGCCAGCTCCTCGATCCCGATGATGGAGAGCAGGACGACCGGGCTGAAGACCGCCAGCGGCAGGAGGATGCGCTGCGCGCGGTCCTTGGCGTAGGCGCCCGCGCCGCGCCGGGTCAGCACGAGCCGGCCGAAGTAGCCGGCGAGCATCATGAACAGCACCATGCGGAACAGGTGGATCACCGTGGTGGTGATGTCCGCGGCCGGTGCGAAGACGGGGTCCGGCCGGAACCAGGTGGTGCCGGGCAGGAACGGTGCGAGGGTGTGCAGCACGATGCCGAGCCCGAGGGCCACGGCGCGCAGCGCGTCCAGCCCGTGGAGGCGGGGGGCTGGTGCGGCGGTCGTGGAGGGCGAGGCGGGCGACGGCGACTGGGGAGGCAGAGCCGACGGCCCCGGGGCGGCGGACGCCGCTCCCCGGTGGGTCGTCATGCGTCGAACGTACGTGACGGACCGCGTCGTGACCGAGTCGAGACCGACCCCCTCCGGACGGCGGACGCGTCCGCAAGCGGAGTGCTGCGCCGCCGCGCGGCGTCCTACCGTCCTGGCGTGGCGCTCGAGACGACGGTTCCCCCTGCTGCGGACCAGGACGACGACGGCGCGCACGAGCGCGTCCTCGCGGCGTGCCGGGCCATGGACGACGCGGGGGGCCCGCTGCCCCTGGAGGACCTCGCGTCGCTGACGGGGTGGAGCACCCGCCAGCTCGGGCGGCGCTTCGGAGAGGCGCTGGGCACCACCCCGCGCGCCTACGGCGAGGCGCTGCGCACGCAGCGCCTGCGCCCGGCGCTGCGGGAGGGCCGCGGCAGCGGCGGCACCGTGCTCGACGCCGCCTTCAGCGCCGGCTACGGGTCGGTCCGCGCGTTCTACGAGCAGGGTGCCGCCCGCCTGGGCATGACCCCGTCGCAGTACGCCGCCGGGGGCACGGGCGAGCGGCTGCTGTGGTCGGCCGGGCCCGCCGAGGTGGGCGGCGTCGAGCGGCGCCGGGTGCTCGTCGTCGTCTCGCTCACCGGCGTGGTGGCGGTCCGGATCGGCGACGACGACGCCGCGCTGCTCGCCGAGGTGGCCGCCGAGCTGCCGCTCGCCGAGCTCGACCACGAGCCCGAGGTGCTCACCGACGTGGTCGCCGCCGTCGCGGCCCTCGCCCGCGGGGCCGGGAGCGGCGCCGCGGGCGCGAGCGCCCCGCTGCCGCTGGACGTGCGCGGCACCGCGTTCCAGGCGGCGGTGTGGGCGGCCCTGCGGCGCATCCCCGCCGGCGAGACCCGCTCCTACGCGCAGGTGGCCGCGGAGCTGGGCCGCCCCACAGCGGTGCGGGCGGTGGCCCGGGCCTGCGCCACCAACCCGGCGGCGCTGGTCACCCCGTGCCACCGCGTGGTCCGCTCCGACGGCGGCCTGGGCGGGTTCCGGTGGGGGCTGGAGGTCAAGCAGGCCCTCCTGGTCGCAGAGCAGCGGCCCTGAGGGTGCCCGTGGCATCCTCCTCGGCGTGGCAGGACTGATCGGCGCCGAGCAGTTCGGCGACGACGGGGTGCACGTCGAGCACCACCGCGACGGCTCCGTGCGCGCCCGCGGGCCCGTGCTCGACGGCAAGCCGGAGGGCTACTGGGAGTGGTACCGCCTGGACGGCACCAAGCTCCGCTCGGGCCACTTCACCGACGGCGAGCCGGTGGGGGAGTGGGCCACCTACGACCGGCAGGGTCGCCTGTACAAGACCACCCACCGCTGACCAGCGGGGGTCAGGGCCTGATGTCGACCGGCCCCGCGTGCACGGGCAGGCCCGCCGCCTTCCACGCCTCCACCCCGCCGATGACGTCCGTGGCCCGCCGCAGCCCCACGGCCTGCAGCGACGCCGCCGCCAGGCTCGAGCTGTACCCGTGGCGGCAGGCGACCACCACCTGCACGTCGTAGCCGGTCGCCTCCGGGATCCGGTGCGGGCAGGTCGGGTCGAGCCGCCACTCCAGCACGGTCCTGTCGATGACCAGCGCTCCCGGCAGCTCTCCCTGCTCGGCGCGGTGCGCCGGGGTGCGCGTGTCGACCAGCAGCGCACCGCCCGCCACGGCGTCGGCCGCCTCGAGCGGGGTCAGGCGCTGCAGCCGCGCACGAGCCGCCGCCAGGACCTCCGCCGCTCCCACGTCATGCAGTCTCCGCGACGGCGGCCGCCAGCGCTCGGGACGCCTGCGCGACCATCGCCGGGTTCGTCTCCCAGTAGTACGGCAGCGCCCGCACCGCCTGCTGGAGGACGACGCCGCGCCCGCGCGCCCACGCCGCGTCGTCCGCGCCCACCCCTTCACGGAAGCGCTGCTGGGCGGCGCGCGCGGAGGCGCCGCCGAAGAGGTGCCAGGCAGGCCGCAGGTCGGTGGCCGGGTCGGCGAGAGCAGCCGAGCCCCAGTCGATGACGGCGGTGGGCCGGCCCGGAGCGGCGGGGTCGACCAGCACGTTGCCGGGCACGAGGTCGCCGTGCGACCACACGGGCGGCCCGGCGTGCGGTGGCGCCTCCAGCGCGGCCTCCCAGCAGCGCAGCACCGCGCGCCGACCACCCGTCCCACCGCGGCTGTCGACGACGACGTCGACCCGCGCGCCGAGCTCCGCCAGCGCTGCGCGCACGTCGTCGTCCAGCGCGGCCAGCGGACCACCGCGCTGCCCGGGCCCGCGGACGGGCGGGTCGGGGGCGAGGTGGGGCGGGATCGCGCGCAGCGCGGTGACGAAGCCGGCGACGTCCGCGGCGGTGCGCTCGGTGGCGTCGCGGTCGGGGTCGGCCTGCTGTCCGGGAAGCCACCCGACCACCGCCCACGGGAAGGGGTAGCCGCAGCCGGGGCTGCCGAGCGCCTCCGTGCGGGGCAGCATCAGGGGCAGGTGGGGCGCCAGGAGCGGCAGCCACCGCGCCTCGAGGGCCCCCTGCTCCCGCGCCCACGCGATCTTCGGCAGCCGCACGGCGAGCTGGTCGCCGAGCCGGTAGACGTCGTGGTCCGTGCCCCACGAGCTGACGGGCACGACCGGCAGCGCCGCGAGGTGGGGCAGCTGCTCGGTGAGCAGGGCGCGCACCAGGGCGGCGGAGGTGGGCACCTGGTCGCGGTGCAGTGCTCTCACCGGTGCCACGCTGCCGCTGCGCCGGTCGTCCTCTCCACCGGGTTCCCGCGACCGTGGACGCCGAGCACACCCGTGGCTAGCGTCGGGCGATGGCCATCGAGGTGCGACCGGCCCGCGACTTCGACGACGTCGCTGCTGTGCTCGGACCCAAGAACCCCACCTCGAGCGTGTGCTGGTGCCTGTCGCACCGCATCGACGCGAAGACCAACCGCTCGCTCGTCGGGCCGGCGCGCGGGGAGCTGGTGCGCCAGCTGGTGCAGCGCGACGTCGCGCCCGGCGTCCTGGCCTACGACGTCGGGGCGGCCGACGACGGCGGCGACCTGGTGGTCGGGTGGGCGGCCGTCGCACCGCGCGCCGAGCTGCCGTACGCGCGCTCGACCAAGATCCCCCACGTCGACGCGCTGCCCGCGTGGTCGCTGTGGTGCGTGCGCGTGCGGCCCGGGCACCGCGGGCGCGGCATCGCGCCGCACCTGCTCGACGGCGCGGCGCGCTACGCCTTCGAGCAGGGCGCCCCGGCCGTGGAGGGGTACCCGGTGGACAACCGCGGTGAGGAGGTCGACCTCACCATGGCCTTCGTCGGCACGCGGGCGCTGTTCGAGGGGGCCGGCTTCGCCGTCGCCTCGACCACCGAGTCGAAGGCCGGTGGCTTCCCGCGGGTGCTGGTGCGGCGCTATCCCTGACCCGCCTCCGGCTCGTCCTGGCTGCGGCGGGCGCGGGCGCGGCGCTTGCCCTCGTGCATCGCCGCCACCCGCGGTACGGGGATCTCGTGTCCCTCGACCACGAGCACCTCGGGCAGCTGCTGCGGCGCAGGCAGCGCGTCCCGCCACGGGTCGCCCGACGCCGGAGCGGCCTCGGCGGCGAGCCGTGCGGCGTTGTGGACGGTCACGTCGCCGGGGACGACGACGTCGAGGGCGTCCCACGGCACGGGGAACGACACCGGCACCCCCGGCCTGACGCGCGGGCTGTAGCAGCAGGCGAGGCTGCCGCCGCCGGCGCGCGTGGGGTCGAGGAACACCCGGCCCCCCCGGTCGGCCAGCAGGAACGCCGTGGTCGCGACGTCGGGGCCGAGGCGCTCGGCGCGCGCGGC
The DNA here is from genome assembly GCF_008041935.1 of Quadrisphaera setariae. Classification (NCBI taxonomy): domain Bacteria; kingdom Bacillati; phylum Actinomycetota; class Actinomycetes; order Kineosporiales; family Kineosporiaceae; genus Quadrisphaera; species Quadrisphaera setariae. The sequence continues at coordinate 37,136 of NZ_VKAC01000002.1, forward strand.
CAGGGCGCGGGTGGCCGCGGCGGCGTCGTCGACGGTGACGTCGCGGACGGGAACCACCACGTGCAGCCCCTTCGCGCCGCTCGTCTTCATCGCGGCGCTCAGCTCGGCCTCCGCCAGGGCCCGCTCCACGAGCCGCGCCGCGGCCACCACGGCGCTGAAGGGTGCGTCCGGCGGCGGGTCGAGGTCGAGCACGAGGTGGGTGACCCTCCCTTCGCCGGACAGGACGGTCGGGTGGAGCTCCACGGCGCGCTGCCCGGCCAGCCACACGAGCGTGCGGACGTCCTCGGCGAGCGGGTAGCGGATCGTGCGCTGGGAGGCCTCCGCCCACACGTCCGTCGTCCTGACCCAGCCCGGCGCGCTGGAGGGGAGGTTCTTCTGCACGAAGGGCCGCTGCCCCGGCCGCACGCGCGTCACGGTCAGCGGGCGGCCGTGCAGCTCGGCCACCAGCGGCCCGGCCAGCGCGCGCACGTGGTCGACGAGGTCGCGCTTGGTGGCGCCCGCGCCCTCGAACAGCTCCGCGTCGAGGTGCTTCAGCTCGACGCCCTCCACCACCTCGGTGTCTCCGGCGTCCGCTCGGGCCATGCGCCGACGCTAGGGCCGTCCCGCGGCGCGCGCCGCCCGTGGCGCCACCGTCACGCCTGCCCCCACGTGAGGCAGAAGGGGTGGCCGGCCGGATCCGCGTAGGCGCGGAAGCCCTCGGCGGCGGCGAGCTCGTGCGCGGCCAGCAGCAGCCGCGCGCCCTTCGCCAGCACCTCCGCCTCGGCGGCCCGGGGGTCGTCCACCTCCAGGTCGAGGTGCACCTGCTGGCGCACCGCCGGGTCCGGCCAGGTCGGCGGCACGTGGTCGGGCGCGAGCTGCACGCCGACCACCGGCTCGCCGTCCACCTCCACCTGGTGCCAGCGACCGTCCGACCACGCCGGCACCACCACCTCGCCCTCGAGCAGGTCCGCCCAGAAGGAGCTCTCGGCGCCCACGTCGGAGGCTGGGGGCACCTCCCGCTTGCGGGGGACGAAGACCACGAGGCGGTGCTTCGGCCGCATCACTCGCCCCAGCAGAGGCAGAACGGGTGGCCGGCCGGGCTCGCGTACACGCGCCAGCCCTCGGCGGCCTCCAGCGGGTGCGTCTCCTCGAGCAGCCGCGCGCCGGCGGCCAGCGCCTCGGCCTCCGCCGCGCGCGCGTCCTCCACGTCGAGGTCGAGGTGGACCTGCTGGCGCACCGCCGGGTCGGGCCAGGTCGGCGCGACGTGGTCGGAGGACAGCTGCACGCACACGTCCGGCAGGCCGGGCGTGCGCACGGTGTGCCACTCGTCGTCGTCCTGCACCACCTCCCCGCCCAGGAGGTCGGCCCAGAAGCGGCTCTCGGTCGCGACGTCGGAGGAGTCGAAGGCGATGGACAGGCCGGTGGTCCGCATGCCCCCGCATGCTGCTCTCATGGACCGGTGACGTCGAGCGAGCGGCAGCTGGTCTCCTCCGGAGCGGTGTGGGAGGACGTCGTCGGCTACTCCCGCGCCGTGCGCGTGGGCCCGTGGGTGAGCGTGGCCGGGACCACCGCGGCGCTGCCCGGCGGTGGCGTCGTCGGCGGCGACGACCCCGCCGAGCAGGCCCGTGAGGCGCTGCGCCGCATCGGCGCCGCGCTGGAGCAGGCGGGTGCGTCGCTGGCCGACGTCGTCCGCACCCGGATGTACGTCACCGACATCGCGCGCTGGGAGGAGGTCGGTCGCGCCCACGGCGAGGTCTTCGGCGCCGTCCGCCCCGCCACGTCCATGGTCGAGGTCAGCGCGCTCATCGCCCCTGAGCTGCTCGTCGAGGTGGAGGCCGACGCCGTCGTCGTCCTGCCCTGAGGCGCTCAGGACGACGACGGCGGGCGCGGTCAGCGCAGCTCGGAGGCCAGCAGGGAGCCGATCCAGCCGTCGTCGCGGTGGCCGCGGGCCACGAGCAGGCCCCGGACCTCGCCCTCCACCCGGAAGCCGCACTTCTCCGCGACGCTCCGCGAGGCGTGGTTGCCCACCACCGCGCGCCAGTGGACGCCGACCAGGCCCAGCTCGTCGAAGCCCCAGGCCAGCAGCGTCCGGGCGGCACGGGTCATGACGCCGCGGCCGCGGGCGGCGGGGTGCAGGCCGAAGCCGATCTCGGCCCAGCGAGCCTCGCCGAGGCGGAGGTCGACCGTGCCGGCGAAGCGCCCGTCGAGCTCGACGGCGCACGAAGCCATCGACCCGTCGGCCCACCCGGCGTCGACCTTGTCGAGGAAGCCCTGCACGTGGTGGCGCTCGTAGGGCACGGGGACCGAGGTCCACCGCTGCATGTCGGTGTCGGAGCACTGCTCGAAGATCGCGTCGGCGTCCTCGGGGCGGTGGCGGCGCAGCAGCACGCCGCCACCGGCGTGGAGGACGGGCGGCTCGGGCAGAGGTGGGTGCTCGGGCGCGGTGGGTTCCACCCGGACCACGGTGGCAGGACGACGGCGGCTCCGGCCAGGGGGTTTCCAGTGGTCAGCCCGCAGAGGCCACGGCTGGGAGCACGTGCTCGCGGTACCAGTCGCTGTGCAGCACTCCGTGCGGGTCGACCTCGTGCTGGTGGGCCACCACGTCGGGCAGCTCGGGGTAGGCGCGCAGCAGCTGGTCGGGCCGGGCCCAGCGGTGGTAGGTGAGGAAGTAGCTGCCGCCGCGGTCGAGGGCGAGGTCGATGAGCCGCTGGAACGCGGCGGCGCTCTTCGCGGTGCCAGCCGGGGTGTGCTCGGTGTGGATGTTGAGCACCAGGCACGCGGAGCGGCGGCGCGCCCACGGCAGCGCCGTGTCGACGTCCGCCTCGACGAACCTCACCGTGCCGTAGACGACGTCGACGGCGTGCTCTCGCAGGTCGTCGGCCACGGCCCGGGTGAAGCCGGCGAGCTCAGCGGGAGGCACGTACAGCTCGCCGATGACCTCGCTGGCCGGCGGTCCGCCGAGCGCGGCGTCGATGCGGCGGTGGTAGCCGTCCTCGTAGTCGGCCAGCTGGTGGGTGTCCGACCAGTACCGCTGGCCGGAGGTGGCCAGGTAGTGCCGCGCGTACCGGTCGAACGCCGTCGCCTTGTCGCGGTGGGCCAGCTCCAGCAGCTCGGCCCAGTCGCCTCGGGAGAGCGCCAGCTGGCCCTCGGGGACCACGTGGGCGCTCTCGTCGTCGTCCTGCCCTCCAGTCCCTCCGGCGTCGAGCGGCCGGTAGCAGGAGAAGACGCCCTCGCGCAGGAAGCCGGTCGAGGCCGGGTCGACGGCGGGCTGCAGGTCGCCGTAGAGGTACCCGGACGCGACGCGCTCAGCCACCTGCGCCGCCAGCTGCTCGGTGGTGGAGAGCACCACGTCGCGCTGGAGCACGCGCCGCGGCGCCAGCCGGAGCACCACCGAGGTGAGGACGCCGAAGAGCCCGTACCCCCCGAGGACCGCGCGGAAGAGGTGCGGCTCGTGCTCCCGGCTGAGGTGGGTCGCGCGGCCGTCGGGCAGCACCACGCGCACGGACTCGACGTCGGCGGCCAGGGGGGCCATGGCCAGCCCGCGACCGTGGGCGTTGACCGAGACCGAACCGCCGAGGCTGAACCTGTCGGCGCCCGTCTGCTTCTGCCGGACGCCCCACCGCCGGCTGCGCGGCAGGTGCGCCTGCTGGGCGGCCAGGGCCGTGACGAGCCGCGGCCACTGCACGCCCGCACCGACCTCCACCAGACCGCGGGCGACGTCGACGGGACCCACCGCGTCCAGGCCGCTCGCGTCGAGCAGGAGCCCGTCGGTGGCGAACTGCTGGCCGCCCATGGCGTGCCGCCCGCCGGCAGCCGTCAGCCGCAGGCCTCCGGCGCGCGCACGGGCCAGGGCGGCCGCCACGTCCTGCTCGGTGCGCGGGCGGAGCACCTCGCGCACACGAGTGGCGTTGAGGGCGGAGTGGACGTCGTCGACCAGCACGCCCGTCAGCGTGGTGCTGCGCTGGTGACGAGGTCGTGACGGGCGCGCCGCGGTGACCGTCACTAGGGTCGACGGGCATGGCGAGGAAGTCGGTCGAGGGCCCAGCGGCGAGCGCGACCGGAGGTGTCAGCACCTCGCGGGAGTCGGAGCGCAAGTTCTCCCTCGGTGAGGACGCCACCCTGCCCGACCTGGTCGGCGCCGGCCGCGTCGCCTCCGTCGACGACGCCGTCACCCACGACATGGTGGCCGTCTACTACGACACCGCCGACCTGCGCCTGGCCCGCGAGGGCGTCACGCTGCGCCGCCGCCACGGCGGCTCCGACGACGGCTGGCACCTCAAGCTGCCCGTCGGCTCCAGCTCCGACCGCGACGAGCTGTCCGTGCCGCTGGCCGACGGGGGCGCTCCGCGCGAGGAGGGCGGTCCGCCGACGGTCCCGGCCGCCCTGACCGCCCTCGTCACGGCGCTCGTGCGGATCTCCCCGCTCGGGCCGGTCGCCGAGCTGCGGACCCACCGCGAGGTGCGCGTGCTGCGGGACGCCGAGGGCCGCGCACTCGCCGAGGCCGCCCTCGACGACGTCGAGGTGGCCGTGCCCGACGGCGCGGGAGAGGGCTCGTCCGGGGTGGTGCCGGGCCGGTTCCGCGAGCTGGAGGTGGAGCTGCTCGACGACGGCGACGAGACCGACCTCGACGCCGTCTCCGACGCCCTCGTCGCAGCCGGCGCGGTGCTGGGCGCCCAGGTCTCCAAGGCCAAGCGGGCGCTCGGCGCCCCGGCCACCGCCCTGTCCGACGTGCCCGAGCCCGGCGAGGTGGGTCCGCGCTCGTCCGCCGCGGACCTCGTGCGCGCCTACACCGCAGAGCAGGTGCGGGCGCTGCGCCGCCACGACCTCGGCGTGCGCCGCGGCGAGGACGACGCCGTGCACCAGATGCGCGTGGCCGCCCGCCGCCTGCGCAGCGGCCTGCGCGTGTTCCGTCCCCTGCTCGACCAGGCCTGGGCCGACGACCTGCGCAGCGAGCTCGCCTGGCTCGCCGGGGAGCTGGGCGCCGCCCGCGACGGCGAGGTGCTCGCCGAGCGGCTCGCCGTGGCCCTCGACGCCCTGCCCGCCGACGTCGACGCCACCGACGCCGCCCGCCTGCTGCAGGCCCTCCTGGCCGAGCAGCACCGCGACGGCGAGGCCGTGGCCCTCGCAGCGCTGAGCTCGGACCGGTACACCGCGCTGCTCGACCGGCTGGTCGCGGCGGCCGCGGCCCCGCCCACCACGGAGGCGGCCGAGGGTGAGTGCCGCGAGGTGCTGCCGCCGCTCGTGCGCAAGGCGTGGAAGAAGCTGGCGCGCGAGGTGGCCGCCCTCCGGATGGCCGGCGACGACGACTCCTGGCACGACGCCCGCAAGACCGCCAAGCGCGTCCGGTACGCCGCCGAGGCCGTCACCCCGGCGCTCGGCAAGCCGGCCAAGCGGTTCGCCAAGCAGGTCGAGCGCGTCACCGAGCTGCTGGGCCAGCACCAGGACGCCGCCGTGGCCGCCGACGTGCTCGCGCACCTCGCCACCGACCGCAGCCGCGCCCTGCACCTGCCGCGCAGCGCGGCCGCCGCGGCGAAGGTGGGCTTCGCGCTCGGGTCGCTGCACGCCGCCCAGCGGGCCGAGGTGCGCGTGCTGCGCGCCGACCTCCTGGAGATCTGGCCCGAGGTCTCCCACGGGGGCCACCGCGCCTGGCTGGGCTGACCACTCCCGCGTCCCGTCGTGCAGAAAGGATCGGGGCGTGATGCTCCTGCCGGACCGCTCCGACGTCGACCGCGAGCGCCTCGCGGTGTCCGCAGCCCGGGCGCTGGGCCTGCCGGGAGGCGTCGTCCTCGGCGAGGAGCTGGGAGGGTCGCAGCGCTCGCTCGTGGTGCGTGCCACGGCGGACGGGCGTCCCGTCGTCCTCAAGCTGCCGCTGACCGACCCGGAGGCCGCGGCCCGTGAGGAGGCGGCGCTGCGGGTGGCGGCGGGCAGCGGTGCGCCGGGCGTGGTGCCGCTGCTGGGCGTGGGGGAGGACCCGCCGGTGCTCGTCCTGGCCGACCTGGGGGCCGCGCCGACCCTGGCCGACCGGCTCCTCGGCGACGACCCCGCCGCGGCCACGGACGCGCTCGTGGCGTGGGGCTCGGCGGTGGGGAGGCTGCAGGCGGCCACCGCGGACGCCCGGCCCACCTTCGAGGCGGCGCTGGCGTCGGCCTCACCCCTGGGGGCGCCTGACGCCGACGGCGTGCGCGACGCCGTGGCCGACGCGGTCGCCGTCCTGCGGCGCGAGGCGCCGCGCCTGGACCCCCGCGCCGCCTTCGACGACGACACCGCGGACGAGCTCACCGCGCTGGTCGACCACCTCGACCGCGCCGAGGCACCGCGTGGGCTGGTCCCCGGAGACACCTGCCCCGACAACGCCGTGCTCGTGGAGGCGGGTGCGGGGGCGCCCGACGGCGTGCGGCTGCTCGACTTCGAAGGGGCCGCGCACCGGCACGTCGCCTGGGAGGCGGCCTACCTCGCCCTGCCCTGGCCGTCGTGCTGGTGCAGCTGGCGACTGCCGGACCACGCGGTCGAGGCGGCTCTGGCGGCGTGGCGGGAGGCCGTGGCCCCAGCCGTCCCGGCGTCATGCAGCGCTGCGGACCTCGCCTCTGACGTCGACGCCGCCGTCGTCGCCTGGACCGCCGTCAGCGCCGCCTGGTTCCTCCCCAGCGCCCTCGAGGGCGACCACGGGACCTCCGACCCGGCGCGCGACCACCTCGTCCCGCGGCGGCGGGCGCTGCTGCAGCACCGGACCCGGGTGGCCGCGGAGCGCGCTGCCGCGACCGGCGCGTGGCCGGCGCTCGCGGGCTGGAGCGAGCGGCTGCACGCGGCAGCCGTCAGCGCCTGGGGCGACCGGCCCCTCGACCTGGCCCCCGCCTACCGCTGACGCTGCGAGGAGGCGCCGGGCGCGGCAGGGTGGAGGCGTGCCGAAGATCTCCGAGAAGCCCATGCCCGCCGACGTCCTCGAGCTGTTCCGCAAGCCGAACCCCGCGGTGATGGCGACCGTGGCCAAGGACGGCCGCCCGGTCACCGTGGCCACCTGGTACCTCCTCGACGACGACGGCCGTCTCCTCCTCGGCCTCGACGCCAGCCGCGCGCGGCTCAAGCACCTCACCGACGACGGCCGCGTCTCGCTCACGGCGCTGGCCGAGGGCGACTGGTACACCCACGTCAGCGTCCAGGGCCGCGTGGTGGAGGTGCGCGACGACGAGGGCCTGGCCGGCATCGACAGGATCAGCCGCCACTACACCGGCGACGACTACCCCAACCGCACGAGCCCCCGAGTGCTCGTCTGGGTGGAGCTGGACCGCTGGCACGGCTGGGGCGGCGCCGCCGACTGACGGCCGGTGGCCCTGGCGTCAGACGCTGAGGAGCTGCTGCCCGAGGTAGCCGCCCTGCGGCACCCCGGGGAAGACGGCCCAGACGCCGGACGCCGTGTGCTCGAGGTACTCCGACAGCGCGTCCTGGCGGGCCAGGGCCGTCTGGATCGGGATGAAGGCCTTCCGCACGTCGCGCTGGTAGGCCAGGAAGAACAGGCCGGCGTCGAGGTGGCCGAGACCGTCGGTGCCGTCGGTGAAGTTGTAGCCGCGGCGCAGCATCTGCGCGCCGCCGTTCATCGACGGGTGCGCGAGCCGCACGTGGGAGGACGCCGGCAGGGTCCGCGCGTCGAACGCGTCGTGCTCGCCGGCGTGGCCGAGCGGCGCCCCGGAGCCCTTGGTCCGCCCGATCACCTGCTCCTGCTCCTGCAGAGAGGTGCGGTCCCAGGTCTCGATGTGCATCCGGATCCGCCGCGCCACGAGGTAGGAGCCGCCCGCCACCCAGGCCGCCGCCCCCTGCTCGTCGGAGGGCTGCACCCACACCTGGTCGTCGAGAGTGGCCGTGTCGGAGGCCGCCGGGTTGGCGGTGCCGTCCTTGAAGCCGAAGAGGTTGCGCGGCGTCGGGGCGCCCGGGTCCACCGTGGCCGCCCGCCCGTACCCGAGCTGCGCCCACCGCACCGCGGCGCGCCCGGCAGCGATGCGGGTGAGCGTGCGGATGGCGTGCACGGCCACCTGCGGGTCGTCGGCGCAGGCCTGCACGCACAGGTCGCCGTCGGAGCGCTCCGGCACCAGCGCGTCGGCGGGGAACGCCGGCAGGTCCACCAGCGCCGCGGGGCGCGCGGCAGCCAGCCCGAACCTGTCGTCGAAGAGCGACGGCCCCGCTCCCACGGTCAGCGTGAGCCGGTTGGCGTGCAGGTCCACGGCCTCGCCGGTGTCCGACGGCGGCGCCAGCGGCCTGCCGCCGGTCGCCCCGCCCGCGCCGACCTCCTTCCCGGCGGTCAGCGCCACCGCAGCGGCGGTCCAGTCCTGCAGCAGCGAGACCAGCTCGTCGCGGGAGGTGGCGGTGACGTCGAACGCGGCGAAGTGCAGGTTGGCCTGCACGTCGGTGGCGATCCCGGCCTGGTGCTCGCCGTGGAACGGCACCACGGACGCCGAGCCCCCGCCGGCCCCCGAAGACCCTGACGACGAGCGAGCCGACGCCTCGGCCGCCACCACGCCGGCACCCACGAGCCCGGCGCCGACCGCACCCGAGCCGAGCGCCGCCAGCAGCCCGCGGCGCGAGACGCCGCCCGACGGTGCGGCGGGCGCGCTCGTCGTCGTCCTCGGAGTCTTCGGTGCCACTGCTGTCAGGCCTGGCCCGCTGCGGCGGCGCCCAGCTGCGACAGCGGCTCGGACAGGGCGTCGACCGCGCGGGCGAGCTCGCGGCGCTGGTCCTCCGTCACCTTCTCGTAGGAGACGTAGCCGCCGGGGACGCTCGGGTCGGCGTAGGGCGCGAGCGCCGCCTGCACCGCGGCGAACTGCGTGGTCAGCTCCGTGACGAGCGTCGGGTCGTTGGTCTGCACGATGGGCGTGAGCACCTCGAAGGCCTTCTGCGCGCCGTCGACGTTGCCCTTGAAGTCGACGAGGTCGGTGTGGCTGAACGCCTCCTCCTCGCCGGTGATCTTGCCGGTGGCCACCTCGTCGAGCAGCTCCTTGGCACCGTTGCCGATGGAGTTGGGCGTGATGGCGGCGTTCGGCACGCGCTGGGCGAGCTCCTTGACGTCCAGGAGCAGCTGGTCGGCCACGGGCGCCACGGCCGCGAGGTCCTCGCCGGTCCACAGCGCCTTCTCCAGGCGGTGCCAGCCGGTGAACTCCTGGCCCTGCTCGAGGTCGGCCTCGCGGACGTCCATGCGGGGGTCGAGGTCACCGAAGCTCTCCGCCACCGGCTCCACCGACTCCCACCCCACCCGCGAGGGCGCGTACAGCGACTGCGCCTTCGCGCGGTCACCGGCGGCGACCGCGTCGCGCAGCTGCTGCACGAGCGGCACGGTGGCGTCGGCCTGCTGCTGGACGTAGGCGCGGTAGGCGTCGACCGCGGTCTGCTCGGCGGCGGTCAGCTCCGAGGTGCCGCCGGTCACCGCGATGGCCTGGCGGATGCCGTCGCCGACCATGCCGGGCTTGCACGCCACCTGGTACTTCCCCTCCGTGAGGTCCACGGTGAGGTCGTAGCTGGTGCCGGGGCCGATGTTCTCCTTCTCGGTGACGATGCGGTCGCCGTCGTAGACGTAGACCTCCGTCACCTGGCTGCCGGTGTTGGTGATGGAGAAGGTGGTGACGCCACCGGGCAGGTCGGTCTTCGCCACCTCGCACGCGCCGTCGGAGGCGTTGATGGCGACCGACGCGTCAGCGGCTCCGCCGGACGCGCCCTCGGAGACCTCCGCCGACGACGACGGCGCGTCCACCAGGGCCCCGCAGGAGCTCAGCGACAGGGCGGCCAGCGAGGCCAGGGGCAGGACGAGCAGGGCGCGGGCGCGCGAGGGCACGGGGACTCCTGGAGGCGGGGGATCGGGGGCGTGGCTGGCCGGTCGCGAGGGGGCGCGGCGCCGGCGGGTCAGGCGCGGGCGTCCGAGGGGACGGCCCGCAGCGACGTCGACGGGGACGGCGCGGCCGGGGCGGCGGGGTGGCGGCGCGGGCGGAGGTAGAGCGCCAGGACGGGCACCACGTACGCCGTCCACGCGATCGCCTGGGCCCAGGTGGTGTCGGGGGAGAAGTTGAAGACGCCCTTGAGCAGCACGCCGTACCAGCTGGCCGGGGGGATGGCGGCGCTGACGTCGAAGGCGAGGGAGTGCAGACCGGGCAGCACGCCGGCCTCCTGGAGGTCGTGCACGCCGTACGCCAGCACGCCCCCGGCGACGACGACGAGCGCCGCGCCCGTCCAGCTGAAGAAGCGGCGCAGGTCCACCTTGACGGCCTGGCGGTACAGCGCCCAGCCCAGGACCACGGCGGCGGCCAGGCCGAGCAGGGCCCCGACCAGCGGCTGCCACGTCTGGCCGGTGGCCTGTCCGGCGGCGTAGACGAAGAAGACCGTCTCCAGGCCCTCGCGGCCGACGGCGAGGAAGGCCGTCAGGCCCACGGCGAAGCCGCTGACGCCCACGGCGGCGCGCATCTTGTCGGTGAGGTCGGTGGCCAGGGTGCGCCCGGCCTTCCGCATCCAGAAGACCATCCACGTCACGAAGGCGACGGCGATGATCGATAGGGTGCCGCCGAGCAGCTCCTGCGCCTCGAAGGTGAGGGCCTTGGCCGCCACCGCCAGCGCCACCGCGATCGCCACCGGGAGGGCGACGGCCACGGCCACGCCACAGCGGACCGCTCCCAGGCGGTCGCGACGACCGGTCTTGACCAGGAACGCCACGAGGATCGAGACCATGATCGTGGCCTCGAGGCCCTCGCGGAGGCCGATCAGGAAGTTGGCGATCACACCGGGTCCTTCGAGCTCGCCGGGCGCGACGCCGTGATCGGCGCCGTGTGAGGCGAGCCTAACCTCAGGCTGGGTCGGCGTCGGTCAAGAGAGGGTAAAGGTTCCGCGGGACCGCGTGCGCCTGGTCACACGCCGTGGCCAGGGGGTCGTGCAGCGGGTCAGCCGTGCAGCGCGCGCGCCAGCACCCCGGCGGTCAGCTCGCGCTGCCACGGGCGGGCGCCGGCGTCGGCGAGCCAGGTGCTGACGCCGTCCTCGCTGGCGTCGGCCGGGGGCTGCCAGCACAGGCGGCGCACCGCGTCGGGGGACAGGAGGTTCTCCAGCGGCACGCTGACCTCCTCCGAGAGCTCGGTCAGCGCGGCGCGGGCGCGGGTGAGGCGCTCGGCGGCCTCCGGGTCGCGGTCCTTCCACGCGCGCGGCGGGGGCGGACCGTCGGTGGGCAGCGAGTGCGGGGGCAGCTGGGCCTCGGGCAGCGCCCGGGCCCTGTCGAGCGCCTCCAGCCAGCGAGCGCCGAGGCGTCGGTTGGCGGGCCCGGAGAAGACCGGCAGGGCGGCCAGCTCGCGGGTGGTGGTGGGCATGGCCTGCGCCGCGGCCACCACGGCGCGGTCCGGCAGGACCCGGCCGGGCGCGGTGTCGCGCTTGCGCGCCAGCTCGTCGCGGGAGAGCCACAGCTCGCGCACGGCGGCCAGCTGCCGCCGCTGGCGGACCGCGTGCAGCCCGGAGGTCCGCCGCCACGGGTCGGTGCGGGGAGGGGCCGGCGGGGCGTCGCGCACCGCGGCGAACTCCTGGCGGGCCCACTCGAGCTTGCCCTGGGCGGCGAGGTCCGCGGCGAGCGCGTCGCGCAGGTCCACCAGCAGCTCCACGTCGAGCGCGGCGTACACCAGCCACGGCTCCGGCAGCGGGCGGGTGGACCAGTCCACCGCGGAGTGCTCCTTGGCCAGGCGCACCCCGAGCAGCCTCTCGACGACGGCGCCGAGGCCCACCCGCTGGTAGCCGGCGATGCGGCCACCCAGCTCGGTGTCGAACAGGTCCCCGCCCGGCCGTAGGCCCACCGCGGCCAGGCAGGCCAGGTCCTGGTTGGCGGCGTGCAGCACCCACTCGGCGTCGCCCAGGGCCACGCCCAGGGCGGACAGGTCCGGCAGGGCGCGCGGGTCCACCAGCACCGTGCCCGCGCCCTCGCGGCGCAGCTGCACCAGCTGGGCGTCCTGCCCGTAGCGGTAGCCCGAGGCCCGCTCGGCGTCCACGGCCACCGGGCCGGAGCCCGCACCGAGGGCCTCCACCACGGCGGCGAGGGCCTCAGGGGTGTCCGTCAGCGCCGGCAGCCCGTCGGCGGGAGCGACCAGCAGCGGGAGCTCGACGGCGTCGTCCGCGGGCGCGGCGACGGCCCCGGGGACCTCAGGGGTCTCCGGGGCCGTGCCGTGTCCGGACTCTGTGCTGCTGGGCGATCTGCTCATGTCAGCCGCCCATTCTGCACCGCAGGACGGGGTTCAGGAGATGACGCCCGCCCGCAGCGTGATGAGGACCATCTCGGCGCGGTCTCCGGTGCCGAGCTTGCGGGCGATGCGCGCCAGGTGGCTCTTCACCGTCAGCGCCGACAGGCCCAGCTCCTCGCCGACCTCGCGGTTGGAGCGGCCGTCGGCCACCAGCTGCAGCACCTCGACCTCGCGGGCCGACAGGCTGGACAGGCCGTCGGGGGAGGTCGGCACCACGGGCGCCTCGGTGCCGCGCGCGGCGGTGGACAGGAAGCAGCGCACCCCTGAGGACAGCGCGGAGCGCACCGTCCACGGGTCCTCGGACGTCGAGACCACCACGGCGCGGGTCCAGCCCGCAGCGCGCAGGTCGCGGGCCAGCGCCACGCCGGCGCCGTCCTGCAGACCGGCCTCGATGACGCACAGGTCGCCCTGGTGGTGCACCGCGGCGCGGCGCGCCTCGGTGACCGAGCTGGCAGCGACCACGTCGCTGGCGCCGAGGGCGCGCAGCACCCGCACGGCCACCTCGCGCGCCGCCAGGTCCTGCACCGCCACGAGCGCGGTGGTGCGACGTCCCCGCGCGACGGCACCCGCGCGCGGTGCGCGAGCGAGCGCGCTCTCCGCCATGGTCGTCATCCCTGACCTCCTGCTCCTGCCGCACCCGGTCGGGTGCGTCCTGGAGGGGGTATCGGGCGGGCGAGGGGGTGCCTTGACACGTACGGCGCAGGATTTCGCCACCCTGTCGGAGGAACCACCCCCGCGGGCGGAGGGGTCCGTCAGCGGCGGGGCAAGCGCGCCACGCCGTGCGGCAGGGGAGGCAGGCCCGCCGCGGCGCCGAGCAGCTGGGCCCAGGCCAGCACCGCGTCGCCGACGGCCTCGGGCACCTCGGACGGGCGCGGGCTGAAGGAGGCCCGCACCTCCAGCTCGCCGTCCACGGGGCGCGCGGCCAGCTGGCCGTAGGAGCGCGAGGTGGACGTGGTGACCGTCCCGCCGAGGGACCTCACGGGCAGGCCGTGGTCCTCCAGCGCCTCCACCAGCCAGCTCCACGCGACGTCGGCGAGGAGCGGGTCGTCGGCGTCCTCGGTGGCGGGGGAGCAGCGCGCCAGCACCACCACGCGCCACGGCCCGTCCCAGCCCTCCTGGCCGGCCGGGTCGTGCAGGAGCACGAAGCGGCCCTCTGCCACCTCGTCGCCGGCCTCGTCGAGCACGTCGGCGGACAGCGCCAGCGAGAACGGGGCCAGCGACCGCGGTCCGGGGCCCTCCTCCACCACGATCTCCGGGCGCAGCGCGGTGGCGCGGACCTGCTGCACCGCCGCGGCGAAGGCGGGGGGTGCTGCTGCCTGGCTGCCGGGGCCGGGCCCCTCGCCGCGCGCGTCCATGACCTCATCCTTCCCCACCGCTCGCGCGACCAGCACCTCCGGCGCCCCGGGCTGCGGCGATGATGGAGGGGTGAGCACCCCCGTCCCGCCGCTCGTCGCCGCCTGCCGCCAGGAGCCGGTGACCCGCACGCCGGTGTGGTTCATGCGCCAGGCCGGACGCTCCCTGCCCGAGTACAAGAGGGTGCGCGAGGGCGTCCCCATGCTCCAGGCCTGCACCACCCCCGACCTCGTCACCGAGATCACGATGCAGCCCGTGCGCCGCTACGGCGTCGACGGCGCCGTCCTCTACTCCGACATCGTGCTGCCGCTCAAGGCCGCCGGCGTCGACCTCGACATCGTGCCCGGCACCGGGCCGGTGGTCGCGAAGCCCGTGCGGACCGCCGCTGACGTCGACGCCCTGCCCGAGCTGCACCCCGACCAGCTCGAGCCCGTCGCGCAGGCCGTGCGCCAGCTGGTCGGCGAGCTGGGCGAGGTGCCGCTCATCGGCTTCGCGGGGGCCCCCTTCACCCTGGCCAGCTACCTCGTGGAGGGCGGCCCGAGCAAGGACCACGCCGCCACCAAGACCTTCATCCACACCGACCCGGGCCTGTGGCGCGCGCTGGCGGACAAGCTCGCGCGCACCTCCGCCACCTTCCTGCAGGTGCAGGTGGAGAACGGCGCCCGCGTGGTGCAGCTGTTCGACTCCTGGGCCGGGGCGCTCTGCCTGGCCGACTACCGCGCCCACGCGATGCCCGCCTCGGCCTCCGTGCTGGCCGCCGTCGGGGCTCTGCGCGGAGCTGACGGGCAGCCGGTGCCGCGCATCCACTTCGGGGTGGGGACGGGGGAGCTGCTCGGTGCCATGGGCGAGGCGGGTGCTGACGTCGTCGGCGTCGACTACCGCGTGAGCCTGCGCGACGCCGCGGTGCGGGCCCGCGCCGACGGCACGCGCCGGGCGCTGCAGGGCAACCTCGACCCGGCCCTGCTCGGCGCACCGCCGGCGGTGCTCGAGGCCGCCGTCGACGCCGTCCTGGACGACGCCGCCGCAGCCGTCGGCAGCCCGACGGCCGGAGGCCACGTCTTCAACCTCGGCCACGGGGTGCCGCCCACCACCGACCCGGACTCCCTGCTGCGCGTGGTGGAGCGGGTGCACGAGCGCACCTCGCGATGACCGGGCAGCCCCCGGTGCCGACGAGCGGACGGGCGCGACCGCGCGTCGTCGTCGTCGGGGGAGGGATCAGCGGGCTCGCCGCGGCGTGGGCCCTGGCCCAGGAGGACGTCGACGTCGTCCTCCTGGAAGCGGCACCGCGCGTCGGCGGGCCGCTGCAGACCGCAGAGCTGGCCGCCGGCACCACGCCGGTCACCGTGGACGTCGGCGCGGAGTCGCTGCTGGCCCGGCGCCCCGAGGCCGTCGAGCTGGCCCGCGAGGTCGGCCTGGCGCGCGACCTCGTGCAGCCGGCCACCACGCGCGCCGCCGTCGTCCTGCGGGGACAGCGCCACCCGGTGCCGCGCGGCACCGTCATGGGCGTCCCGGCGGACCCGGCGTCGATGGCGGGACTGCTCACCGCCGGCGAGGTCGCCCGCGCCGCAGCCGAGCGGCTCACGGAGCCGCTGGGGGAGGACGGCGACGTCGACGTCGCCTCCTTCGTGGCGGCCCGCCTCGGCAGCGCGGTGGTGGACGCCCTCGTCGAGCCGCTGCTGGGTGGCGTCTACGCGGGGCGCGCGTCGGGACTGTCCGTGCGGTCGGTGCTGCCCGCGCTGTGGCCGGCGGCGCGCGACGGCGCCTCGCTGCTCGAGGCGGTGCGCGCCGCCGCACGGGCCTCGCAGGCGGCGTCCTCGCCGTCCGCCCCGCCGGACGGCGGCGGCGCTCTCGGGCTGGTGGGCACGGCCGCCGGCGGCGGGGTGTTCGCCGGGGTGCGCGGAGGCGTCGGGCGGCTGCCGGGCGCCGTGGCGGCGTCGCTGGGCGGGCGGGGCGCTGAGGTGCGCACGTCGGCGCGGGTGAAGCGGCTGCGGCGGGTCGGCGGGGCCTGGCAGGTGGACGTGGAGGACCGCTGGACCGGTCTCGTGCGCCGCGAGGCGGCCGACGGCGTGGTGCTGGCCGTTCCGCCGCCAGCGGCTGCCGCGCTGCTGGCCGATGAGGCGCCGGACGCCTCCGCCGCGATGGCGCAGGTCGACGACGCCGGCCTCGCGCTCGTCACGCTGCTGCTGCCCCCGGGCTCGCTCGACGCGCTCGTCGACGACGAGGGCGACCCGCTGTCGGGGCTGCTCGTGCCGCCGTCGGAGGGCCGGCTGGTCAAGGCGGTGACCGCCTCGAGCCGCAAGTGGGCGTGGGTCGCCCGAGCGGCGGGCAGGGCCGCAGGCGAGGGCACCGAGGTGCTGCGGCTGTCGGTCGGGCGCCGCGGGGAGGGCGCCGTGCTGGCCCGGCCCGACGCGGCGCTGCTCGCGGCCGTCCTCGAGGACGGCGGCGAGCTCGTCGGGCACCGCCTCGACCCGCTGGCCTCGCTGGTCACCAGGTGGCCGGCGGCGCTGCCGCAGCCCGACGTGGGGCACGCCGCCCGCGTCGCCGCCGTCCAGCGAGACGTCGCGACTCTGCCCGGCCTGGCGCTGGCGGGCGCCGCCGTCGACGGCGTGGGCGTGCCCGCCTGCATCGCCGCCGCCCGGCGGGCGGCCGGCGTCGTCGTCGCCGACCTCCTGGCGACCCGACCGGGCTGACCGGGCACGAGGCGGCGGGGTGAGGATGGGGGCATGACCTCGCTGCAGCACCCCCCGGCGTCCGGCGCACCGGAGGCCGCCCTCACCACCGCCACCACCGCCACCGGGCTGCCGGACGGCCGCACCGCGCGGCAGATCGCCGACGAGATCAACCAGACCGTCCGCTACACGATGTGGTCGGTCTTCGCGCTGGACCCGTCCGCGCACACCGGCGGTGGGCTCGGCGGCGAGGCGGACCGCACGGCGGCCACCGCCGAGGTGGAGGCGCTGCTGCGCTCCCTCGGCGCCGCGGGCGGGGTCGAGGGGCACGACCTGGAGGTCCGCGGCTTCTACGACCTGTCCGGCATGCGCGCCGACGCCGACCTCATGGTCTGGTGGCACGCCTCCGACGTCGACCTGCTCCAGGAGGCCTACCGCCGCCTGCGCCGCACGGCGCTCGGGCGGCTGCTGCGGCCGGTGTGGTCCAGCGTGGGCGTGCACCGCACCGCGGAGTTCAACAAGGGCCACGTGCCGGCGTTCATGGCCGGTGAGGAGCCCCGGAAGTACCTCAACGTGTACCCCTTCGTGCGCTCCTACGAGTGGTACCTGCTCCCCGAGGACCAGCGCCGCACGATGCTGCGCGACCACGGCCTCGCGGCCCGCCCCTACCCGGACGTGCGCGCCAACACGGTCTCGGCGTTCGCCCTGGGCGACTACGAGTGGCTCCTCGCCTTCGAGGCCGACGAGCTGCACCGCATCGTCGACCTCATGCGCGACCTGCGGAACACCGAGGCCCGCCGCCACGTCCGCGAGGAGCTGCCCTTCTTCACCGGCCGCCGCGTGGAGCTGCGCGAGCTGGTCGACCTCCTCCCGTGACCACGGGCCTCCCGGCCACGGAGGAGCCCGTGCTGCTCAGCGACCACTGGTGGTGGCGGCCCGGCTGGCGCGTCGGGCGCCGCATGTGGACCTGGCACGTCACCTTCGACGGCGACCGCGGCGCTGACCTGCACGCTCTCGCCGCGGCGCACGCGCCGCTGCTCGACGTGCCCGGTCTCGACGTCGTCCCCGCGCCCTGGCTCCACCTGACGGTCCACGGTGTCGCCTTCACCGACGAGGTGGACGACGACGACGTCGACCGCGTGGTCGCCGCGGCGCGCACGCGCCTGGCCGCGCTCGAGGCCTTCGACGTCCAGCTCGGGCCGGCGGTCCTGCACGGCGGGGGCGCGCTGCTCCCCGCCGCGCCCGCCGAGCCCTTCCACGCTCTGCAGCGCGAGCTGCGGGCCGCCGTCGCCGACGTCCTCGGTCCCGACCGGGTCGAGGGCGACGGCGCCGGCTTCCGCCCCCACGTCTCGCTGGCCTACAGCAACCGCGCTTGGGACGCGACGGCGCTCGCGGAGCGGGTGCGCGCCGTGGAGCCGGCCGTCGCGCGCGTGCGTGTCAGCGAGGCGCAGCTCATCCGGCTCGGCCGCGACGAGCACCTCTACCGCTGGGACGCCGCCCACCCCGCGCCGCTGGGGCGCTCAGCGCGGTGAGCGGGTCATCGGCACGTGCGGGATGCCGTCCTCGAGGAACCCCGGCCCGCTGACCTCGAAGCCCCAGCGGGCGTACCAGCCCTCCAGGTGCGCCTGCGCGTCGAGCACCAGCGGCCGGTGGCCCTCGCGCGCGACCACGTCGTCCAGCAGCAGCCCCGCCAGCCCGTGCCCGCGCTCGGCCGGCGCCGTCACCACCCGGCCGACGCGCCGCGCGCCCGCGGGGTCCGCGTGCGCCGCGTCCGGGCCGGAGCGCCCGGCCAGCACCCGCAGGTACGCGCCGACGGCCGAGCCGCCGGGCCCGGCCACCCACAGGTGGTCGGCGTCGGGCTCGAGGTCGCGCCCGTCCAGCTCGGGGTAGGGGCACTCCTGCTCCACGACGAAGACGTCGACGCGCAGCTTGAGGACGGCGTAGGCCGTCGCGGGGTCGAGGTCTCGCCAGGCGGCGCGCTGCACGGCAGTTCCGGTCACCCGCCCATCCTGCGGCAGTCGCGCCGCTAGCCTCACGCGCATGTCGGTGCACGAGGCGGTCGCGGGGTTCGCGCTGGTGGCGGCGCTGCTGACGCTGGTGCCGGGGCTCGACACGGCGCTGGTGCTGCGCACGTCGCTCACCAGCCGGCGCCGCAGCGCCCTGGCCACAGCGGGTGGCATCCAGGTCGGCTGCCTGGCGTGGGGCGCGGCCGCGGCGCTGGGGGCCACCGCCGTGCTCGCGGCGTCGCAGACGGCGTACCGCGTGCTGACCCTGGCCGGCGCGGCCTACCTCCTGTGGACGGGCGTGCGCCTGCTCGTCGCGGGCTTCCGCAAGACCCCTCACGACGACGGCGCGCACGCCGGCCCCCGCCCCGCGGCCGGCGTCTCGGCCGGTCGCGGCTTCACCACCGGTCTGGTCACCAACCTGCTCAACCCCAAGGTCGGCGTCTTCTACCTCGCGACCATCCCGCAGTTCTCCGCCGTCGGCGTCCCGCCGCTGGCCATGGGCCTGCTGCTGGCGGGGGTGCACTGCGCCATCGGGGCGGTGTGGCTGAGCGCGCTGGTGATCGGCAGCTCCGCCCTGGGCCCGCGCATGGCGTCCACGTCGTTCGCGCGCTGGGTCGACAGGGTCACCGGCGGGGTGCTGGTGCTCTTCGGCGTCCGGGTGGCCCTGTCCGCCCGCGCCCTCTGACCTCCTCCACCACGCCGGAACCCAGCGTCCGCGGTCGGGAGAGGTTGCTCCGGGATGCGGCGCTCACTGGCGTGATCGTCGAGGGGGAGGGGCGGGTCACGAGGCGTTCACCTCGGCAGGGCAGGGTCGCGCGGTGACCACCACCACGGGTCTGCGGCGAGAGCTCGGGCTGCGCGACGCCGTCGTCGTCGGGCTGGGCGCCATGCTCGGCGCGGGCGTCTTCGGGGCCGTCGGCACCGCCGCCGCGGCCGTCGGCCCGTCAGCGCCCGGCCTGTTCGCGGCGCTCGCGCTCGCGGCGCTGGTCGCCACCTGCAACGCCACCTCCACGGCCCGGCTCGCCGGCCTGCACCCGCTCGCCGGGGGCGCGTACGCCTACGGGCGTCGTGAGCTGGGCCAGCGGTGGGGCTTCGCCGCCGGGTGGGCGTTCGTGGTCGGCAAGACCGCCAGCTGCGCCGCCATCGCCCTGGTGGCCGGCGCCGCGGTCTGGCCGGAGCACCCGGGTGTGCCAGCAGCCGTCGTGGTGGTGCTCTTCACCGCCCTAACGTGCGCGGGCGTGCAGCGCACCGCTCGCGTGACCGCGGTGCTCGTCGTCGTCGTCCTGGGGGTCCTCGCCGTGAGCCTCGGCGCGGCGGCCGGCGGCGGCCTCGACCTCTCCGGCCTCACCGGCGCCACCGCCGGAGCGGCGCCGCTCGGCGTGCTCCAGGCGGCGGGCCTGCTGTTCTTCGCCTTCGCCGGGTACGCGCGCATCGCGACGCTCGGCGAGGAGGTCCGCGACCCGGAGCGGACCATCGGCCGGGCCGTGGCGATCGCGCTGGCCGTGGTGCTCGTCGTCTACGCGGCGGTGGTCGTAGTCGTCCTCGGGGTGCTCGGGACGACGGCGACCGCCGCCAGCACCCTCCCGCTGCGCGACGCCGTGGCCGCCGGACCCGCCCCGCAGCTCGCGGTGCTCGTCACCGTCGGCGCTGCCGTCGCGGCGCTCGGGTCGCTGCTGACGGTGATGACCGGTGTCGGTCGGACGGCGCTCGCCATGGCCCGCGACCACGAGCTGCCCGCACCCCTGGCCGCCACCAGCCCGCGCAGCGGTGCGCCGGCGGTGGCGCAGCTGGCGGTCGGTGCCGTCGTCGTCGCGCTGGTCCTCACCACCGACCTGCGCGGCGCCATCGCCGCCAGCTCGACCGGTGTGCTCGTGTACTACGCCGTGGCCAACCTCGCAGCGTGGGCGCGCGCGGGACGCGACCCCCAGCGCCGCGCCTGGGAGCGACCGGTCGCGGGGCTGGGGCTGCTCGGCTGCCTCGTGCTGGTGGTGGCGCTGCCGCCCGCCGCCGTGGCCGCCGGACTGGCGGTGCTGGCGGCGGGCCTGGCCGGCCGCGCCCTCCTGCGGAGGGGGATCAGCCCTCGGCGCCGGGCTCCAGGTCGAGGCTGATCGAGTTGATGCAGTAGCGCTGGTCGGTGGGCGTGGGGAACCCCTCGCCCTCGAAGACGTGGCCCAGGTGCGAGCCGCAGGAGGCGCAGCGCACCTCGGTGCGCACCATCCCCAGCGACCTGTCGGTGATCAGCTCCACCGCGTCGGACTCGCTCGGCGCGTAGAACGACGGCCACCCGCAGTTCGAGTGGAACTTGGTGGTGGAGCGGAACAGCTCCGCGCTGCACGCCTTGCAGCGGTACACGCCCTCGGTCTCGGTGTCGGTGTACTCACCGACCCAGGCGCGCTCCGTGCCGGCCTCGCGCAGCACGCGGTACTCGGCGGGGGAGAGCTGCTGGCGCCACTCGGTGTCGGACTTGGCCACGGGGTACTGGCGGCTGGAGGTCGGGTGAGCGGTCATGCCCTGTCCAACACCCGTCGTCCGCGACGCGTTCCCCGGCGACGTCGCGGTGGCGGATCAGCCGACCTGGCCGGTGCCCGCGTACGTGTGCAGCACCGGCACGCCCAGCACCTCGCGGGCGCGGCTGGCCCAGTCGCGGTGGAACGTCTCCTCCACGGCGTGCGGCCGGGTCACCACGACCACCTCGCGCGCCCCGTGCTGCTGCACGGCGGCCTCCAGGGCGGGCACGGGGTCGTCGTCGGTGATGACGCCGTCGGCGTCGCGCCCGAGCGCCCGCAGCGCCGCGACCGTCGTGTCCAGCACCGTCGACGCCTCGGCCCGGGCGGTGTCCGCGTCACGCCGGCCGCCCTCGCGGACGGCCTCCACCGCCTCGCGCCAGTGCGCCAGGCTCAGCCTGTCGACCACCTCGGTGAGCACCGACCGCTTCGTGTCCGCCGGCACCAGGACCCGGTAGAGCAGGTGCTCGCCCTCGTGCAGCGCGAGCACCCGCTCCGCGTCGGGACCCTCCACCGGCTGCTCGGTGAGGACGACGACGACGGAAGGCTCGACCTCAGGGCTGGTCTCTGCGTTGATCCCGGACACGCCCCGGACGCTATCCGCCCGTGAGGACGTCCGCGAGGTCGTAGTCGGCCGGCACGTCGAGCTGGTCGAAGCGGCACGAGCCCGGGTCGCGGTCGGGCCTCCAGCGCGCCAGCTGCACGGTGTGGCGGAACCTGTCGCCCTCCAGCTGGTCGTACTTCACCTCGGCGACGAGGTCGGGCTGCAGGGGGATCCAGCTGGCGTCCTTGTCCGCCGCCGCGAACCGGTTCTTCTCGCCGGCCTGCCGCCGGGGCGCGCCGTCGTCGTCGCGCAGCACCAGCGGCTGCAGCTCCGCCTCGAGCTCGAGGCGCACCCTGTCGGTGAACGCGCTGGCTCCGCCGACCTGCCGCAGCTGGCCGTCGTCGTCGTGGAGGCCCAGCAGCAGGGAGCCCACGCCGGCGCCCGACTTGTGCACCCGGTAGCCGACGACGACGACGTCCGCTGTCCGCGCGTGCTTCACCTTGAGCATGACGCGCTTGCCGGGGGAGTAGGGGGCGGCCAGCGGCTTGGCCACCACGCCGTCCAGGCCGGCGCCCTCGAAGGTCTGGAGCCACTCCTGGGCCAGGGCGGCGTCGGTGGTGGTCCGGGTGAGGTGGACGGGCGCGGTGACGCCGCCGAGGGCCTGCTCGAGCGCGGTGCGGCGCTCGGAGAACGGGCGGGCCGTGAGGTCGTCGTCGGCCAGGGCCAGCAGGTCGAACGCCACGAACGAGGCGGGGGTCTGCTGCGACAGGAGCGTGATGCGGCTCGCGGCGGGGTGGATGCGCTGGGCGAGCGCCTCCCAGTCCAGGCGCTCGGCGCCGGGCTCGCCGCGGCGGACCACCACCTCGCCGTCCACGACGCATCGGTCGGGCAGCTGGGCCCGCAGGTGCGCGACCAGCTCGGGGAAGTACCGCGTCAGGGGCTTGGAGCCGCGGCTGCCGAGCTCCACCTCGTCACCGTCCTTGAAGACGATGCAGCGGAACCCGTCCCACTTCGGCTCGTAGAGCAGGCCGCCCGCCACGGAGCTCGGCGCGGGCACGGTGGTGACGTCCTTCACGCCCTTGGCCAGCATCGGCGCGACGGGCGGCATCACGGGCAGGTGCACGCCACCCAGCCTGCCCCCCTCGGCCCGTCCACTCACCGTGATCATGGGCGTCCACCACCCGCGTGGCGCAGCCGGCCCCGGCCGGAACCGCAGCCGGGCGCCCGGTCGCGGTTCCGGAGGGGGTGGGAACCGCGACCGGGCGCCCGGCTGCGAAGGGGGGGTCAGTCGACGCGGTGCAGCAGCGTCAGCGAGCGGTCCCGCACGAGGATCTGCTGGCCGGGCGCCAGGCCCCGCTTCTTGACGTGCTGCTCGGGGTCGGTGGAGAGCACGAGCTTCCAGCCGGGCAGCCCCTCGGCCTCGGGGTCGGTGCCGGAGTCCGTCCGCGTGGGCACGGTGAACTCCACGACGCCCTCGGAGCCGTTGACCATGAGCATGAACTCCTCGACGTCGTCCGCGCCGTCCGAGCGCGGACCCGTGAGGTGGATCGTCAGCGCCTTGTTGAGCGGCTCGGCCCAGTCGGCGTCGCCCATCTCCGGGCCGTCGGCGCGGCGCATCTCCACGTCGACGTCACCGAAGTGCCGCGGACGCAGCGCCGGGTGCTCGCGCCGCAGGGAGGTGAGCTCCTCGGTGAAGTCCACGAGCTCGGAGTCGACGGCGGACCAGTCGAACCAGGAGATCTCGCTGTCCTGGCAGTAGGCGTTGTTGTTGCCGCCCTGCGTGCGGCCCATCTCGTCGCCGCCGAGGACCATCGGGACGCCGTGCGACAGCAGCAGCGTGGCCAGCAGGTTCTTCCGCTGGCGGGTCCGCAGCTCGTTGATGCCGTCGTCGTCCGTCGGTCCTTCGGCGCCGCAGCCCCAGCTCTTGTTGTCGCTCTCGCCGTCGTTGTTGCCCTCGCCGTTCGCGTCGTTGTGCTTCGCGTCGTAGCTGGTGAGGTCGTGCAGCGTGAAGCCGTCGTGCGCGGTGATGAAGTTGATGCTGCACAGCGGGTCGCGACCGCCGGTGCCCGGTGCACCGCCGTAGATGTCGCCGGAGCCCGTCACGCGGTGCGCGAACGCGCCGAGCACGCCCTCCTCGCCGCGCCAGAAGTCGCGCACGTCGTCGCGGTACTTGCCGTTCCACTCGCTCCACCGCGCCGGGAAGCCGCCCACCTGGTAGCCGGCGGTGTCCCACGGCTCGGCGATCATCTTCACCGGTGCGAGCACCGGGTCCTGGTGGACCAGCGTCAGGAACGCGCTGTGCACGTCCATCTCGCCGCCCTGGCGGGTCAGCGTGGTGGCCAGGTCGAAGCGGAACCCGTCGACGTGCATCTCCTGCACCCAGTACCGCAGCGAGTCCATGACCAGCCCGAGCGCCGCGGGGTGGGAGGCGTTGAGGCTGTTGCCGGTGCCGGAGGTGTCGAAGTAGTGGCCCTCGTCGCCCTCCACCAGCCGGTAGAAGGAGCCGTTGTCGATGCCCTTGAGGCTGAAGGTGGGGCCCTGGTCGTTGCCCTCGGCGGTGTGGTTGTAGACGACGTCGAGGATCACCTCGAGCCCTGCGGCGTGCAGGTCCTTGACCATCTGCTTGAACTCGGCGACCTGCCCGCCGCCGTCCCCGGCGGCGGCGTACTCCCCGTGCGGCGCGAGGAACCCGATGGAGTTGTAGCCCCAGTAGTTGCGCAGGCCCTTCTCCTCCAGGTGGGAGTCCTGCACGAACTGGTGGACCGGCAGCAGCTCCACGCTGGTCACGCCGAGGCTCGTGAGGTAGCTCGTGATGGCGGGGTGGGCCAGGCCGGCGTAGGTCCCGCGGATCTCCTCGGGGACGTCGGGGTGGGTGTGCGTCAGGCCCTTGACGTGGGTCTCGTAGACCACCGTGCTGTGCAGCGGGGTCCGCGGGGGCGTGTCGTCGCCCCAGTCGAAGGACTCGTCGACGACGACGGAGCGCGGCACCGAGCCGGCGGAGTCGGCCTCGTTGAGCTTGGCGGCGTCGTCCCAGTGGTGCCCGAACACCTCCTCGCCGGCGCCGAAGGCGCCCTCGACCGCCCGGGCCCAGGGGTCGAGCAGCAGCTTGTGGGGGTTGTGCCGCAGGCCGCGCGCGGGGTCCCAGGCGCCGTGCACGCGGAACCCGTACCGCTGGCCGGCTCCGATGCCCGGGATGAAGCCGTGGAAGACGTGGCCGGACTTCTCCGGCAGCTCCACGCGCTCCTCCTTCCCGGACGCGTCGAACAGGCACAGCTCCACGGACTCGGCGGTCTCCGAGGGGAGCGCCACGTTGATGCCGCCGGCGCGCAGGGTCACGCCGAGCGGGTAGGGCAGGCCTGGCTCGACGCGGGATGCCAGCGGGCGGCTGGCGGAGCGGGTGCGGCGCGCCGGGCCCCTCGACGGCGCCTTCTTCGCGGAGCTCTTCGCGGTGCTGCGCTCGTCGGACGTCTTGTCGGACGTCTTGTCGGAGGTCTTCGCGGACGCCTTCGAGGGCGCGCTGGAGGAGGAGGAAGCGGGAGGGGTCACGCGCTGATCGTGGTGGTGCCCTCCGCGGCGCGCGACCCGGGAGTGACACCCGAGCACGGCCCGCGCACGTCCGGCGGACCGCTGGCAGGATCGGAGCATGAGCCGAACCACGCCGCTCGGCACCGGTCCCACCGCCCCGGTGGCGCTCGCGGTGCTGCTGGGGACGGCGGGCGCAGCCCACTTCGCGGCCCCGGGGCCGTTCGAGCGGATCGTGCCCCGGGCGCTGGGGCGCCCCGGCCCGTGGGTCGCGGCCTCCGGCGTCGCCGAGCTGGCGTGCGCCGGGGCCCTGCTGGCCCCGGGCACGCGCCGGTGGGCGGGCCTGGCCAGCGCCGTGCTGTTCGCCGCCGTCTACCCCGCCAACGTGACCATGGCCGTGCAGGCCCTGCGCAGCGAGCGGGCACCGGGCTGGTACCGGGCGGTGGCCCTGGCGCGCCTGCCGCTGCAGCTGCCCCTGGTGGCGTGGGGGCTGCGGGTGGCGTCCGCCGCGCCGCGGCGCGAGCCGCTCCTCGCGGCCCGGCCAGCAGCGGGGGGGCGTGCATGAGCACCACCGGAGCCCCCGGCGGGGGCGACGTCGCGGCCGCCGCTGTGCGCGCGGCGTCCCTGACCCGCGCCGTCGTCCGCAGCGCCGTGGTGGGCGGAGCCGTCGGGCTGGCGGCCTCGGCGGCGGCGTCGGCCCTGGCCACGCACTTCGCACGGCGCGTGGTGACGCCCGAGAAGGTCAGGGTCGACGACGTCCGCGTGCTCGCCGTCGAGCCCGACCGCGTGGTGCTCGCCGCCAGCGACCTCACCCTCGCGCCGGGCCGCTACGGCCTGTGGACCGACGGAGGGGCCACCCACTCCCAGCTCGGCGACGTCATCGGCGTGGACGAGCCCGGGACGGGCAGCAGCGGCGGCGCGGGGGCCGGTCGCGGCGCGGGCCGGGCCAGGACCGTGGTGCGCCACCTCATCGGCACCGACGCCGGCGCGCTGCGCCCCGGTCCCGGGCGCTGGAGCGGCTGGTTCCACACCGGCGACCCCGGCCGGGCGCTCGGGCTGCCCTTCGACGACGCGGTGGTCACCTCGCCGGTGGGTGAGCTGCCCGCCTGGCTGGTGCACCCCGCCGACGGCGAGCTGCGCGGCAAGGTCTGGGCGGTCCTCGTCCACGGCCGCGGTGGCACGCGCGAGGAGTGCCTGCGCGCACTGCCGGTGCTGCACCGCCTCGGCGTGCCCGCCCTCGTGCCCAGCTACCGCAACGACCCCGGCGTCCCCGCCAGCCCGTCGGGCCGCTACGGCCTGGGCGACACCGAGTGGGAGGACGTCGAGGCCGCCGTCCTGCACGCCCTCGACGCCGGCGCGCGCGAGGTCGTGCTCGTCGGGTGGTCGATGGGCGGGGCCATCGTGCTGTCGGCCCTGTCGCGCTCGTGGACGGCGGACCGGGTGCGCGCCGTGGTGCTCGACGGCCCGGTGCTCGACTGGCGCAGCGTGCTGCAGCACCAGGCGCGCGTCCACCGCGTGCCGCCGCCGCTGGGGCGTGCGGGCACCGCGCTCATGGGCTCGCCGCTCGCCCGAGCGGCGCTCGGCGTGGAGGGTCCCCTCGACCTGGACCGGCTCGACTGGGTCACGCGCGCGGAGGAGCTGCGCGTGCCGGTGCTCCTGCTGCACGGCGAGGCCGACGCGGTGGTCCCGGTGGGCTCCAGCCGCATGCTCGCCGCTGCCCGCCCCGACCTCGTGACGCTGCTCGAGTTCCCCGGCGCCGGGCACTGCCGGGAGTGGAACTCCGACCCCGACCGGTGGGAGCGCGAGGTCGCCCGGTTCCTCCTCGAGCACCTCTGACAGGTCAGCGGCGGCGGCTCTGCAGCAGCTGCACGACCCCGTAGACGGCCACGCCGGCGAAGACGGCCAGCAGCAGCGCCTTCAGCCACCCCGACATCTCGACCTGCCAGACCCCGTAGGCGAAGTAGCCGCCCAGGATGGCGAACCCGACGCCGACGAGGCGGCGCCGCGGGTCCGGACGGGGCTGGTAGGCCTGCTGCGACGGCTGGTCGGACGGCTGGTCGGAGGGCGGCGGGGGAGTGCTGGACACCCCAGCAGTCAAACAGGCGGCGGGGCCGCCGGGTGGTGCGTCCAGCAGGTGACGCGCAGATGACCAGTCCGTGGACGCGCGGAGCCCTCCGATTGGGTCAGAATGACCCCATGGCCCTCGGTACCCCGCCTGATGCGTCCGCGCCTCCAGTCGCCACCGTCGAGGTCCCGAGCCGCCGCCACCGCCACCGCGTGCTCCTCCTGGCCGCTGGCACCGCCGCCATCACCGGAGGTCTCGCGGTCATCGGGTCCGTCGCGCTGGGGATCCCCATGCGCGACCCGGACGGCTTCCTCGGTCCCGGCTGGGTGCGGATGCCCGCCATCGTGGCGATCTGCCTGCTCATCGACGTGCTGCCCCGCGCCGCGTGGCGCCTGCGGGGCCACCCGGACCTGCGCTCGCCGCGCGGCTTCGTGGAGTCCGTGCGCGACGTCGCCGTCGCCCGCTGGCCGTGGCGCCGCCTGGTGCCGGTGCTCGTGGCGGTCGCCAGCTTCTACATCACCTACGTCGGGTACCGGAACCTCAAGAACTTCCTCCCCTTCATCCACGAGGGCTCGCAGGACCTGGCCCTCGTGGCCAGCGACCGGCTGCTGGCGTTCGGCAACAACCCCGCCGAGGTCCTGCACGCAGTGCTCGGGACCGGGTTCTCCGCCCACGTGCTGTCGTTCGTGTACATGGGGTACCTGATCTTCGTCCCCGTCTCCGTGGCGGTGGCGCTGATCTTCTGGAAGCACCTGTCGCACGGTCTCTGGTACGTCACCGCGCTCTGCCTGAACTGGGCGCTCGGTGCCGCCAGCTACTACCTGATCCCGGCGTCCGGGCCGTTCTACGCCCTCCCCTGGGACTTCAGCGACCTCTCCCGCACCGACGTGACGGGGCTGCAGGCGGCGCTGGTGCGCAACCGCTCCATCGTCATGGCGGACCCCGACGTGTCCGGCACCGTCTCCGGCATCGCCGCGTTCGCGTCGCTCCACGTGTCCGTGGTCTTCACCGCCGCGCTGATCGTGCAGCTCATCCGCATGCCCAAGCTCGTGCGCCGCGCCATGTGGACCTTCTTCGTGCTGACGGTGCTGGCCACCATCTACTTCGGCTGGCACTACATCGTCGACGACCTGGCCGGCATGGCCATCGGCGGCATCGCCGTGTGGGCCGGCGCCTGGGCCACCGGCAACCTGCGCGACCCGAGCAAGCGACCCGAGGACGAGGACGACGTCGCCGGCAGTGCCGACGCCGTCGAGGCGCGCCGCCGGGCAGCACCGGTCGCCTGACGCACCAGGCACTCCGTCTGCTCGCAGAGCAGGACGACGAGGGGCCCCGGCCAGCCGGCCGGGGCCCCTCGTCGTCGTCCTGCCCCTCTGGGAAGCGGCGGCGGTCAGGCGGAGGCGCTCTCCCGCACCTGCCGCTTGATGCGGCCGAGCATGCCCGCCATGCCGCGCAGGCGCAGCGGGCTCACCGCGCGGGCCAGGCCCAGCCGGTCGCTGACGTCGTCGGGGACGGCGAGCAGCTCGGACGCGGGCAGCCCGTCCAGGCCCTCGACGAGGATCCCCGCGAAGCCGCGCGTGGTCGGGGCCTCCCGCGGGGCGGTCGCGAAGACGCGGACCGTGCGGTCCAGCGCCGGAGTGGCGTCGTCAGCGTCCTCGAGCTCGGTGACCACGAACACCGGTGACTGGCACTCCGGCACCGGCTCGAGCAGCTCGGGGTGCTCGCGGTAGCGCTCGGGCAGCTCGGGCAGGCCCTCGCTGAACTCCAGCAGCAGCTGCAGCCGTTCCCGCTCGCTGACGGCGGCGAAGTCGTCGACGACGTCGGCGAGCTTCGGGGGCAGGTCCTGGGCCGCGCTCACCGCGCTGACGGCGATCCCGGCTGGTCGCCGGTGGCGATCGGCACGCGCACGGCGTTGCCCCACTCGGTCCAGGAGCCGTCGTAGTTCTTCACGTCGTCGAAGCCCAGGAGGTGGTGGAGCACGAACCACGTGTGGCTGGAGCGCTCGCCGATGCGGCAGTAGGCGATGGTCGCGCGGTCGGCGGACAGGCCCTTCTCCTGGGCGTAGACGGCCTCGAGCTCGGCGCGGGTCTTGAAGCCGCCGTCCTCGGCCACCGCACGGGCCCACGGCACCGACTGGGCGCCGGGGATGTGCCCGCCGCGCAGCGCGCCCTCGTCCGGGTAGGCCGGCATCGAGGTGCGGGCGCCGGTGTACTCCTCGGGGGAGCGCACGTCCACCAGCTGCGGCGCCTCGGTGCGCAGGAAGGAGAGCACGTCGTCCTTGTAGGCGCGGATGCGGCTGTCGTCGCGCTCCACCACCGGGTAGTCCACGGTGGTCAGCGCGGGCGCGTCGGTGGTGTACTCGCGGCCCTCGGCCTCCCACTTCGTGCGGCCGCCGTCGAGCAGGCGCACGTCCTCGTGGCCGAACAGCGTGAACACCCACAGGGCGTAGGCCGCCCACCAGTTGTTCTTGTCGCCGTAGACGACCACGGTGGTGTCGCGGTCGATGCCGCGCTCACCCATGAGGCGCGCGAACGCCTCGCCGTCGACGTAGTCGCGGGTGACGGGGTCGTTGAGGTCGGTGTGCCAGTCGACCTTCACCGCACCGGGGATGTGCCCGGTCTCGTAGAGCAGCACGTCCTCGTCGCTCTCGACCACGACGAGCCCCGGCTCACCGAGGTGCTCGGCGAGCCACTCGGTGCTCACGAGCCGTTCCGGGTGGGCG
Organism: Quadrisphaera setariae; assembly: GCF_008041935.1. Taxonomy (NCBI): domain Bacteria; kingdom Bacillati; phylum Actinomycetota; class Actinomycetes; order Kineosporiales; family Kineosporiaceae; genus Quadrisphaera; species Quadrisphaera setariae. Next base: position 66,739 of record NZ_VKAC01000002.1, read on the forward strand.
TACTCCGCGAAGCGGGGCGAGGGGTCCGGGGCGATCCGCGGCGACGTCGTCTCAGCAGCCATGCCGTCGAGGTTAGGCGACGCCGGTGTGCTCTAACCAGCCAGGACAGCCTCACCCCGTCGCCCGCGACCGGTCCGGGGCCGTGGTCGTGCCGCGCCTGCTGGCGCATCCGGCCGCGAGCGTGCACCGGGCTGTGACCTGCGGCTCACCCGCCGCCCTGTCGTGGGCCACGACCGGCAGGCGGGAGCGAGCCGCCCTAGGCTCGGCCGGTGCCTGACGCGACCGCGCTCGACGCCGTCGAGACCACCGACGCCGTCCCCTCCCTGGTCCAGCGCGACCCGCGGCCCAGCCCGCAGCGCCTCCTGGACGACCTCGTGCCCCCGCCGCACTTCGCCGCGGCGAGCTTCGACACCTACCGCCCCGACCCGTCGCAGCCCACGCAGGCCGACGCCGTGGCCGCCCTGCGCGACAGGGCCGGGCGCTGGAGCGGGGCCAAGGGGTCGAAGGGCGCGAGGGGCGGCGGGCTCGCCAAGCTGTTCGGCCGCGGCGGCGTGGGTGGCGGGGCGGCCAAGGAGGGGATCTACCTCGACGGCGGCTTCGGCGTGGGCAAGACCCACCTGCTGACCTCCCTCTTCCACGCCGTGGACAGCCCGACGGCCCCCGCCGCGTACGGCACGTTCGTGGAGTACACGAACCTGGCCGGGGCGCTGGGGTTCCGGCAGGCCGTGGAGGCCCTCTCGGCCAAGCGCCTCGTCTGCATCGACGAGTTCGAGCTGGACGACCCGGGCGACACCGTCCTCATGAGCCGCCTGCTGCGCGAGCTGTCGGACGCGGGCACAGCGCTGGCCGCCACCTCCAACACGCTGCCCGACGCGCTGGGGGAGGGCCGGTTCGCCGCGGAGGACTTCCTGCGCGAGATCCAGGCGGTCGCCTCGCGCTTCGACGTCTACCGGGTCGACGGCGAGGACTACCGCCACCGCGGCCTGCCCGCCCCGCCGGAGCCCGCCACCGACGCCGAGGTGCGCGAGCGCGCGGCGCAGCGGCTGGCCTCCGGCGAGGGCGTGGTGCTCGACTCCTTCGACGCGCTCCTCGGCCACCTCGCCACCGTGCACCCCAGCCGCTACGGGGCCCTGCTGGACGGGGTCACGGCGGTCCACTGGACCGGGGTGCGCCCGGTCTCTGACCAGAGCGTGGCGCTGCGCCTGGTGGTGCTCGGCGACCGCATGTACGACCGCGACCTGCCGCTGGTGGCCTCCGGCGCCCCGCTCGACCAGCTCTTCCCCGACGAGCTCATGAACGGCGGCTACCGCAAGAAGTACGCCCGCGCCGTCTCGCGCCTCACCGCCCTGGCCCGCGAGGGCTCCCAGGGCTGAACCGCCCTGCTCCGGAGGTCCGTGGTCACGGACCTCCGGAGCACTCTCAGGAGAGGCGGACGACGGCGCTGGCCCGGGCGGGCAGCCGCACGGCGGTGCCCGACGAGCCTGCGGAGACCTCGGTGGTCGCGGCGTCCCACGCGAGGACCACCTCGGCGCGCGCGTCGTCGTCGTCCAGGGCGCCGGCCAGCGGGACCACCTGCTCGTGGGCGGCCAGGTTCGCCACCAGCGCCAGGGAGCCGCGACGGGCCACCAGCCAGGGGCTGCCGCCTTCGCGCAGCTCGGCGTCACCGCTGGTGGCCGTGCGGACGGCGCGCAGGTCGTCGCCGGCGAGGTCGGGCTCGGAGCGGCGCAGCGCCAGCAGGTCGCGGGTCCAGGCCAGGTGCCTCGCCCCGCGCTCGGAGGTCGGCTCTGACCAGTCGAGCTTCGAGCCCGTGAAGGTCGACTCCTCCTGCGGGTCGGGCACCTCCACATCGCCTTCCCACCCGTGGGAGGCGAACTCCTCGGCCCGGCCCTTGCTCACCAGGGCGCCCAGCTCGGCGTCGTGGTCGGTGAAGAACATCCACGGCGTGGTGGCGCCCCACTCCTCGCCCATGAAGATCATCGGCGTGAAGGCGCTCGTGAGGACCACCGCCTGCGCGGTGGCGAGCGCGGCGTCGTCCAGGGACGCCGAGAGCCGGTCGCCGGTGGCGCGGTTGCCGGTCTGGTCGTGCGTGGTGGTGTACGCGACGAACGCGTGACCGCCGAAGCGGGAGGTGTCGACGGGCGCCCCCCAGGTCTTGCCGCGGAACGGGCTGTAGGTGCCCGCGTGGTGGAACACGCGCTCCAGCACGCCGCCGAGCACCTCGAGGCTGGCGAAGTCCTTGTAGTAGCCCCCGCGCTCGCCGGTCATCACCGAGCGCAGGGCGTGGTGGACGTCGTCGGCCCACTGCGCCTGCATCCCGCGGGCGGGCAGGTCCGTGCCGGACTCCTCGCCCAGCGGCGTGACCATGCCGGTGTCGTTGAGGTCGCTCTCGGCGATGAGCGTCAGCGGCCGCCCGAGCTCGGCGGAGAGGGCGGCCGTCTCGCGGGCCAGCTGGGCCAGCACGTGCTCGTCGGAGTCGTCCACGAGGGCGTGGACGGCGTCCAGGCGCAGCGCGTCGACGTGGAAGTCGCGGAACCACCGCAAGGCGTTGTCGAGGACGAAGCGCCGCACGCCGTCGGCGCCCGGCTGGTCGAGGTTGACCGCCGCGCCCCACGGCGTGTGGTGCTCCTCGGTGAAGTACGGGCCGAACTCGCCGAGGTAGTTCCCCGCCGGGCCCAGGTGGTTGTAGACGCAGTCGAGCGCCACGCCCAGCCCCGCCTGGTGGGCGGCGTCGACGAAGCGCTGCAGCGCCGCGGGACCGCCGTAGGCGTCGTGCACGGCGTAGAGGTCCACGCCGTCGTAGCCCCAGCCGCGGCGCCCGGGGAACGCGGCCACCGGCAGCAGCTCGACGACGTCGACGCCGAGCGCGGTCAGGTGCCCCAGCTTCTCCGCCGCCGCGTCGAGCGTGCCCTCGGCGGTGAAGGTGCCGACGTGCATCTCGTAGACCACGGCGCCTCGGGCGTCCCGGCCTGCCCACGCGCCGTCTCCCCAGGCGTGGGCGCCCGCGTGGAAGGCGCGGCTGGGGCCGTGGACGTCGTGCGGCTGGTGAGCGCTGCGCGGGTCGGGCCGGGGGTCGCCGCCGTCCACCCGGAAGGCGTAGTCGGTGCCGTCGCCGGCCTCCGCCACCTCCGACGCCCACCAGCCGGGGGCGGGATCGTCGGTGGGCTCCATGGGCAGCGTCCGCGTGCCGGAGGGGAGGTGGACGTCGATCTCGACGCGGTCAGCAGAGGGCGCCCAGACGGCGAAGCGGTGCACCCGACCACCCAACCGGTGATCATGGGCGTCCGCCACCCGACCGGGGGATGCGCGCGGCCAGCGTCAGACGCGTCCCGTCCAGGACAGCGACGTCAGGTCGGCCTTGTCGATGTAGAGACCGCCGCCGAGGTGGTCGATCTCGTGCTGCATGATCCGCGCCGCCCAGCCGTGGAAGACGTCGTCGAAGGCGCGCCCCGTCTCGTCCTGCCCGACCACGCGCACCGAGCGGAACCTCGCCACCTCGGCCTCGTAGCCGACCACCGACAGGCAGCCCTCCTCGAAGACCACCCGCTCGGCGGACTCGACGTCCACCGCCTCGCCGGCCGCGTCCACCGGCGAGTACGACGGGTTGACGATCACGCGGAACGGCAGGTCCGTCCGCTCGCGCGGGTCGTCCTCGTCGTCCCCGGAGTCCTCGACGACGGCGAGGGCCAGGCCCAGGCCGACCTGGGGAGCTGCCAGCCCCACGCCGGGAGCGGCGTGCATGGAGACCTTCATCGCCTCGACGAGGTCGGCCATGAGCTCGGGGGAGAGCTCACCGTCGTAGGGCTGGGCGACCTCCCGGAGCACCGGGTGGCCCGCCTGCACGATGGGCAGCGGCTGTGTCCCGCGCAGCAGCTTGCCGACCGCCTTGCGGAGGTCCTTGCTGCTCATCGGGCGGTGGATGCCGTCAACGACGCTGGTGGGGCTCGACTGCTGGGCCATGCTCACGGCGCAGCATCCTCCACCACGGCGCCCGTGGCGGCAGCAGCCACCTCGCTCGCACCCTCGCGGACGAGCAGCGCGACGGGCATCGCGGACAGCAGCCGCGACAGCGCCACGGCGCCGCCGTCGTGCAGGGCGCCCGTGAGCAGGTCGCGCCACGCGCCTGGGCCGGACGCCCCGGGCAGCACGACCGAGTGCTGCCCCCAGCCGCCGAGCCGCTCCAGGGAGGCCGCCAGGCGCGTGGCCACGACCACCACCTGGGGGGCTCCGCCGTCGACGTCGGCGCTGCCCCGCCCGAAGGCCACGGCGTTGCCGGTGGAGGTGGCCACCGCGGCGTACGTGGCGCCCTCGCCGACGAACCACTCCGGGTGCTCGCGGCGCAGGCGCAGCGCGCGGGAGGTCACGAGCAGCTTCTCGTCCGACAGGTCGACGGGCCGGGCGCCGGAGTCGATGCGGGACAGCCGTCGGCGGCGCTCGGCGTAGTCGACAGGACGGCGGTTGTCCGGGTCGACCAGGGACAGCGAGACCACCTCGGTGCCCTGGTACACGTCCGGCACGCCGGGCATCGTCAGCTGGACGAGCTTCTGCCCGAGCACGCCCACGCGCACCGGCTCGGCGATGCGCTGCGAGAACGCCTCGACGGCGTCCACCACCGCGGAGTCACCCAGGACGCCCACCGCGAAGGACCGCACGGCGTCCTCGTAGGCCTCGTCGGGGTTCGTCCAGGTGGTGTGGAGCTTCGCCTCGCGGATGGCCTTCTCGAGGTAGCCGAGGAGGCGCTCGCCGCTGATGGGGCCGCCCGGCCTGCCGTCGCGGACGCCTGAGCCCCAGGTGCCCAGCAGCGTCTGCCAGATGAGGTGCTCGGTCTGCCCGTCCAGCTCCTGGCGGCGGTGCTCGGCCGCCAGGCGCCGCCACTGGCGCAGCGCCTCGGCGAACTCCAGCGGCAGCTCGGAGAGGACGGCGAGCCGCGCCCGCACGTCCTCGTCGCGCTTGGTGTCGTGCGTGGTGAGCGTGGTCATGGCCACCGGCCAGTCGCGCACCTGCTGGGCGCAGTAGGCGTGGAACTCCTCCGGTGCGACGCCCACCCGGTCGGGGTCGCCGCCCACCTCGTTCAGACCGGCGAGGCGGAACCAGCGGTAGAACGCGGTGTCCTCCACGCCCTTGGCCATCACGGGCCCGCACGTCTGCTGGAACCTCACCACCAGCTCGGCGCGGTCGGCGTCCGCCTGGCGACCGGCGCTGCCGACCTCGCGGCCCAGGAGCAGGTCGACGACGACGGCGAGGGTGTCCCACCGCTCCTCGGGCAGGTGCTCGCGCGCCTGCTCCGCGGCTTCCTCGAGGACCCGCTGCGCCTCGGCCGGGGCGGGCTCTCCCGGCACCACGTACGCGCGGTACCGCGGGAAGGCCACCAGCAGCTCCACCACGCACTCGCGCAGGGCGCGCTCGGTGTGGTCGCGCAGGCGCACGTCCGCCGCGACGATCTGGACCAGCAGCTGGACCAGCCGGTGGACCTCGGCGTACAGACCCGCCTCGACGACCTCGCGCTTGGCGGCGGACACGACGGCGGGGAACCCGGTCGCCTCGCCCGTGACCTCCGCCAGCAGCGCCGACAGCGGCCCGGCGCCGGCCGGGTCCACGAAGAGCCCTCCCACGCGCAGCAGCGCGTCGTAGCCGGTGGTGCCGGCCACGGGCCAGTCGTCGGGGAGCACCTCGGTGCCCTCGAGGATCTTCTCCACCACCACCCACGCCCCGCCGGAGCGCTCCGCGAGGCGGCGCACGTACCCGCGAGGGTCGGCGAGGCCGTCGGGGTGGTCGATGCGCAGCCCCTCCAGCTCGCCGGACTCCAGCAGCTCGAGCAGCAGCTCGTGGCTGGCGTCGAAGACCTCGGGGTCCTCCACGCGGATGGCGGCCAGGGTGTCGACGTCGAAGAAGCGGCGGTAGTTCAGCTCCTCGTCGGCCACGCGCCAGTGCGCCAGCCGGTACCACTGGCGGTCCACCAGCTCGGCCAGCGGCAGCGTCTCCGTGCCGGGGCGCACGGGGAAGACGTGGTCGTAGTAGCGCAGCAGCGGCTCGCTGCCCGAGGTGTCGAGCACCAGCTCTCCGCTGCCGAGCACCTGCCCGATCCGGGATCCGAGCACGGGCATGAGGAGCGCGTGCCCCGACGTCCACCAGTCCACGTCGAACCAGCGCGCGTAGGGGGAGTCCGGTCCGTCGCGCAGCACCGACCACAGGGCGCGGTTGAGCCGCGCCGGCGTCGGCACCGCCATGTGGTTGGGGACGACGTCGGCCACGGCGGCCAGGCCCTTGCTGCGCAGCCGCTGCACCAGCACGTCGAGGGCCTCGCGGCCGCCCGCCTCGGGGTTGACGCGGCTGTGGTCGACCACGTCGTACCCGTGCGCCGAGCCCGGCGTCGGCTCCAGGAGCGGGGAGAGGTACGCGTGCGAGACGCCCAGGGCGTCGAGGTGGTCGACGACGGCGGTCGCGTCGTCGTAGCCGAACTCCGGACGGATCTGGAGCCGGTACGTCGAGACCGGGACGGGCTTGCCGGGCGCGGGGCGGTGCTGCGCGGCGGAGCCACCCTGCCCGCCCTGCTGGCCGGTCTGCTGGTTCTCGCTCACAGCGCCTCCACCGAGGGACGGGTCACCACGAGCAGGCTGCGCCCGGCCACCGTGACGTCGGAACCAGCCGTGTACGGGCCGGTCGCCTCGGCAGCGGCCAGTGCGATGACCGCCGGCACCGCGGGCCGCGGCGTCTCCGGCGGTGAGTGCGTGTCGACCACCACCCGCCACTCGTGGCCGTACTCCTCGGGCGGGAGCGTGAAGACGACGTCCTCGTGCGAGGCGTTGAACATGATGTAGAAGCTGTCGTCCACGATCTGCTCTCCACGGGGGTCGGGCTCGGGGATCGCCCAGCCGTTGAGGAACACGCCGAGGGACCGCGCGTAGCCGGTCGACCAGTCGCTGTGCGTCATGTGGACGCCGGCGGGGGTGAACCAGGCGATGTCGCCCAGCGCGCTCTCCCCGCCGTGGTGCGCGTCCCCGGCGAAGAACCGGCGCCGGCGGAAGACCGGGTGGCTCATCCGCACCGAGATCACCTGCTGGGTGAAGCGGAGCAGGTCCCGCTGCTCGTCGGTGAGGTTCCAGTCCACCCACGAGGTGCGGTTGTCCTGGCAGTAGGTGTTGTTGTTGCCCTTCTGCGTCCGCCCCAGCTCGTCGCCGTGGAGGATCATGGGCACCCCCTGGGACAGCAGCAGGGTGGCCAGCATGTTGCGCTGCTGGCGGGCGCGGAGGGCGCCGACCTCCTTGTCCTTGGTCTCGCCCTCCACCCCGCAGTTCCACGACCGGTTGTGGCTCTCGCCGTCGCGCCCGCCCTCGCCGTTGGCCTCGTTGTGCTTCTCGTTGTACGAGACGAGGTCGCGCATCGTGAAGCCGTCGTGCGCGGTGACGAAGTTGATGGACGCGATGGGCTTGCGGCCGTTGTGCTCGTACAGGTCGGAGGAGCCGGAGATGCGGCTGGCGAACTCGGCCAGCGCGCTCGGCTCGCCGCGCCAGAAGTCGCGGACGGTGTCGCGGTACTTGCCGTTCCACTCCGTCCACAGCGGGGGGAACCCGCCGACCTGGTAGCCGCCGTCGCCGACGTCCCACGGCTCGGCGATGAGCTTGACCTGCGAGACCACCGGGTCCTGCTGGATCAGGTCGAAGAAGGCCGACAGGCGGTCGACCTCGTGGAACTGCCGGGCCAGGGTGCTCGCCAGGTCGAAGCGGAACCCGTCGACGTGCATGTCGTTCACCCAGTACCGCAGCGAGTCCATGATCAGCTGTAGCACGTGCGGGGAGCGCATGAGCAGCGAGTTCCCGGTGCCGGTGGTGTCGTAGTAGTGGGCCTTGTCGGAGTCGACCAGGCGGTAGTAGGCCGCGTTGTCGATGCCGCGGAAGGCCAGCGTCGGGCCCATGTGGTTGCCCTCGGCGGTGTGGTTGTAGACGACGTCGAGGATCACCTCGATGCCCGCCTGGTGCAGCGTGCGCACCATCGACTTGAACTCCATCACCTGCTGCCCGCGGGTGCCGGTGGAGGAGTAGGCGTTGTGGGGGGCGAAGAACCCGATGGTGTTGTAGCCCCAGTAGTTGGTCATGCCCTTCTCCTGCAGGTGGGTGTCCTGCACGAACTGGTGGACGGGCATGAGCTCGATGGCGGTGACGCCGAGGTCGGTGAGGTGCTCGACCATCGCGGGGTGGCCGATGCCGGCGTACGTGCCGCGGATCTCCTCGGGCAGGCCGGGGTGGGTCATCGTGAGGCCCTTGACGTGCGCCTCGTAGATGACCGTCTCGTGGTAGTCCCGACGCGGTGGCCGGTCGGTGCCCCAGTCGAAGTAGGGGTTCACCACCACGGACAGCATCGTGTGGCGGGCGCTGTCCGCGGTGTTGCGGCGCGAGGGGTCCTTGAAGGAGTAGCTGAAGAGCGACTCGTGCCCGTCCACCTGGCCGTCGATGGCCTTGGCGTAGGGGTCGAGCAGCAGCTTGCTGGGGTTGCACCGGTGGCCCGCGGCCGGGTCGTACGGGCCGTGCACGCGGTAGCCGTAGCGCTGCCCGGGCTGGACCCGCGGCAGGTAGGCGTGCCACACGAAGCCGTCGACCTCGGGCAGGTCGATGCGCGTCTCGCGCCCGCGCTCGTCCACGAGGCAGAGCTCCACGCGCGAGGCGACCTCCGAGAAGAGCGCGAAGTTGGTCCCCGCGCCGTCGAAGGTGGCCCCCAGCGGGTAGGGGCGTCCTGGCCAGACCTGCATGGCGTCCTCTCACGGGCGTCTGTCGTGCGGCCCGCCGCTCCGGGCGCCGGGCTGGGGTCATCCTGGCCGAGGGCGGTCGCCGGCGCCTCGTGAAGGGTCGGCGGATGACCTCCGGACGGCACTGCGGCGACCTCCGGGCGGCTCCGGCGAGAACCCCCGGTGAGGCCGAGAGGGGGGGCGGTTCGACGTGGGCCCCGGGCGTGAAGTAATGTTCTTCTTGTTCGGCCGCAAGGCCGGTACGCGGACGTGGCTCAGTTGGTAGAGCATCACCTTGCCAAGGTGAGGGTCGCGGGTTCGAATCCCGTCGTCCGCTCGGAGGGCACCGCACGAGGGTCGCTCGGACTCGGATGCCCCTCGGTGGAGTGGCCGAGAGGCGAGGCAACGGCCTGCAAAGCCGTGTACACGGGTTCGAATCCCGTCTCCACCTCATGCGCACCTCGGTGACGCACGGGCGATTGGCGCAGTGGTAGCGCGCTTCCTTGACACGGAAGAGGTCACTGGTTCGAACCCAGTATCGCCCACCAGGTCAGACCCCGGATCCGCTGGCGGACCGGGGTCTTCGTGCACCTGCGGGCAGCTGCCGGTCGGGCGCGTCCCGTCGCGGCCCTTTCGCACCCCACCCCCATGACAGTCATGCCCTCGCGCGTCACGTCCGCAGTCGGCCGTGCGGCTGCGCCGCCGCCTTCCGGGGTCCTGGCCGCGCGAGCCGGTCGTCGCGGGGTCACCGGGCAGCCCGAGTGCCGGCGGGCAGGTCCAGTGCCGCTTCCGGGGTCAGACCCGGCACCGAGCCGGCCCGCCGGCACTGAGCCTGCCCACCGGATCCGTGTGCCGGCCGATGCTGGCGCTCTGGACCGGCGCTGAGGCGCGTGATCGTCGCGGGCGGCCGGGTGGACGTGAGGAGGGCGCCACCCCGACATCGGGGTGGCGCCCTCCTCGTCCGAGCGGGAGCTGGGTCTCGAGCTAGACAGCGCGGCCCAGGAGCTCGGCGAGCTCGTCGTCGACGTGGACGTGGCGGCTCTCGGCCCCGGGGGGCACGAGGGCGTGGGTGCGGTCGAGGAAGTCGCGGAGGTCAGCAGCGTCGGCCTCGAGGACGGCGTGGCCGTCGGGGGAGCTGAGCGAGACGAGCACGACCTCCGTGCCGTCGGCCTCGCCGGGCCACACCTGGACGTCCCCCTCGCCCGTGGGGCGGCGCAGACCCTCCCGCAGGAGGTCGCGTGCGAAGACCCACTCGATCGAGCCGCCGTCGCCGCGGAACGAAGCGGTGACGGCGAACGGGTCGTGGACGCCGTAGCCGAACTCCACGGAGACCGGAACCTTGCCCGACTCGGGGACGACGAGGCGCAGCTCGACCTCGGCGTCGACGTGAGCTGAGCCCTTGGGCACGGTGGTCCTCCCCGGTGAGCGGCGGCCGGAGCCGGCGGCGTCGCCGACCCCTTCGGGTCGGACACCCTCGATGTTCCCCCGTCCCGGACGGATCAAACACCCCCGGGCGGCGTGTCGTACGAGACGTACCCTAGGCGGGTGCAGCCTGCGCCGCCGGTACCTCCCGCTCCCGACGACGCCGCGACCCCCGCGCCGACCGGTCCCGCCGCTGGTCGGACGCGCACCGGAGCCTCCCGCGGCGGACCGGGCTCCACCCGCCGGGAGCGCCGCGACCGCTGGGAGTGGCGCGCCAGGGTCCGCGCGGACCCCAAGAAGCACCGCGTCTACCGCGTGGTGGTCGCGTGCGTCGGCGTGTTCCTCATCCTCCTGGGGGCCGCCACCGGCTGGCTGCCGGGACCGGGCGGCATCCCGCTGGTCCTCGCCGGCCTGGCCGTGCTGGCGAGCGAGTTCGCCTGGGCGCACCGCCTCCTGAAGCGCGCGCGGATCGCTGTGCGGCGGTTCACGCACTGGGCCGCCCGCCAGCCGCTGTGGCTGCGCCTCACCGGCTCGGGTGCGGCGATCGCCTGCGCGCTCGGCGGCGCCTGGCTCTTCCTCGTGGTGGTGGGGCCACCGGCGGTGCTGCCCGCGGAGGCCGTGGCGTTCCTCGGCCGGATCCCCGGCGTGGACCCCTGACGAGGAGCACCGCGGGAGACCTGTAATGTGTTCTCCGCACCGGGCGATTGGCTCAGCGGTAGAGCGCCTCGTTCACACCGAGGAGGTCACTGGTTCGATCCCAGTATCGCCCACCGGTCGCTGAAGGGCCGTCCCTCCTGTGGGGCGGCCCTTCAGCGTTCCCAGGGTCGTCTCGGTCGTGCGAGGAGGTCGTCCGTGGACCACGGCGTCGTCGTCGGCCGGGTCGCGCTGCTGCGGCGCTTCCCTCTGCGCTCCGCCGGTGGGGACCTCCCCGCGAGCGTCTCCCTGGACGCCGCCGGGCTCGCCCACGACCGGCGCTGGCAGCTCCTCGACGCCGCCGGTGAGCCCGTGCGGGCCCGCGACGTGCCGGAGCTGGCCGCGTGGGTGGCCTCCGTCGACGACGACGCGCTGCGCGTGCGGCCGGCAGGAGCCGCTGGCGGAGCTGCGGCCCCGGGGGACGGCTGGCCCGTCCGGCTGGCTGGTCCCGGCACCCGCCTGCACGACGCCCGGGCCGCGGGAGTGGGGGCCGCTGGTGCCCCGGGGCCCCACCGCGAGGGCGCGGCGGTGCACCTGGTGGCCGCCGGTGCCGCCGAGGCCCCGGACGCGCCCGCGGGCTGCGACCCGGGTGAGCGCGCCAACGTCGTCGTCGAGCTCGACCCGGCGCTCGCGCAGCCGGGCGAGGAGCGGACGTGGGTGGGGCGGCGCCTCCGGCTGCAGCGGGCGGACGCGGCGCCCGGGCCGCTGCTGCGCGTCACCCGCACCCCGAAGCGCTGCCTGGGGGTGTACGCCGACGTCGTCGAGCCGGGGGTGGTCGGCGTCGGCGACGTCGTCGTCCTGCTGGACACCTGACGGGGGCCCGGCGGGCGCACTGGCCAGCGCCGTAGAGTCACGGCCGTGTCTGAGCCTGATGTCCTGCGCGTGGTGGTCGACGGTGCCGAGCGCGGGGTCGCGACGGGCACCACGGCCGCCGAGCTGTACGAGGGTCGCCGCGACGTCGTCGTGGCCCGCATCGGCGGCGAGCTGCGCGACCTGACCACGGAGCTGGCCGACGGCGACGTCGTCGAGGCGGTCGAGGTGGGCAGCCCGGACGGGCTCGACGTGCTGCGCCACTCCACCGCGCACGTGCTCGCGCAGGCCGTGCAGTCGCTGCACCCGCAGGCGAAGCTCGGCATCGGCCCGCCGGTGCGCGACGGCTTCTACTACGACTTCGACGTCGAGGTGCCGTTCACCCCCGAGGACCTCAAGGCCCTCGAGAAGGAGATGCAGCGCATCGTCAAGGAGGGCCAGACCTTCCGCCGCCGGGTCGTCACCGACGAGGAGGCCCGCGCGGAGCTGGCCGACGAGCCGTACAAGCTCGAGCTGATCGGCCTCAAGGGCGGTACCGGCAGCCCCGAGGCGGGTGACGAGGTGGCAGAAGGCGCGTCGGTGGAGGTCGGCGCCGGTGAGCTCACCATCTACGACAACGTCCGCCGCGGCGGCGAGGTCGCCTGGAAGGACCTGTGCCGCGGCCCGCACGTGCCGAGCACCCGCCTGCTGGCCAACGGCTGGCAGCTCACGCGCACCGCCGCCGCCTACTGGCGGGGGGACCAGGCGAACCAGCAGCTGCAGCGCGTCTACGGCACGGCGTGGCCGTCCAAGGACGAGCTGCGCGCCCACCTGGAGCGCCTGGCCGAGGCGGAGCGGCGCGACCACCGCCGCCTGGGTGCCGAGCTCGACCTGTTCTCCTTCCCCGACGAGATCGGCTCCGGCCTGGCGGTGTTCCACCCGCGCGGCGGCGTCATCAAGCGGGAGATGGAGGACTACGTCCGCCGGCGGCACGTGGAGGAGGGCTTCGACTACGTCGGGACGCCCCACATCTCCAAGCAGCACCTCTTCGAGACCTCTGGCCACCTGCCGTACTACGCCGACACGATGTTCCCGCCGATGGAGCTCGAGAACGCGCAGTACTACCTCAAGGCCATGAACTGCCCGATGCACAACCTGATCTTCAGGTCGCGCGGGCGCTCCTACCGCGAGCTGCCGCTGCGCTTCTTCGAGTTCGGGTCGGTGTACCGCTACGAGAAGTCCGGCGTGGTGCACGGCCTGACCCGCGTGCGCGGCCTCACCCAGGACGACTCCCACAGCTACTGCACTCCCGAGCAGGCGCCGGCCGAGGTCGAGAAGCTGCTCGGCTTCGTGCTCGGGCTGCTGAAGGACTTCGGGCTGGACGACTACTACCTCGAGCTGTCCACCCGCGGCACCGGCGACAAGTTCATCGGTTCCGACGAGGAGTGGGAGCAGGCCACCGAGGTGCTGCGCGGCTGCGCCGAGCGCACCGGCCTGGAGCTGGTCCCCGACCCGGGCGGCGCGGCCTTCTACGGCCCGAAGATCTCCGTGCAGGCGCGCGACGCCATCGGCCGCACCTGGCAGATGTCGACCATCCAGTACGACTTCAACCAGCCGGCCCGCTTCGGCCTGGAGTTCACCGCGGCCGACGGCTCCCACCAGCAGCCGGTGATGATCCACTCGGCGAAGTTCGGCTCCCTCGAGCGGTTCTTCGGCGTGCTGGTCGAGCACTACGCCGGGGCGTTCCCCCCGTGGCTCGCGCCCGTGCAGGTGGTCGGCGTGCCGGTCGCGGAGGACTTCGCCCCGCACCTGCACGACGTCGTCCGCCAGCTCAAGGCGCAGGGGATCCGCGCCGAGGTCGACGACTCCGACGACCGCATGCAGAAGAAGATCCGCACCCACTCCAAGGCGAAGGTGCCGTTCGTGCTCATCGCGGGCGGAGACGACGTCGAGGCCGGTGCGGTCTCCTTCCGCTACCGCGACGGTCGGCAGGACAACGCCGTGCCGGTCGCGGAGGCCGTGGAGCGCATCGTCGAGGCGGTCCGCACCCGGGTCCAGGTGTGAGCGAGCCGTCGTCCTCGGTGGAACCGCCCGCCGCTCCGTTCGACCCGGTGGGCGCGGAGGACCCGAGCGGCTTCGCCCGCGAGGCCGACGGCTTCGAGCGACTGTGGACGCCCCACCGCATGGCGTACATCGGCGGCGAGAACAAGCCGCCGAGCGCGGCCGCCGGCTCCGGCTGCCCGTTCTGCCGGGCGCCGTCGCTGGAGGACGAGGACGCGCTCGTCGTCGCCCGGGGTGAGCTCTGCTTCGTGGTGCTCAACCTCTACCCCTACAACCCGGGCCACCTCATGGTCTGCCCCTACCGGCACGTGGCCGGCTACGTGGACCTGACGCCGCAGGAGACCGTGGAGGTCGCCACGCTCACGCAGAGCGCGCTGCGGGTGCTCGCGCGGGTCAGCAACCCCTCGGGGTTCAACCTCGGCGTGAACCAGGGCCAGGCGGGAGGGGCCGGCATCGCCGCGCACCTGCACCAGCACGTCGTGCCCCGCTGGACCGGCGACGCCAACTTCCTCCCGGTCATCGGGCGGACCAAGGCCCTCCCCGAGCTGCTCGCCGACACCCGCGCCAAGCTCGCCGACGCGTGGGCCGCCGCGGGCGAGCCCGGAACGACCACGAGCACCACCTCGGGCAGCGGGTCGAGCGGCTCGTCCGGCCCAGCGGCCCGGGCCTGAAGCAGGCCCGGCGCGGGTCCGCCCGCTAGCCTGCAGACGAGATGCTCAACCGCTACGCCCGCGCCTGGCTGGCGCGCGTCCTGACGCCGCTGGCCGCCTTCCTGCTGCGCCGGGGCGTCAGCCCTGATGCGGTCACCGTGGTCGGGACCCTCGGCGTGGTGGTCTCCGCCCTGGTGGCCTACCCGCAGGGGCAGCTGTTCTGGGGCACGATCGCCATCACGTGCTTCGTCTTCTCCGACGCGGTCGACGGCACCATGGCGCGGATGTCCGGGCGCACCAGCGCCTGGGGCGGCTTCCTCGACTCCACCCTGGACAGGTTCGGCGACGCCGCCGTCTTCGGGGGACTGGTGCTCTACGCCACCGGATCGGGTGCGGAGACGCCCTGGGCCCGGGGCCTGGCGGTGCTGGCGCTGGCCAACATGGCCCTCGGTTTCGTCGTCTCCTACGCCCGCGCCCGCGCGGAGGCGGCCGGTGCGCGCGCCGACGTCGGCATCGCCGAGCGCAGCGAGCGCCTCGTGGCCACCCTTGTGGTGACCGCCTTCGTCGGACTGGGCCTGCCGCAGACCGTGCTCGTGGTGGTGCTGGCGCTGCTCGCGGCGGCCAGCTGCGTCACCGTCGGGCAGCGCCTCGCGCTGGTGCGCCGGCAGCTCCTGCCCGAGGACGAGCCGGCTCGTGCCGGCACCTGACGGCGGGCGCCGGCGGACCCCCGCGCGGCTCATCACCCGGCGCGGAGCACCGCTCGCAGGTCGGCCCGGTGCGGCCGCGCTCGGCTACCGCGCGGCCTTCGCCGTCGTCCCCCGCCTCCCTGAGGCCCTGGTCCGCGCGGCGGCGTCGCTGGGCGCCGAGGTCGCCGCCCGCCGGGGCGGTCCCGGGGTCCGCCGCCTGGAGGGCAACCTGGCCCGCGCCACCGGGGCCTCCGGCGAGGACCTGCGACGGCTCGTGCGAGCGGGGATGCGCTCCTACGCCCGCTACTGGGCCGACGCCTTCCGCCTGCACGTGTGGACCCCGCAGCAGCTGCTCGAGCGCACCCGGGTCGAGGGGGAGGGTCTGGCCGAGCTGGTCGAGGCGCTGGAGGCGGGCCGCGGCGCGGTCGCCTTCCTCGGGCACTCCGGCTCGTGGGACCAGGTGGGTGCCTGGGCGGCCGCCGTGTGGGACGCCCCGGTGGTCACCGTGGCCGAGCGCCTGGAGCCTGCGGAGGTCTTCGAGGCGTTCCTCGCCTTCCGCGAGCGCCTGGGCCTGACCGTGGTCGCCGTGGAGCGCGGCGGTTCCAGCGGCAGCTTCGCCTCGCTCGTGCGGGCGCTGCGCGGCGGGGCGTTCGTGCCGCTGCTGGCCGACCGCGACCTGTCCGGCGGTGGTGTACCGGTGGAGCTGCTGGGGCACCCGTCGCGGTCCGCGGCGGGCCCGGCGGCGCTGGCGCTGACCACGGGGGCGCCGCTGTTCCCCGTGAGCGTCCACTACGAGCCCTCGTCCCTCCGGCGCAGCCCGTGGCGGTCGTGGACGGCGGTCGCCGTCGTCCACCCCCGTGTCACCGCCCCCGGCGCTCCGGGCGCGGGGCCGGGGCAGCGGCCGGACCGCAAGGCCCAGACGGCCGCGATGACGCAGGCCTGCGTCGACGTGCTCAGCGCCGCGGTGCGGGAGCACCCCGCGGACTGGCACATGCTCCAGCGGGTGTTCACCGGCGGCCCGGCTGGCCTGACCGCTGCGGAGGCGCTGGTCCCGGCGCGGGAGCCGGCGCCGTGAGGGTGGGGCTGGTCTGCCCGTACTCCTTCGACGTCCCCGGAGGCGTGCAGGCCCACGTCGCCGACCTCGCCGAGGTGCTCCTGGAGCAGGGGCACGAGGTCTCCGTGCTGGCGCCGGTCTCCACGCCCGCCCCGGACCCCGCCGGGGGGGAGCCGGACCCGCTCCCGCCCTGGCTGGTCTCCTCCGGTGGGGCGGTCCCGGTCTCCTACAACGGCTCCGTGGCGCGGGTGAGCTTCGGCCCGGTGGTGGGCCTGCGCGTGCGCCGGTGGCTCGCCGAGGGCGGCTTCGACGTCGTCCACCTGCACGAGCCCGTCACGCCCAGCATCGCCCTCATCGCCATGCTGGCCGCCGAGGTGCCGCTGGTGGCCACCTTCCACACCGCGTCCCTGCGCTCGCGGGCCCTGCAGGCGGCCCTGCCGCTGGTGCGGCCCGGGCTGGAGAAGCTGTCGGCCCGCATCGCGGTGAGCGAGGACGCCCGCCGCCGGGTGGTCGAGCACCTGGGGGGAGACGCCGTCGTCGTCCCCAACGGCGTGCACGTGGACCGGTACGCCAGCGCCCCCGTCCGCCAGGAGTGGCGCGGGCGCCCCGGGGCGCCGGTCCTGCTGTTCCTGGGGCGCTTCGAGGAGCCGCGCAAGGGCTTCGGGGTGCTCGCCGAGGCCCTGCCGGTCCTGCGTGCCGAGCACCCCGGGCTGCGCGTGCTCGTCGCCGGCCGCGGCGACCCCCGTGCCGCCCGCGCGCTCGCCGGGGAGCACGCTGACTGCCTGGAGCTGCTCGGCTCGGTGAGCGAGGCGGACAAGGCCTCCCTGCTGGCCTCCGCAGACCTGTACGTGGCGCCGCAGACGGCGGGGGAGAGCTTCGGCATCGTCCTGGTGGAGGCCATGAGCGCCGGCACCCCCGTGCTGGCCAGCGCCCTGCCCGCCTTCTCCCGCGTGCTCGACGGCGGCGCGCTGGGGCAGCTCGTGCCCGTGGGCGACCCCGCCGCCCTGGCGGCGGCTGCCTCGTCGCTCCTCGGCGACGACGAGCGCCGCCGGCGCCTCGCCGGCGAGGCCTCACGAGCCGTCCGCCGCTACGACTGGTCGGTGGTCGCCCACCGCGTGCTCACCGTCTACGAGACCGTGCTCAGCGGGGTGCGCGGCGGCGAGGCCGCCCTCGGCGAGCTCGGCGACGACCCCGCCGCGGGGCGCCTGCTCACCCAGTGGCGCGACACGACGGCGACGGCGCAGCTGCCGGCGCCGGCCGTGCGCACTGGTGAGGTGCTGCCGTGAGCGACCACGTGCTCCTGCTGCCGGCCGTCCTGCTGGCCGTCGTCGTCGTCCTCGGGGGGCTGGCGTGGTGGCTCACCGCGCGCGCGGCGCGGCTCGACCGGATGCACGTGCGCGTGGAGACCACCCGCGCCGCCCTGGACGCGGCGCTGCTGCGCCGCGCCGCCGCCACCGAGGCGCTCGCGGCCAGCGGAGCCCTCGACCCGGCCAGTGCGCTGCTCCTCGCCTCCGCCGCGGCCGAGGCGACAGCGCCCCTGGAGGAGCTGGAGCGCGAGGTGGTGGAGTCCGACCTCACCCGCGCGCTGCGCGCGGTGCTCACGCCGGGGGCGGTGCAGGTGCTGCACGACCGCCGCGAGCCGGTGGTGGAGGAGCTCCTCGCCGACCTCGCCACCGCCTGCGAGCGGGTCGTGCTGGCCAGGCGCTTCGCCAACGACGCCGTGGTGGCGGCCCGGCGCACCCGCGGTCGCCGCGTGGAGCGGTGGGCGCACCTGGCGGGCAGGGCGCCGATGCCGCGCACCTTCGACGTCGACGACGAGCCGCCCGCGCTCGCACCCCGGCGCCCGCACGGTCCGCCCCGGCAGGCGGGTCCGGCCGAGCGGCTGACAGGCTGACGCCGTGGTCGAGTCGCTCGGTGCAGGCGGAGCCGCTGACGGGGCCGGCGCAGCTGGTGGGGCGGAGCCGGACGAGTGGGTCCTCGGCGAGGACGGCCTGTGGTTCCGCCGCGGGGCCCGCGTGCTGCTCGTGGACCCCACCGGCGCTGCCGGCCAGGACGACGACGGCGGTGAGGGCCTCCACGTGCTGCTGGTGCGCGGTCACGACGCCGACCAGCCCGAGCGCTCGTGGTGGTTCACCGTCGGCGGCGGCATCGGGCCGCAGGAGGACCCGCGCGCCGCGGCCGCGCGCGAGCTGCGCGAGGAGACGGGGCTGGAGGTCACCGCGGAGCAGCTGGTCGGCCCGGTGGGGGAGCGCAGCGCGGTCTTCGACTTCCTCGCCCGCACGTGCCGCCAGGACGAGCTCTTCTTCCTCGCCCTCGTGCCCGGGGCGCGAGCCCGCGGCGTCTCCACCGCGGGGTGGACGGAGCTGGAGAGCGACGTCCTCGACGAGCTGCGCTGGTGGTCGCTGCCGGAGCTGGCCGCAGCCCAGGAGGCTGGGGCGACCGTGTACCCGCACGCCCTCGTGGACCTCGTCGAGGAGCTGGCCGGCGGCTGGGACGGTGTGCTGCGCCACATCGGCGACTGAGGCGCTCGCCAGGACGCCGCCGCGCCGCAGGTGGAAGGGCCTCCCGGCCTGATCAGGCGGTGCGTCGCCCTCGGCGCGCCGCCGTACCATGGGAGGCATGTCCGAGTCCTCCACCTCTGCCTCGCAGCCCCAGGTCGGCACCTCCCGCGTCAAGCGCGGCATGGCCGAGATGCTCAAGGGCGGCGTGATCATGGACGTCGTCACCGCTGAGCAGGCGCGCATCGCCGAGGACGCCGGCGCCGTGGCCGTCATGGCCCTCGAGCGCGTCCCCGCCGACATCCGCGCGCAGGGCGGCGTGGCCCGCATGAGCGACCCCGACCTCATCGACGCCATCCAGGCCGAGGTCTCCATCCCCGTCATGGCGAAGGCCCGCATCGGCCACTTCGTCGAGGCGCAGGTGCTCCAGAGCCTCGGTGTCGACTACGTGGACGAGTCCGAGGTGCTCACCCCGGCCGACTACACCCACCACATCGACAAGTGGCAGTTCACCGTGCCCTTCGTCTGCGGCGCCACCAACCTCGGGGAGGCGCTCCGCCGCATCACCGAGGGCGCGGCCATGATCCGTTCCAAGGGCGAGGCGGGCACCGGTGACGTCTCCAACGCCACCACGCACATGCGCACCATCCGCGCGGAGATCCAGCGGCTGACCTCGCTCAGCAAGGACGAGCTCTACGTCGCCGCCAAGGAGCTGCAGGCCCCCTACGACCTCGTCGTGGAGGTGGCCGAGGCCGGACGCCTGCCCGTCGTGCTCTTCACCGCCGGCGGCATCGCCACCCCGGCCGACGCCGCGATGATGATGCAGCTGGGCGCTGACGGCGTCTTCGTGGGCTCCGGGATCTTCAAGTCGGGCAACCCGCAGCAGCGCGCCGAGGCGATCGTGCAGGCCACCACCTTCCACGACGACCCCGACGTCATCGCCAAGGTCTCCCGCGGCCTGGGCGAGGCCATGGTCGGTCTCAACGTCGAGGCGATCCCCGAGCCGCACCGCCTGGCGCAGCGCGGCTGGTGAGCTGACAGCTCGCTGCACCGCCTGCAGCGAGCTCCTGACGACGGCCGGCGTCCCGTGAGGGGCCGCCGGCCGTCGTCGTCCTGCGGTGGCGCTTCGGCGGTTCTCGCTGGCTCTCTGCCACCCCGTCCGCAGCTGACCTCGGGCACCTGGGGACAGGACCGCGGCTGCCGGGGAGGCCCACGCGTGGGAGCCCGGCACCCACCAGACGGTCTGCGGGCTGGCGCTGTCGCGCTCGCAGCTGGAGCGCCTCCCGCACGTGTCCTGGGACGACGCGCCGGCGTCCCGGACCGGTGAGCGCGTCACGCGGATGTGCCCGCGCTGCCGCGGGGCGACGCGGCGGCGCGAGCCCCGTGAGGCGTGCCGGTGGAGTCCGCCCGACCCCGCGGCCCAGCCGGGCCCCGGGGCGTCGCCGGGCGCACCACCCGCCGGCTGAGCCTCAGCGCCTGCTCAGCGCCCGGTTGACGTCGTCGACGGCGGCGCGGGGGTCCGGGACCTCCACCACCGCCCGGGCGAAGCCCGACGTGTCCGCTCCCGGCTCCATCTGGACGACGACGGTCCGCCGGCCCGAGTGCACGGCGTACAGCGTCTTGTCCCCGCCGCGGTGGAAGGTGCCCACGGCGGCCACGCCCGGCAGGTGCAGCCCCGGGGCGCGGACTCCTTTGGGCTCGGCGGCGGCGCCCGGGTCTGCCGTGGCCCCGCGGACCGCTGAGAGCGGCACCACCAGGCGCCGCCGGAGCGCCCACAGGGCGTCGAGGCCCACGAGCCGCACCTCGAGCTGTCCGTCGCTGACCCTGATGCGTGCCATCACGCCCTCCTCGTTGCTGGTGTCGTCGGGGTCGGACCGGTGGGGACCACGGGGGGCGCCTCCGCCTCGGGGAGGTCGTCCTCGAGGTGGGCTCGCTCCAGCAGGCGCCGCCCGAGGACCGTGACGGCAGTCGGGCCGAGCGCGCCACAGGCGTCGCGGACGAGGTCCCGGACCTCGTCGTCGTGGGGTGCCAGCTCCAGCGAGGCCACGAGCAGCAGGTCGAGCGCTCGCTCGTCGTCTTCGGGGGCCTCGCGGGGGCTGGAGGTGTGGCGGGCCAGGGCGGCCAGGAAGAGGCCGCGCTTGCTGCCGAAGGCGCCGTAGAGGCTGCCGCGGTGCAGGCCGGTGGCGATGACGAGGTCGTCGACGGAGGTCGCGGCGTAGCCGAGGTCGGTGAAGCAGTGCGTGGCGGCGTCCACGACGACCGCCTCGTCGAAGCTCCTGGGTCGGGCCATGGCCCCATCCTCGTACATGGATGAACGGTCAGTCAATAACAGGGACGGGCACGTCACCGGTCTGGCGCGCTGTCGGACGTCGCAGGGAGGGTGGCCCGCGTGAGCGCGCAGCCCCTCGAGAGCGACCCGGAGGTCCACCGCGTCGGCGTCACCCGCGAGCAGTTCGACCGGATGGTCGGACCCGACGGCTGCGACAGCCCTCCGGTGGAGCTGTTGGAAGGGGTGCTGGTCGAGGTGGTGCCGCAGGGGTGGGAGCACGACGAGGTCGTCGGCGAGCTGGGCCACGCCCTGGCGCAGACCGTGCCGGTGCCGTGGCGGGTGCGGACGCACTCACCGTTCTGGCTGGCCCCCGGTCGCAGCCCGAGCCTGGTGTCGCCGTCGTCCTGCGTCGCCCCGGAGCGCACCCCGACACCGCGGCCCTCGTGGTGGAGGTGGCGCAGTCGAGCCAGCGGCTCGACCTCGTGCACGAGCCGCGCGTCTGCGCGGCTGCCGGGGCTTCCGTCTGCGGGGTGGTCGACCTGCCGGCCCACGAGGTCGTCGTCCACACCGGTCCGGTCGAGGGCGGCTGCGCGAGCGTGGAGCGGGTGCCGTGGTCGGCGGCGCTCGTCGTGACCATCGAGGGCCACGAGCTGTCGCTCGTGCTCGACGAGCTGCTCGCCGACTCCAGCTGACGCTGGAGGTGTCCGAGCGCGGGTGGGCTAGCCCTCGAAGCCGGCGCTCACGGTGACGGTGCCCGGGGCCACCTCGGTGTAGCCGGCGTCGCGGACGTCCACCCGCTGCGACGCCGGCAGCGCGGGCGCCCCCTGGGTGACGACGACAGCGAGGCCCGTGGCCACGTCGGGCTCTGCGCCGGCCAGCCACCCGGCGACGGTGGCGCGGTCGAGGCGCTCGAGGGCGAGCTGCGCCGCGTGGCCGACCTGAGCGACGGCCTTGCCGGTGCTCATCCCCACTCCCGGTGCCAGTCGGATGGTCAGCACGGGCCCCACGGGGGTGGCTGACTGGGGGTACCTCCCGCTTGCGGGGGATCCCTGCCCGCGGGGAGGGGACTCGGGGTCGGTGAGCTCCAGGCCTCCGACCTGCAGGTCCCGCAGGACCTTCGGGGCGTCGTCGCGCGGGTGCGGTGCGAACGCCCGCACCCGCGCGGAGCCCGCCCGGGCCTCGACGTGCTCCAGCTGCGCCGTCCGCTCCCAGCGGGATCCGCGCGCGCGGCGACCGATCTTGCGGATCCGCTGGCCGCGCCACCGGGTCACAGCGTCGTGGAAGACGCCGTCGGGCTCGGTGGTGCGCTCGTCGACGAGCAGGGCGACGACGGCGCGGGCCGCCGCGACCAGCACGTCGGTGTGCGCCGGGGGACCGCCGGCGTCCTCCCGCTCGACCCTCACCACGAGCGAGAGCGCCCACGGCTCCTCCTCCGGCGGGAGCCAGGACCGCTCGTCCGGCTGCTCGCTCACGTGACCGTCGGCCGCTCGGCGTGCTCGGCAGCCTCGTGCTCGCCAGCGTCGAGGACGGCCCGCAGCGCGACGACGGCGGCCATCACGTCGGCGTGGGAGAGGTACAGCGGCGCGACGCCCCACCGCACGACGTCGGGCGCGCGGAAGTCGCCCTCGACGCCGCGGGCGTGCAGCGCGCGCGACAGCCCCCACGCCTGCGGGTGGCGCAGCGCGAGGGCGCTGCCGCGGCGGTCCGCGTCGCGCGGGGTGACCACCTCGACCTCGGGCACCAGGGCGTCCAGCGCCTCCAGGGCGAAGCCCGTCAGCGACACCGACCTCGCGCGCACCGCGTCGACGTCGACGTCGTCGTAGGCGGTCAGGGCGGCCTCCAGCGCCAGCAGGCTGATCATCTGAGGCGTGCCCGTCCGGGCCACCGCGATGTCGGGGGCCGGGGTGTACTCGCGGGTCATGGCGAAGGGCTGCGCTGCGGAGTTCCAGCCCGGCACGGGGTTGGCGAAGCCCGCCTGCAGGCGGTGGGGCACGTAGACCCACGCCGGGGCGCCCGGGCCCCCGTTGAGGAACTTGTAGCTGCAGCCGACCGCGTAGTCGACGTCGTTCGCGTCGAGGTCGGCGGGCACCACCCCGGCGGAGTGGCACAGGTCCCACAGCGCCAGCGCGCCGGCGTCGTGGGCGGCCCGGGTCAGCCCGGGCAGGTCCCACAGCTCGCCGGTGCGGTAGTCGACCTGGCTGAGGGCCAGCAGGGCGACCTCGTCGCCGCGGGCGGCGAGCACGGACGGCACGTCCGGCGGCGCGGCGAGCACGACCTCCAGCCCTGCCAGGCGGGCGTCGGAGGCCAGCACGAACAGGTCGGTGGGGAAGGACCCGGGATCGGCGACGACGACGCGGCGGCGGTCGTCGTGCCTCTTCGCCTCGGCGGCCGCGGCCAGGTGGACCTTGTGGAGCTGGACGCTGGTGCAGTCGCCCACCACCACCTGGCCGGGAGCCGCCCCGACCAGCGCGCCGATGCGGTCACCGACGCGCTGCGGTGCGCCCCACCACCCCTCGGTGTTCCACCCGCCCACGCGCGCCCGGCCCCACTGGCGCTGCACCGCGTCGGCGACGGCGGGCGCCACCGCGCGCGGCAGGGCGCCGAGGCTGTTGCCCACGAGGTAGACCGAGCCGTCGTCGGGCAGGTCGAAGCGCTCGCGCAGGTCGCCCAGGGGGTCCGCGGCCTCGAGCCCGGCGGCGCGCTCGGCCAGCTCCGGCGGGGCGGTCGCCGGAGTGGTCGCCGCCGGGCCGGCCGGGTGATCATCAGCAGTGGTCACCCGCCCATCCTGCCGGGCTGGGACCATGGACCCGTGAGCGCTGCACCCGTGACCACTCCCGGACCCTCGGCGGCCCCCACGGCCAGGTCCTCCGGCGACGGGCCCCTCGTGGGCGTCCTGGCGCTCCAGGGGGACGTCCGCGAGCACGCCCGCGCGCTGGAGGCGGTGGGAGCCCGCGCCGTGCCGGTGCGGCGCCCGAGCGAGCTGCGCGCGGTGGACGCGCTCGTGCTGCCCGGCGGGGAGTCGACCACCATCGACAAGCTCGCCCGCCGCTTCGAGCTGCACGACCTGCTGCGCGAGCGGATCGCCGACGGCATGCCGGCCTACGGCTCGTGCGCCGGGCTGATCATGCTGGCGGACCGCCTCGTGGACGCCATCCCCGGCCAGCAGACCTTCGGCGGGCTCGACGTGCTGGTGCGCCGCAACGCCTTCGGCCGGCAGGTGGAGTCGTTCGAGGAGGACCTCGACGTCGACGGCGTCGAGGGCGGCCCGGTCCGCGCGGCCTTCATCCGCGCGCCGTGGGTCGAGCAGGTCGGCGACGGCGTGGAGGTGCTCGCGCGCACCCGCACGGCGGCCGCGGCCGACCGCGTGGTGGCCGTGAGGTCGGGCAACCTGCTCGCCACGTCCTTCCACCCGGAGATCACGGGCGACCACCGCGTCCACGCGCTGTTCGTCCGGATGATCGATGCCGCCGCTCAGCGGTGAGCGGCGCCGCCCGCCCTCGGTAGGATGGGCTGCTGACCTGATCTGACCAGCGAGCCCCGAGGAGGTGTGCGATGTCGGGCCACTCCAAGTGGGCGACCACCAAGCACCAGAAGGCCGTCAAGGACGCCAAGCGCAGTTCGGCCTTCGCCAAGCTCATCAAGAACATCGAGGTCGCGGCCCGCACGGGCGGCGGTGACCCGGCCGGCAACCCGACGCTCTACGACGCCATCCAGAAGGCGAAGAAGAACTCGGTGCCGAACGACAACATCGACAGGGCGGTCAAGCGCGGCTCCGGCCAGGAGACCGGCGGCGCCGACTACCAGACGATCATGTACGAGGGCTACGCGGCCCACGGCGTGGCCGTGCTCGTCGAGTGCCTCACCGACAACCGCAACCGCGCGGCCTCCGACGTGCGGGTGGCCTTCACGCGCAACGGCGGCACCATGGCCGACCCGGGCAGCGTGGCCTACCTCTTCACCCGCAAGGGCGTCGTGGAGGTCCCCGCCGAGGGGCACGACGAGGACGACGTCCTCGGCGCCGTGCTGGACGCGGGTGCGGAGGAGGTGAACCGCGTCGGTGACTCCTTCGAGGTGGTCTCCGAGGCGACCGACCTCGTGGCCGTCCGCACGGCGCTGCAGGAGGCGGGCATCGAGTACGACTCCGCCGAGGCCTCGTTCGTCCCGTCGATGCAGGTCCCGCTCGACGCCGAGCAGGCGCGCTCGGTGCTCAAGCTCATCGACGCCCTCGACGACCTGGACGACGTCCAGAACGTCTACGCCAACCTCGACGTGCCGGACGGGGTCCTCGAGGACGCCTGAGCGTCCTCCGGTGACGGTCACCGCGTCTTCGCGGGGACCTTCCACTCCTTCGGCTGGGCCCGTGCCGCTGCGGCGGCGCGGGCCCACGCCGTCTGCGCCGCCGTGGGGGCGCCGGCGCTGCCGGCCACGGAGGCGAGCGGGTCCGCGTGGTAGGCGGTGTCCTGGCCCGCGGCCAGCGCCGTGGGGCCGCCGCGCCACAGGTGGCAGATCGCCAGCGCCAGGCCGTCGGCGGCGTCCGCGGGCCGCGGCGCCTCCGCCAGGGCGAGGATCTTCGTGATCATCAGGGTGACCTGCGCCTTGTCGGCGCGGCCGTTGCCGGTCACCGCGGCCTTCACCTCGCTGGGCGTGTGCGTGGCCACCGGCAGGCCGTGCTGCGCGGCCAGCATCATGGCGATGCCGCTGGCCTGCGCCGTCCCCATGATCGTCGAGACGTCGTTGCGGGCGAAGACCCGCTCCACCGCCACGGCGTCCGGCAGGCACTCCCTCAGGACGGCGGTCAGCCCGTCCGCCACCTGCAGCAGCCGCTGCGCCAGCGGCAGCTCCGGCTCCGTGCGCACCACGCCGACGGCCACGAGCTTCGCCCGGCGCCCGGGCAGGCCGTCCACCACGCCCCACCCGCAGCGGGTGAGGCCCGGGTCGACCCCCATGACGCGCACCCGTCCAGCCTCGCACGTCGCACGCCCGTTCGGGTGACGACAGGTGACGTGGCGTCACGCAGCCGCAGCCACCGTCGAGCTGTCGGTGGGCCGTGCGAGGGTGACCCGCGTGACGTCGTCTGTGCCCTCCCGGATGGTCCCCGCGGCGGTGGCCCCGTGATCGCCTCGGTGCGCGGCACCGTGCTCTCCCTGCGCCTGGACGGCGTCGTCGTGGAGGTGGGGGGCGTCGGCATGCTCGTGCACACCACCCCCCGCACCCTCGCCGACCTGCGGCGCGGGGCCGAGGCGCTGCTCCACACGAGCCTCGTGGTCCGGGAGGACTCCCTCACCCTGTTCGGCTTCGCCGAGGCTGACGAGCGCGACGTCTTCGAGGTGCTCCAGTCCGTCACCGGCGTCGGCCCGCGCCTGGCGCTCGCGGTGCTCGCGGTCCACTCCCCGGAGGAGCTGCGCGTCGCTGTCGCCTCCGAGGACCTCGTGGCCCTCAAGCGCGTGCCGGGCATCGGCCAGAAGGGCGCCCAGCGCATGGTGCTCGACCTCGCGGACAAGATCGGAGCCCCGAGCGGCGAGGTCCCCGCTCCGCGGGCCGGTCGCGCAGCGGCCGCTGCCGCGCCGGTGGCAGCCAAGCCCACCCCCTCGCCCGTGGTGGAGGCGCTCGTCGGCTTCGGCTTCAGCACCAAGCAGGCGGAGGACGCCGTCGCAGCGGTCACCGCGGACGGCGGCGCTGGGGGAGAGGGCGGTGACGGGTCCGGTGCTGACCTCGCCACCACGCTGCGCGCCGCGCTGCGCCACCTCGGGCGGCACTGATGGGTGACTCCTCCCGCGAGCTCTCGGGGTCGGGGCAGCCGGGGGACGACGACGGCGCCCTCGGCGTCCGGCTCGTGGAGCCCGGTGCCGACGACACCGAGCGCGCCGCGGAGAGCGCCCTGCGCCCCAAGCGGCTGCGCGACTTCGTCGGCCAGCAGGTGGTGCGCGACCAGCTCTCCATCGTGCTGGAGTCGGCGCGGGCGAGGGGCCGGGCGCCCGACCACGTGCTGTTGTCGGGTCCCCCCGGGCTGGGCAAGACCACGCTCTCGATGATCATCGCGGCCGAGCTGGGCACCAACCTGCGCATCACCTCCGGCCCGGCCATCCAGCACGCCGGGGACCTCGCCGCGGTGCTCACCTCCCTGGAGGAGGGCGACGTCCTCTTCGTCGACGAGGTGCACCGCGTCGCGCGCCCCGCCGAGGAGCTGCTGTACGTGGCCATGGAGGACTTCCGCGTCGACGTCGTCGTCGGCAAGGGGCCCGGGGCCACCGCCATCCCGCTCGACCTGCCGCCCTTCACCCTCGTCGGGGCCACCACGCGCGCCGGGCTGCTGCCGGCGCCGCTGCGCGACAGGTTCGGCTTCACCGCCCACCTCGACTTCTACTCCGCTGGGGAGCTGCAGCAGGTGCTGCACCGCTCCGCGGCGCTGCTCGGGGTCGCCCTCACGAGCGAGGGCGCCGCCGAGGTCGCCCGTCGCTCGCGCGGCACGCCCCGCATCGCCAACCGTCTGCTGCGGCGGGTCCGCGACTGGTCGCTGGTGCGCGGCAGCGGTGCCAGCGGCGGCAGCGCCGTCGTCGACGAGGCCTCCGCCCGGGCGGCCCTCGAGGTGTACGAGGTCGACCCCCTCGGCCTGGACCGCATCGACAGGGCCGTGCTGCGCGCGCTGTGCCGCACCTTCGGGGGCGGTCCGGTGGGGCTGTCGACCCTGGCGGTCTCGGTGGGGGAGGAGGCCGAGACGGTGGAGACCGTCGTCGAGCCGTTCCTCGTGCGCGAGGGCATGATCGGGCGCACCCCGCGCGGTCGTGTGGCGACTGACGCCGCGTGGCGCCACCTGGGGCTCGAGCCGCCGCTGAACCGGCCCGGTGGCCTGCCCGGCCAGCTGGAGCTGGGCGAGCCGGGCGGAGGGCGCTCCCCGGAGCACCTTCCGCGAACGCCGGATGCTCCCGGCGACGGCAGGTAGGGTCGCTGCCGATGGACGCCTTGATCCTGCTGCTCCCGATCGCCCTGCTGCTCTTCCTCATCCTGAGGGGACGCAAGCAGCAGCGGTCCGTCGCCGACCTGCAGTCGTCACTGGCCGTGGGCCAGCGCGTCATGACGGCCTCCGGGCTGTACGGCACCGTCCTCGAGGTCACCGACACCACGGTCGACCTCGAGCCGTCCCCCGGCGTGCGGATGACCTGGGCCCGCGCCGCGGTCGCCCGCGTCGTCGACGCCCCGGTCAAGGACGCCGACGGCGTCACCAGCAGCGATCCGTCCTCCGCGTCGACGGCCCTGCCGCCGGTCGACGGCGGCACCGCCCCCGGCGCTGCGGGCACCGCTGGCGATGCCCCGGAGCGGCACGACCGCTGATCCCACGGCGCACCCCGCGCCGCTCACCGTCGGCCCACGGGCCGGCCTCCGTCCGGAAGAGACCCCGTTGGCACGCTCCCGATCCTCCACGTCCCGCGCCCGGCGCTCCCTGCTGTGGCTGACGGCGCTCGTCGTCGCCCTCGTCGCGGGCCTCGGCTCTGCGGTGCAGTGGGGAGGCGCCACCTGGACGCCCAAGCTGGCCCTCGACCTCGCCGGTGGCACGCAGATCATCCTCACGCCCCAGCTGCGCGGCGGTGAGACCGCGAACCAGATCACGCCCCAGACGATCGCTGACGCCATCACGATCATCCGCCAGCGCGTCGACTCCTCGGGCCTCACCGAGGCGGAGATCACGAGCTCCGGCGGCAACAACATCATCGTCAGCCTGCCCGGAGACCCTGCTTCGCAGGCCGGTGCCGTCGAGCTCGTGTCGCAGTCCGCGCAGATGCGGTTCCGACCGGTGCTCTACGTCGCCTCTGCGGCGCCCGCCGCCCCCGCGCCGACCGACGGCGCCACGCCGGCGGCGACCGACGGCGCGACGCCCGGCGCCACCGGTGCTGCGAGCCCGGAGGCCTCGGCCCCGGCTGCCACGCAGAGCGTGACCGGCGCTCCGGCGCCCTCCGAGAGCCAGCAGGGCAGCCGCCTGCCCGGCGCGCTGCTGTCCGGCGCCTCGCCCGCGGCGACCGCGGCGCCCTCCGACACCGCCAGCCCCGCGGCGACCGACGCGGCGACCCCGGCGGCGACCGACGCCGCGAGCCCGGCGGCGACGCCGGCTCCGAGCCCGACCAGCCCGAGCGACCTCAGCCAGGTCACGCCGGAGCTGCTCGCGCAGTTCCAGGCGCTCGACTGCAGCAACCCCGTGCAGGTGGGCACCCAGCTCGACGACGTGGTCGACGGTCCTGTCGTCACGTGCGACGCCACGGGCGCGGAGAAGTACATCCTCGGACCGGTCGAGGTCGAGGGCACCGACATCGCCGACGCCACGGCTGGCCTCGAGACGACCAGCACCGGTGCGACGACCAACCGGTGGGTCGTCAACCTCAGCTTCGACAGCCAGGGGCGCGAGGAGTTCGCCGCGACCAGCACGCGCCTGTTCGGCCTGCAGGCCCCGCAGAACCGCTTCGCCATCGTGCTCGACGGCACCGTGGTCTCGGCGCCGACCATCCAGAGCCCCATCACGGACGGCAACGCGCAGATCAGCGGCTCCTTCACCCAGGAGACGGCGACCACGCTGGCCAACCAGCTCAAGTTCGGCGCCCTGCCGATCTCGTTCACCACGCAGAGCGTCGAGCGGATCTCCGCCGTCCTCGGGTCCGAGCAGCTCGAGCGCGGCCTCCTCGCCGGCGCCATCGGCCTCGTGCTCGTGGTCCTCTACTCCCTCGCCCAGTACCGGGCGCTCGGCCTGGTGACCGTCGCGAGCCTCGTGCTGGCGGCGGGCATCTCCTACCTGGTCACGGTGCTCCTGGGCTGGAACCAGGGGTACCGCCTGAGCCTCGCGGGCGTCGCCGGCTTCATCGTCTCGATCGGCATCACCGCCGACTCGTTCATCGTCTTCTTCGAGCGCGTCCGCGACGAGGTCCGCGAGGGGCGGTCACTGACGTCGGCGGTGGAGACCGGCTGGGCCCGCGCTCGCCGGACGATCATCATCTCCGACGTCGTGAACTTCATGGCCGCCGCGGTGCTGTACTTCCTCGCGGTCGGGGGCGTGAAGGGCTTCGCGTTCATCCTGGGTCTGACCACCATCATCGACCTGCTGGTCGTGGTGCTCTTCACGCACCCGGTGCTGGTGCTGCTGGCCCGCCGGAAGTTCTTCGCCTCCGGTCACCGCATGTCCGGCTTCGACGGCGAGCGGCTCGGCAAGGCCCCTGCCTACGCCGGCCGCGGGCGCGTGCGCACCCCCGCCGAGCGCACCCCGCGCTCGCAGCGGTCGCGGTCGAAGGGCGAGGAGACGGAGTCCCCCTCCGGCGGCTTCGACCCCCTCGGCGACGACACCGGGGACCGCGAGCCGGTGACCTCCGGGTCAGGGGGCCGCACGACCATCGCCCAGCGCCGCGCCGCGGAGGCAGCGCGCCAGCGCAGCGCCGACGGGGACGACGGCGGCAGCTCCGCCGGCTCCTCCGGCACGACCACCGAGGAGCGCTGACGTGGCGTCGTTCTCAGAGTTCGGCAACGACCTCTACACCGGCAAGCGCGGCATCGACGTCATGCGGACCCGGAAGGTCTGGTACGTCGTCGCCGCTGTCATGGTGGGCCTGTCGGTGGTGCTGCTGCTCACCAAGGGCCTCAACGCGGGCATCGAGTTCCGCGGCGGGTCCGAGTTCCGCATCTCGGACGTGTCCACCACCTCCCAGGACCCGGCCGAGGCGGCTGTGCGCTCCGTCGTCCCCGACGGTCAGCCCCCGCTGATCTCCACGGTCGGCGACAACGCCATCCGCGTGCAGACCGAGCAGCTGAGCCAGCAGCAGACCGACGCCGTCGCCAAGGCCCTCGCCTCCGGGTACGGGGTGCCCGCAGGCAACGTCACCGACTCCTTCGTCGGTCCCAGCTGGGGCGCGGACGTGACCACCAACGCCCTGACGGGCCTGGGCATCTTCGTGGTCCTCGCCGCCGTCGTGCTCGCCCTGTACTTCCGCACCTGGAAGATGTCGGTCGCCGCGCTGGTGGCGCTGGTCCACGACGTCGTCATCACCGCCGGGGTGTACTCGCTGTCGGGGTTCGAGGTCACCCCGGCCACGGTCATCGGCTTCCTCACCATCCTCGGCTACTCCCTGTACGACACCGTGGTGGTGTTCGACAAGATCCGCGAGAACACCGAGCACGTCCTGTCCAGCGGCTCGAAGACCTTCAGCGAGGCGGCCAACCTCGCGGTCAACCAGACCCTGGTCCGCTCGATCAACACCTCGGTCGTGGCGCTGCTGCCCGTGGCGTCGATCCTCTTCATCGGCGCCCTGCTGCTGGGCGCTGGCACGCTGCGAGACATCTCGCTGGCCCTCTTCGTGGGCATCATCGCGGGCACCTACTCGTCGGTCTTCCTCGCTCCGCCGCTGTACGTGCACATGCGCGAGCGCGAGCCCGACATCGCCCGCCAGCGCGAGAAGGTGCTCGCCCGCCGAGGCGGCGCGGCTGTCCCCACCACGGGGTCCACTGCCGCCGTCGCCGCTGGCGCGAGCGGCTCCGAGGCGACCACGACCGGCACGGCGACCGCGGTCCTCGAGCGCCCGTCGACGCGTCGCACGCCGCGCTCGCCGTCGGGCGGGCAGCGCAGCCAGCCGCGCCGTCCCGGAGGACGCCGCCGATGAGCAGCGCCGAGCACCGCGCCACCCACCGCGCCGCCACCACCGAGGACGACGCCGCCGGACTGCTCGCCCTGCTGCGGTCCGTCCCGGACCACCCGGCTCCCGGCGTCACGTTCTGGGACATCACCCCGCTGCTCGGCGACGCCCAGGCGCTGGCCCGGGCCACAGGTGCGCTGGCCGAGGCCGCGCGTGCGCTGCCCGGCGGCAGGATCGACCTCGTCGCGGGCGTGGAGGCTCGAGGCTTCGTGCTCGGAGCGCCGCTGGCCCTCGCGCTGGGTGCGGGCTTCGTGCCGCTGCGCAAGGCGGGGAAGCTGCCGTGGCGCACCGTCCGGCAGGACTACTCCCTCGAGTACGGGGAAGCCTCCATCGAGGCCCACGAGGACGCCGTCCCCGCGGGCGCGCGCGTGCTGGTCATCGACGACGTCCTGGCCACCGGCGGCACGGCGTCGGCGGCGTGCACGCTGGTGCAGCGCCTCGGCGGCGAGCTCGCCGGCGCCCTGTTCCTCCTGGAGCTCGTCGGGCTCGACGGACGGGCCGCGCTCGCCACGGCGCTGGGCGGCGCGCCCGTGGCCGCCGTGCTGCAGACCCCCTGAGCCACGCGCGACCACCTGTCGCGCACCCCCCGCGCTCGTCGTCGTCCCCGTCTTCGTCGCACTTTCCGCGGCAAGTGAGCTTCCGGACCCCCGTGTTCTCGCACTTTCCGCGGCAAGTGCGAGATGAGGATGAGCGGTGAACTGCGAGTCGCAGGAGCCGGCGCGGCTGCGGTCTGAGGAGGTCAGAGCGCGGGAACTGGTCAGGGGCCCGGAAGCGTTGACCCACCAGCCGTAGACTCGGCGCACCCAGCGGGCCCGGGAGGTGTCGTGGACCAGACAGCGCAGTCGTCGTCGGCCGTGAGTGCAGGCGGCGGCACCTCGACCGCAGGCCCCGGATCGGCCCCGCCCGTCCCGGCCCCCGCGCCACCGGCTCCGGAGGCTCCCGCGGACAGCTCGTCCGGCGAGCTGGAGGCGCCGCCGCCGGGCAACGGGATCCGCCGCCGCCTCGCCCGCCTCGGCACCCGCACGCCGACCACGCCCGCCGCCCTCGAGCCCCTGCTCAAGGCCGTCCGCGCCAACCACCCCCGCGCGGACACGGCCGTGCTGGAGCGTGCCTACGCCGTCGCCGAGAAGGCCCACCGCGGCCAGCGGCGCAAGAGCGGTGACCCGTACATCACCCACCCCGTGGCCGTGGCGACGATCCTCGCCGAGCTGGGGATGACCCCGCCGACCCTGGCCGCGGCCCTCCTGCACGACACCGTCGAGGACACCGGCTACGCCCTCGCCGAGCTGCGCCGGGAGTTCGGCGACGAGGTCGCCGACATGGTCGACGGCGTGACCAAGCTCGACAAGGTCACCTACGGCGACGCCGCGCAGGCCGAGACCGTGCGCAAGATGGTCGTGGCGATGGCCAAGGACATCCGCGTGCTCGTCATCAAGCTGGCGGACCGCCTCCACAACGCCCGCACCTGGAAGTTCGTGCCGGCGGCCTCGGCGGAGAAGAAGGCCCGCGAGACCCTCGAGATCTACGCGCCGCTGGCGCACCGGCTGGGCATGAACACCATCAAGTGGGAGCTGGAGGACCTCTCCTTCGCCACCCTCTACCCGCGCATGCACGAGGAGGTGGTCCGGCTCGTCGCCGAGCGCACCCCCGCGCGCGAGGAGTACCTGGCCACCGTGCGCGAGCAGGTCAGCGCTGACCTGCGCGCCGCCAAGATCCGGGCCACGGTCTCCGGGCGGCCCAAGCACTACTACTCCGTGTACCAGAAGATGATCGTGAGGGGTCACGACTTCACGGACATCTACGACCTGGTGGGCCTGCGCGTGCTGGTCGACACGGTCCGCGACTGCTACGCCGTCCTCGGTGCGCTGCACGCGCGCTGGAACCCGGTGCCCGGCCGGTTCAAGGACTACATCGCGATGCCCAAGTTCAACATGTACCAGTCGCTGCACACGACGGTCGTGGGACCCGAGGGCAAGGCCGTCGAGATCCAGATCCGCACCCACGACATGCACCGCCGCGCCGAGTACGGCGTGGCCGCCCACTGGAAGTACAAGGACGCCGCCGTCCGCGGTGTCGGCCCCACGGGCAAGGGCAACCTCGAGGACATGTCCTGGCTGCGCCAGCTCGTCGACTGGCAGTCCGAGACGGCGGACCCGGGGGAGTTCCTCGACAGCCTGCGCTTCGAGATCAACGCGCAGGAGGTCTTCGTCTTCACGCCCAAGGGCGAGGTCATCGGCCTGCCCGCGGGCTCCACCCCCGTCGACTTCGCCTACGCCGTCCACACGGAGGTGGGCCACCGCACCATGGGCGCCCGTGTCAACGGGCGCCTGGTGCCGCTGGAGAGCCAGCTCGACAACGGCGACGTCGTGGAGATCTTCACCTCCCGCGTCGAGGGCGCCGGACCCAGCCGCGACTGGCTGACGTTCGTCAAGAGCCCCCGCGCCCGCAACAAGATCCGCGCCTGGTTCTCCAAGGAGCGCCGCGAGGAGGCCGTCGAGCAGGGCAAGGACGCCATCGCCAAGGCGATGCGCAAGCAGCACCTGCCCATCCAGCGCCTCATGAGCCACGAGGCCCTCGTGGGGCTGGCCAACGAGATGCGCTACGTCGACGTCTCCTCGCTGTACGCGGCGGTCGGCGAGGGCCACGTCTCAGCGCAGTCGGTGGTGGAGAAGCTCGTCGCCGCACTCGGCGGGGAGGAGGGCGCCACCGAAGACCTCGCCGAGGCGACCATGCCGTCACCGGCGGTCCGGCGGCCCCGCACCGGAGACCCCGGCGTGGTGGTCAAGGGCGTCGAGGACGTCTGGGTGAAGCTCGCCCGCTGCTGCACTCCGGTCCCCGGGGACCCGATCGTCGGTTTCGTCACCCGCGGCGCCGGCGTCTCGGTGCACCGGGAGGACTGCGGCAACGTGGTGGGCCTGCGGGCCGAGCCCGACCGCATCGTCGAGGTGGAGTGGGACGTCAGCTCCGCCAGCGTCTTCCTCGTGCAGATTCAGGTGGAGGCCCTCGACAGGTCGCGACTGCTGTCCGACGTGACCCGCGTCCTGTCCGACAGCCACGTGAGCATCCTGTCCGCGCAGGTCACCACCTCACGCGACCGCGTGGCCCTCTCCCGCTTCACCTTCGAGATGGCCGACGCCACCCACCTCGGGCACGTCATCAACGCCGTGCGCCGCGTGGACGGCGTCTTCGACGCCTACCGGGTCACCGGCAGCCGGCAGGCCTGAGGCCACTCGCCCAGGAGCTCCTGCGGCTCCCGAGAGCCGGCGCAGCTGCCGCCGCCCGTTCCGCTGACCGGGCCGGCGGCGGCCGGCGAGGAGCTCCAGGGCGAGCGCCGGGTCGGCTCCTGCCGCCACGGCCGCCCTCAGCAGCGGGGCGGCCTCGCGGGCGGGGTGCCACAGGGCGATGTCCGTGGCGGTGCGCTCCAGGGTGGTCACCCGCACGCCGCGCACCACCTCGACGTGGTGCTCGGGGAGGAGCACGGAGCGGGTGCGCCGCCAGGCGGGGTCGTGGCGCGAGCCACCCGAACGGCCGTGGAGGACGACGACGTCGACGACGCCGAGGTGCTCCACGGCACCCCGCAGCCACAGCGCCGCCGCCCCGCCGACCACCTCGTCGGCCTCGAGGCGCTGTTCCAGGAAGCCCGAGCGCGCGGTCAGGCAGGCAGCGGTGTCCGCTGGGAGGACGCCGTCGGCAGCGCGCACGAGGACGCCCTCCGCCACGAGCGCGGCGACGTCGCTGGGGGCCAGCGGGGCGTCGGCCGGCGCAGGAGCGTCCAACAGCCAGGACAGGGCTGGGGTGACCACCCGCCCAGACTGCCCGGACGGCGCGAGCTCCCGCTCGCGCCGTCCACAGGCGGGTCGGCCGGCCGCGCTGACCGGCCCGCCCGTGGGTCAGCCGTGCTGGCTGGTCAGCCGGAGGCCTCCTCGGCGGTGCGGCGCGCGGCGTCCAGCCACAGCCGGCGCGCCTCCAGGGCTGCCTCGGCCTGCGCCTCGGCACGGGCGTCGCCCTTGGCCCGGGCGGCGGCGAGGTCGGCCTCGAGGCCGGCGACGGCGCGCTCCAGCTGCTCCACGGCGCTGTCGGCCCGGGCCTTCACCTCGGGGTTGGTGCGCTTCCACGTGGCCTTCTCGGCGTCGCTCACGGCCTGCTCGACAGCCCGCAGACGCTTCTCCACCCGCTGCAGGTCGGCGCGCGGCACCTTGCCGGCGGCGTCCCAGCGCTCCTGGATGCCCCGCAGAGCCCGCCGGGCGGAGCGGTGGTCGGTGACGGGCAGGAGCTTCTCGGCCTCGACGAGCAGCTCCTCCTTCACCACGAGGTTGCCGCGGAAGGACTCGTCCTCGGCGTCGTTGGCCGCGGTGCGTGCCGCGAAGAACGCGTCCTGCGCGGCACGGAAGCGCACCCACAGGGCGTCGTCGTCCTTGCGGGAGCCGCGCGGGGCTGCCTTCCACCGGTCCATGAGCTGGCGGTAGGCGGTGGACGTCGGGCCCCACGCGGTGGAGGTGGACAGCTCTTCCGCCTCGGTGACGATGCGCTCCTTGGCCTGCTTGGCCTCGGAGTTGCGGTCCTCCAGGGCCGAGAAGTACGTGCGGCGCGCCCTGTCGAAGCTCGTGCGGGCGGCGCTGAACCGCTTCCACAGGTCGTCCTCGGACTTCTTGTCCAGGCGCTGTGCGCGCTGGGCGTCCTTCCAGGCGTCGAGCAGCTCGCGCAGGCGGTCTCCGCTGGGGCGCCACTGCATCCGCTCGGGGTCGGTGGCCGCGATCTGCTCGGCCTCCTCCACGATCGCCATGCGCGTGGACAGGCCGGCCTCGCGGGCGGCGGCGCGCGCGGCGTCGGCCTCCTCGCGGCGCGCAGCGGCCACGGCCTCCAGGTCGCGCGTGCGCTGGGCCAGGCCCTCGACGTCGCCGACGGCCTGGACCTCGGACAGCGAGCCGCGCAGCGCGCGCAGCTGGCCGACGACCTCGCCGGGTGCCACCTCGGCGGACATCAGCCGCTGCTCGGCGATGTCGACCTGCGCCACGAGCGCGTCGAACTCGCGGCCGTAGTGCGCGAGCGCGTCGGCCTCGGAGGCGTCGACCACGGTGCCGACCTGGCGCTCGCCCTCGGCGGTGCGGACCCACACCACGCCCTGGTCGTCCATGCGGCCCCACGGGGTCGGGTCCGACGGGGGACGGACGGCCGGGCGCGTGGTCGGCGCGTGCGGACGGGGGGAGCGCCGCGGCTTGGGCGCGGGGCGCGGGCGCCCGCCCTGGCCGCCGGGCTTCGGGGAGCCCGGCGCTGGGGCCGCCGCAGCAGCGGATCCAGCAGCTCCGTCCGCGGGAGCCTCGGAGGACTCGCCCTCCACCGGAGCCTCGGAAGCCTCGGAGGCGGTACCCCCAGCGGCGTCGGCCGGCTGCTCAGCGGCAGCTCCGGGAGCCTCGTCGGAGGCAGCGGCCGGCGCAGCCTCCGCGGGGGCGTCCGCCACCGGCTCGGCGGCTGCGGGCTCCGTGGTGGTGCCCTCCTGCTCCGCTGCAGCCGGCCCGTCAGCGGCCCGCTCGGTGCTCTCGGTGGTGCTCTCGGCGCTGTCCTGCGCCGCCGCCTCCTGGAGCGCCTCGGCGACCTCGGCCACCTCGGGGCTCTCGGAGGTGGTGGTGGGCTCGGTCACGGCGTCTCCGGCCTCCCCGCCGACGGCGGGGGTGGGGGTCGTCTGGTCGCTCACTGGACGGTCACCTGCTCGATGCTGATCGGGGTGGTCGGTTTGCCATCGGTGCTGCCGGAGGAGACCCCGCCAGCGCCGGCCTCGGCCACCCGCTCCACGACGTCCAGACCGCTGGTGATGCGTCCGAACACCGTGTAGCCGCCCGCCGAGTCCGACGGGATGGTCGAGTCCTTGTACACGAGGAAGAACTGGCTGCCCTGGCTGTCGCCGTTGCCGCCCTGGCGGGCCATCGCGATGGTCCCTGCCGGGTACACGTTGTCAGACGGCGCGTTCTCGACGGGCCCGAAGGTGTAGCCGGGTCCGCCGGTGCCCGTGCCGGTGGGGTCACCGCACTGCAGCACGTAGATGCCGGCCGTCACCAGGCGGTGGCACGGGGTGCCGTTGAAGAACCCCTTCTCGGCCAGCGTCACGAACGAGGCGACGGCCTTCGGCGCCTGCGCCCCCTCGAGCTCGATGCCGATCGGCCCGCACGAGGTGGTGATGGTGCCGGTCCACGCGCGGCCCTCCGCGACGGACGCGTCGGGGGCGGTGGAGCCCTCCGTGGGCGTCACTGACGGCGACGACGTGGGGGCAGGGCACGCGTCAGCCGGCAGCGACGCGCTGGCGGACGACGACGTCGGTGCGTCCCCAGCGGCCTGCGGCGTCGAGCTCCTGTTCAGCTGGGTGAAGGCGAGCACGGCGATGCCGGCCACCACGACCACGACGATCGCGGCGGCGATCGCCGTGTTCCGACGGCGCCGTCGCTCGGCGGCCTTGGCCGCCTGGCGACGCTGCCACGCCTGGTGGCGCCGCCGCTCGTAGTCGCGCTCGCGCTCGCTCTTGCTGGGTGTCACGCCGCCTTCACCTCCTGCGGCCTCGTGGTGAGCCGGGTCGTCTGCGATCCCGCTGGACGAACGGGCCCCGGGGAGTCTACGGCGCGGCCCGGTGCCCGGGGCTGGCTAGGCTCCCCGCGTGCTGGCCTCCGCGATCCCGGACACCGTCATGGGCACCAACTGCTGGGTGCTCGCGACGGGCCGCGGCGCCGAGTGCGTGGTGGTGGACCCCGGCTTCGACGTCCTCGACAGGCTCCGCGAGGAGCTGGTCGAGCACCGGCTGCGCCCCGCCGCCGTCGTCCTGACCCACGGCCACGCCGACCACGTGTGGTCCGTCACCCCCGTCTGCCGTTCGGGGGCCTCCACCAGCGGCGGGATCCCCGCACTCCTGCACGGCGACGACCGGTACCGCCTCACCGACCCCCTCGCCAGCCTGTCGGCGCCGCTGCGGGCGATGCTCGAGCAGCAGTTCGGCCCTTCGGCGCGCTGGGAGGAGCCCGAGGACGTCCGGGAGCTCACCGACGACCAGGTGCTCGAGGTGGCGGGCCTCTCCCTGCGCGTCCAGCACGCGCCCGGCCACACCGAGGGCTCGGCCGTGCTGAGCCTCGACGGGGTGCCCGACGTGCTCTCCGGAGCGCTCGCCGGGGCGGAGCGGGTGGTGGGGACGACGACGTCGACCCTGCTCGCCGGCGACGTCCTCTTCGCCGGGAGCATCGGGCGCTGCGACCTGCCCGGCGGTGACCCCGCCGCGATGGAGCGCACGCTGCGCGACGTGGTGGTGCCCATGCCCGACGACCGGCTCGTGCTGCCCGGGCACGGCCCCGTGACCACCATCGGCCGCGAGCGAGCGACCAACCCCTTCCTGCCCCGCTGACTCCTCGACACCCCCTGAGAACTGGAGACCCCCGTGGCCCGCCCCACCCCGCTGTCCGGCTTCCCCGAGCTGCTGCCCCAGGCCCGCCTGGTCGAGCAGCACGTGCTCGACGTGCTGCGCGAGGTGTTCGAGCTGCACGGCTTCTCCAGCATCGAGACCCGCGCGGTGGAGCCGCTGTCGGTGCTGCTGCGCAAGGGCGAGATCGACAAGGAGGTCTACGGCGTCCGCAGGCTGCAGGCCGACAGCGAGGACAAGGACGAGCTCGCGCTCCACTTCGACCTCACGGTGCCGTTCGCGCGCTACGTCACCGAGAACGCCGGTCACCTGCAGTTCCCCTTCCGCCGCTACCAGGTGCAGAAGGTGTGGCGCGGGGAGCGCCCGCAGGAGGGCCGCTACCGCGAGTTCACCCAGGCGGACATCGACGTGGTGGACCGCGGCACTCTCGCCGTCCACCACGACGCCGACATGGCCCGCGTCATGGGTGAGGCGCTGTCCCGCCTGCCGCTGCCGGGCGTGACCCTGCAGGTCAACAACCGACGGCTCGTGGAGGGCTTCTACCGGGGGCTGGGCCTGGAGGGCGACGTCCTGACCGGCTCGATCGGCGCGACGATGCGCGCCGTCGACAAGCTCGACAAGGTCGGCGCTCGCGGCGTCGCCGACCTCCTCGCGCAGGCCGGGCTGACCCAGGACCAGGTGGACGGCGCGCTGGGCCTGGCGCAGGTGAGGGCCGGGGCCGGTGACCTGGTGGAGTCCGTGCGGGCGCTCGGCGTCACCCACGAGCTGCTCGACCAGGGGCTGGAGGAGCTGCTCGCGGTGCTCACCGCCGTCGACGACCTCCCCGCCGACCGCGTCGCCGTGGTGGCCGACCTGTCCGTGGCCCGCGGCCTGGACTACTACACCGGCACCGTCTACGAGACGCGCATGCGCGGGTGGGAGTCGCTGGGGTCGATCTGCTCGGGCGGCCGCTACGACGCCCTCGCCGACGACGGCCGCGACGTCTACCCCGGCGTCGGCATCAGCCTCGGTGTGACGCGGGCGATCATCCCGCTGCTGGGCAGGGGGGCCGTGCGCGCCAGCCGCCCGACGCCGACGGCGGTCGTCGTCGCCGTCGCCGACGAGGGGCACCGCCGCGACGCCGACCGGGTGGCGCAGCAGCTGCGCGCTCGGGGTGTGGCCACCGAGGTGTCGCCGACGGCGGCGAAGTTCGGCAAGCAGATCCGCTTCGCCGACCGCCGCGGCGTGCCGTTCGTGTGGTTCCCCAGCCTCGACGCTGCGGACGGCCACCAGGTGAAGGACATCCGCTCCGGCGAGCAGGTCCCGGCCGACCCGGCGTCGTGGCTGCCGCCCGCCGCGGACCTGCGCCCGACGGTGGTCTCCGAGGACCCGGCCCAGCTGCCCTAGCCGCGCCACCGGGGACGACGACGAGGTCTCGGGCGGCACACGGTCAGCTGCCGCCCGAGGCGTCCCGAGCAGCGCGCAGCTGCTCGAGCCAGGCCGCGCCGAGCGCGAGGCCGTCGGGCAGCCGGTCCTCCACGTCGAAGCGCCACGCCGTCGCCACGGCCAGCGCCAGGCGCCGACAGCTCGCCAGCAGGTCGGGATCCGCTCCCGGGTAGGTCGCCTCGACCCCTGCCGGCGCGTGCGCCAGGTCGAACTCGACCGGGCCCCGGCAGATGGTCTCCCAGTCGACGAAGACCGCACCGCCGGGGGTCGCGAGGACGTTGCCGGGGTGCGGCTCCCCGTGCAGCACCTGCTCGTGGGCGGCGCCGCGCAGCCGGTCCCCGTCCTCACCGAGCACCGCCTGCAGCAGCGCCCGGTCGGCCGAGACCAGCCGCGGCGTGAGGTCGGGGCGAGCGAGCAGGCGAGAGGCCCGCTGGAGCCGTTCGGTGACGTGCGGGACGGCGACGGTGACCTCGCGCAGGGCCCGGTGCAGCCGCGCCAGGGACTCGGCGTACCCCTCGTGGGGCAGCGGCGGCGCGCCGGCAGAGCTGCAGTGGGTCCAGAAGGTGGTGACGTAGCCGTCGAGGCGGTGGGGCCGGCGTGGGACCCGGGGGTCCAGCGGGGCGATCGGCGCGCCGAGCACCTCGAGCTGGAGGGCGAGGTCGACCTCGAGAGCGGCGGTCTGCCGCGCCACGGGTGCGACGCGGGCCACCGCGTCGCACGGGAGCAGGCGCACGACCGTCGTGCTCGACGCGCTCAGGACCCGGCACTCGCGGACCTCGAGCCCGGCCGACGCGGCCAGGGAGGTCGCGGCTGCGACGGGACCCGCGGCTGCGGAGGGCACCTCAGCCCTGCTCGCGCACCACGCGGGCGTCCCCCACCTCGACCTCCTCACCGGGCGCTGCCCGGTCCAGGCACCACAGCAGGTGCCAGCGGGGCTCCCGCTCGGGGTCGGCGAAGCCGTGCTCGAACAGGTGGTCCGCGGCGGCGCC
This sequence comes from Quadrisphaera setariae, assembly GCF_008041935.1. Classification (NCBI taxonomy): domain Bacteria; kingdom Bacillati; phylum Actinomycetota; class Actinomycetes; order Kineosporiales; family Kineosporiaceae; genus Quadrisphaera; species Quadrisphaera setariae. The sequence continues at coordinate 108,045 of NZ_VKAC01000002.1, forward strand.
GGAGGTGGTGGAGCGCAGCTCCTGGTCGGCGGTGGTGACGAGGAAGGTCACGACGGCTGTTCCTGACCCGGTCGGTGCTGACGGCGCAGGCGGTGCTGGTGGTGGACGGACGAGGGGGCGCGCAGGACCAGGTCCTGCGCGCCCCCTGCCGCGTCACTGGCGGGGTTCGCCACCGCGCGCGTCGCCCTGGCCGTCGAGGAAGGCGTTCGCCTTCTCCTGGCCGACGTCGACCTTGTCGGCGTACTTGCCGCCGGTGCGGGCGTCGACGGCGTCTCCGCCCCTCTCGACGACCTGGTCCGCCTGGTCGGGGTGCTTGCCGGCGAGGTCCTTGGCCTTGTCCGCGAGGCCCTTGAAGTCCACCACGGTCTCCTCCTCATCTCTCGGTCCGTCGTGCGGGCTCGACGCTACGACCGCCTCGTCGATCTCGCCTCCCGTGCGGCAGGCTGCCCGTCGTGGCAGACCTCCTCGTGGTCAGCGGGCCGCCCGGGGCGGGCAAGAGCACCGTCGCGTCACTGCTGGTCGAGGGGCTGGACGTCGGGGCGCTCGTGCCGGGGGACGCCTTCTTCGCCTTCTGGAAGCGCGGCGCGGTGGCTCCCTGGCTGCCCGAGGCCGCCGAGCAGAACACCGCCGTCATCACGGCCGCGGCCGCCGCGGCGGGGGCCCTCGCCGCCGGCGGGTGCCCCGTGGTCTACGACGGCGTCGTGGGGCCGTGGTTCCTCCCGGCCTTCGCGGGTGCGGCCTCGGGCCAGGGGCTGCGCGTGCCGGGCGAGCTCCACGTCGTCGTCCTGCTGCCCGACCTCGAGCGGACCTCCCGCCAGGTGGCGGCGCGGACCGGGCACGGCTTCACCGACCAGGTGGCGACGACGCGCATGCACGAGGACTTCTCGGCAGCGGTCGGCGGGCTGCCGGACCGGCAGGTGCTGCGCGACCCGCCGGAGGGCGTCGCGGCTGTGGCCGCGCTGGTGCGGCAGCGCTGGCTGGCAGGGGACCTGCTGGTCAGGGGACGGTGAGACCGCACACCCAGCGGACGGCCGCCAGGCCCTCGGGCGTGCCCGGCCAGTGCCGCTCCAGGGCCTGCGGCCCCGCGCGGCGCACCACCGAGCGGAGCACCAGGACGACGGCGATGACGTCGTCCGCCCAGCCGATGACCGGCAGGACGTCGGGCACGAGGTCGACCGGCAGCGCCAGGTAGCCGAGCAGCAGCCACAGGCGCACGCGGACGCCGCGGGGCAGGGAGCGGTCGGCGGCGAGGCGGCGGACCAGGCGCAGGAGGTCGGGCAGGAGCCGCAGCGCCTCGCGCCAGGTGGTCCGCCCCGTCGAGACCCGCCAGAGGACGGCGAGCAGCAGCAGCCAGCACACGAGCAGCGCGACGACCAGCCCACCGGCCACCGCGAGCGCCGTCCCCCAGGGGCCGTCGAGGTCCACGCCGTCGACCGTAGCCACCCGCGCGCCCCGACCACGGCTGGGCGGGTCCGTCCCGCCGCTGCTACCCGCGGGAGGGGAGCGTCACGGTCTCGCCGGGGGCCACGTGGCGCACGAGGTGCTGCAGGCCGCGCCGCTCCACCGCCGCGTCGAAGGCGGCCAGCGGAGACCTGAACACCCCGTAGTCGCTGTGGTGGACGGGCACGACGGCGCGCGGGCGCACCAGGTCGACCAGCTCCGCGCCGTCCTCGGCGCCCAGGGTCACCACGGCGCTGCCGGGCAGCGTGGTGCCGCCGAGGTGCACGAGCGCCGCGTCGACGCCGTCGCCGTCCCGCAGCCGCGCGGCGAGGGCGCGCACGGCGTCGACGAGGAGGGTGTCGCCGGTGATGTAGACCCTGGCACGGGTCCGCCCGTCGGGGCCCGCGAGGTCGACGAGCGACCCCATGACCGGCGGCAGCAGCCTCCTCAGCGGGCCGGTGGCGTGGGCGCCGGGCAGCGACGTCACGGTCGCGGTGCAGCGCTCGCGGGTGAGCACCCGGTGCTCGCCGGTGCGGAGCCCGTCGGCGCGGCGGAAGCCCGCGCGGCCCTGGAGCCGGCGCGCCGCGTGCGGGGTGGTGATGATCGGCAGCCCGCGGTCGAGGCCGCGGCGGGCGACGCGGTCCCAGTGGTCGCCGTGGAGGTGGGAGAGGAGGACGGCGTCGAGGTCGGGCAGCTGGTCGACGGTGAGCGCCGGCTCGGTGAGGCGCCGGCTCACCAGGCCGTGTCCGAGCCACGCCAGGTCACCGCGGTGCAGGAAGTTCGGATCGGTGAGCAGCGTGAACGGTCCCCAGCGCAGCAGCACGGTGGCGTTGCCGATGAAGGTGGCGGTGGCGGGCTCGTCGGGCGTCACGGGGGTCGCTCCTGCCGGCAGCGGCGCGGGGTCCGCAGGGCTCCAGACCGCGCCGTCACGACGAGGCTAGGCCGCCGGCGCCGCCGTGTCGTGGCCGCGATCCCGGGAGCCGAGGACCTGGCACTGCGGTGCGCACAGCGCCCATGATCACGGTGGGGTGGGGATCGCCCTCAGCGGAAAGTCCTGGCGGCTGTCGGCGGTGGGTCCTAACCTCGTTCGCCGGGGCAACGAGCTGCTGGGTGCTGGAGCCGTCCCCGACGTCGGGAGGTGGGCTGCGTGCTCCTTCGGCTGCTCAGGCGCTACCTGCGCCCCTACTGGTCCCTGCTGGCGGGCGTCGTCGTCTTCCAGACCCTGCAGACCCTCGCGTCGCTGTACCTGCCCACGCTCAACGCCGACATCATCGACCAGGGCGTCGTCACCGGAGACACGCAGTACGTGCTGGTCACGGGGCTGTGGATGCTCCTGGTGACGCTCGGGCAGGTGGCGGCCACCGTCATCGCCGTGTACTTCGGCGCCAAGACGGCCATGGGCTTCGGGCGCGACGTCCGCGCCGCGGTCTTCGGGCACGTGGCGGCCCTGTCCGAGCGCGAGGTCGGCCGCTTCGGTGCAGCCAGCCTCATCACCCGCACCACCAACGACGTGCAGCAGGTGCAGATGCTCGTGCTCATGGGCGCGACGCTGCTCGTCACCAGCCCCATCACCGCCGTCGGCGGGGTGGCGCTCGCGCTCCACCAGGACGTCGGCATGGCGTGGGTGCTCGTCGTCGCCGTCCCCGTGCTGCTGGGGGCGGTCGGCGCGATCGTCGTGCGGATGGTGCCGCAGTTCCGGCTCATGCAGGTCCGCCTGGACGGCGTGAACCGGGTGCTGCGCGAGCAGCTCACCGGGGTCCGCGTGGTCCGCGCCTTCGTCCGCGAGCCCGTGGAGGAGGCCCGCTTCGCCGCTGCCAGCACCGACCTGACGCAGACCGCCCTGCGGGCCGGGCGGCTCATGGCGCTGATGTTCCCCACGGTGATGCTCGTCATGAACGCCTCCACCGTGGCCGTCGTGTGGCTGGGCGCCTACCGCATCGCTGACGGAGACCTGCAGATCGGCCAGCTGACGGCGTTCATCTCCTACCTCGTGCAGATCCTCATGGCCGTGATGATGACGACGATGCTGGCGTTCCTCCTGCCGCGCGCCGCCGTCTCCGCCGACCGCATCGGTGAGGTGCTCGAGGCCGAGCCGTCCGTGGTGCCGCCCGCCGCCGCCGAGGCCGTCCACGAGGCGGACCTCGACCCGGCGCTGCGCGGCACCGTGGAGCTGCGCGGCGCCACGTTCGCCTACCCCGGCGCCGAGGAGCCGGTGCTGCGCGACATCACCTTCACGGCCGCTCCGGGGACGACGACGGCGGTGGTCGGGTCCACCGGAGGCGGCAAGACGACGCTGGTCAACCTGCTGCCCCGCCTGTTCGACGTCACCGGCGGCCAGGTGCTCCTCGACGGGGTGGACGTGCGCCGGCTCGACCCCGACGTGCTGTGGGACCGCATCGGCCTGGTGCCGCAGCGCGCGCTGCTCTTCGCCGGCACCGTCGCCTCCAACCTGCGCTTCGGCCGCCCCGACGCCACCGACGCCGAGCTGTGGCAGGCCCTGGAGGTCGCGCAGGCGGCCGATTTCGTGCGGGAGCTGCCCGGGCAGCTCGAGGCGCCGGTCACCCAGGGCGGCACGAGCGTCTCCGGTGGACAGCGCCAGCGGCTCGCCATCGCCCGGGCGCTGGTGAAGCGGTCCGCGGTCTACGTCTTCGACGACGCCTTCAGCGCCCTCGACACCGCCACCGACGCCCGCCTGCGCGCCGCCCTCGACACCGCCGAGGGGATCCGCGACGCCACCCGCGTGGTGGTGGCGCAGCGCGTGGCGACGGTGGTCTCCGCCGACCAGATCCTCGTCCTCGAGCACGGCAGGGTGGTCGCCCGCGGCACGCACGCCGAGCTGCTGCAGACCTCGCCGGAGTACCAGGAGATCGTGACGAGCCAGCTCTCGGCCGCCGACGCGGCGGACACCGCCGGTGCGACGGGGGCCGTGGCATGACCTCCTCGACGCCCGCCCGCCCGATCCCCGGCCAGCGCCCCGGCGGACCCGGGGGCCCGGGGGGTCCCGGACCGCGCCGCGGGCCCATGGGCGGCGGCGGCATGATGGGCATGGCGATGCCCGCAGAGAAGTCCAAGGACTTCTGGCCCAGCGCCCGGCGCCTCCTCGGCCGCCTGCGGCCGGAGCGGGCCTGGATCGCGCTCGTCGTCGTCGTGGGAACGGCCTCGGTGGCCCTCGCGGTGGCGGGTCCGAAGCTCCTCGGCCGCGCCACCGACCTCGTGGTGGCCGGTGCCGTGGGCGCGCAGTTCCCCGCCGGGACCACCCGCGACGCCGTGCTCGCCCAGCTGCGGGCGGCGGGGCAGAGCTCGCAGGCCGACTTCCTGCGCACGGTCGACTTCACCCCCGGCCAGAGCGTGGACTTCGGGGCGCTGGGCGCGCTGCTGACCCTCGTGCTCGCCCTCTACGCGGCCTCGAGCCTGCTGGGCTGGCTGCAGGGGTACGTGCTCGCCGGCGTCACCCAGCGCACCGTCTACCGGCTCCGGGAGGACGTCGAGCGCAAGATCAACGCGCTGCCGCTGTCGCACCTCGACCGCACGCCCCGCGGCGAGCTGCTCAGCCGCGTCACGAACGACATCGACAACATCTCCCAGACCGTCCAGCAGACCCTCAGCCAGCTGGTCACGTCGTTGCTGACGGTGGTCGGCGTCGTCGTGATGATGGTGTGGATCTCGCCGGTGCTCGCGCTCGTGGCGCTGGTGACCATCCCCCTGACGGTGGTGGTCACGGGGCTGATCGCCAAGCGGTCCCAGAAGCTCTTCGTCGCCCAGTGGGCGCGGACCGGCGAGCTGAACGCGCAGGTGGAGGAGGCCTACACCGGCCACGCGCTGGTCAAGGTCTTCGGGCGCCGCCGGGAGGTGGCGGACCGCTTCGCGGTGACCAACGGCCAGCTGCACGCCGCCGCGTTCGGCGCGCAGTTCGTGTCCGGGCTGATCATGCCCGCGCTGACCTTCGTGGGGAACCTCGTCTACGTGGGCATCGCCGTGGTCGGCGGGCTCATGGTGGCCGGCGGGCAGATGCGCATCGGTGACGTCCAGGCGTTCGTCCAGTACTCCCGCCAGTTCACGCAGCCGCTGGCCCAGCTCGGCTCGATGGCCAACCTCCTGCAGTCGGGCGTGGCCAGCGCCGAGCGCGTCTTCGAGCTGCTCGACGTCGACGAGCAGACCCCGGACTCCGCAGCGTCTGCCGAGGCCGCGGTCGACGGACCGGGGCGGCTGGAGTTCGAGCGCGTCTCCTTCAGCTACGACCCCTCCAAGCCCCTCATCGAGGACCTGTCGCTGGTCGCCGAGCCGGGCCACACGGTCGCCATCGTCGGCCCCACGGGCGCCGGCAAGACCACGCTGGTCAACCTGATCATGAGGTTCTACGAGGTGGACGGCGGCCGGATCCTGCTGGACGGCGCGGACGTCCGCGAGCTGCCCCGGGCCGCCCTGCGCGCCGCCACCGGCATGGTCCTGCAGGACACGTGGCTGTTCGGCGGCACCATCCGCGACAACATCCGCTACGGCCGCCCCGACGCCACCGAGGCCGAGGTCGAGCAGGCCGCCCGCGACGCGCTCGCGGACCGGTTCGTGAGGTCGCTGCCCGACGGCTACGACACCGTCATCGACGACGAGGCCTCCAACCTCTCCGCGGGGGAGCGGCAGCTGCTGACCATCGCGCGGGCGTTCCTGCGCCGGCCCAAGCTGCTCATCCTCGACGAGGCCACCAGCTCGGTGGACACCCGGACCGAGCTGCTCGTGCAGCGGGCGATGGCGGAGCTGCGGCGCGACAGGACGGCGTTCGTCATCGCCCACCGCCTGTCGACCATCCGCGACGCCGACCTCATCCTCGTCATGGAGTCGGGCCGCCTGGTCGAGCAGGGCACGCACGCCGAGCTGCTGGCCGCGGGCGGTGCGTACGCGCGCCTGTACGAGGCGCAGTTCGCCGCCCCCGTCGACGAGGTCGCTGCGCCCGCCGCCCGCTGAGTCCGGCCGGCACCGCTGGAGGACGACGGACGGCGAGCGCGGCGGCTCAGAAGGCGTCGCCGGTGCGCCAGGGCATCTGCTGGAGCACGAGGGAGTTGCCGTCCGGGTCCTGCAGGCCCGCGTACAGCACCCCGCCGCCGGCGTCGGTGACCTCGCCGACCTCCACGCCCCGGCCCAGGAGCTCGGTGCGGGCGGCCTCGATGTCAGCGACCACGAGGTGCAGCCCGCGCACCGAGCCGGGTGTCCCGCCGTAGACGGGCAGCCCCGTGCCGAAGCCGATCGAGCACCCCGAGCCCGGAGGGGTCACCTGCACCACGCGGATGCCGGGCGCGGGGGCGACGTCGACGTCGACCGTGAAGCCGAGGCGGTCGGCGTAGAAGGCCTTGGCCGCATCGACGTCGGAGACGGGCAGCGGCACCAGCTCGAGCTTCATGTCCACGACCCCCACCCTGGCACGCAGGTCCCGTGCCGTCAGCGGGTGGCGGACGCCCGTGATCACGGTCGGTGGTGGCCCACCGGGGGAGGTGGCGCGGAGCTGCAGGATCGTCGGGAGGGGGCGGGCTGTCGTCGTCCCAGGGTCCTCTGAGAGCGCTCACAGCGAGCGGCACGTAGCGTGCGGAGCATGACGGAGATGGAGACGAGGACGCTCGGGCGCACCGGTGCGCAGGTCAGCGTGATCGGGCTGGGGTGCTGGCAGATCGGTGGCGGCTGGGGCGACGTGAGCGACGCCGACGCCACCGCCACGCTGCACGCGGCGCTGGAGAGCGGCACCACCCTGTTCGACACCGCCGACGTGTACGGCGACGGCCGCAGCGAGCAGCTCATCGGGCGGTTCCTGCGCGAGCTGCCCGAGGCCGACAGGCCGTTCGTGGCCACCAAGTGCGGCCGCCGCGCTGACCCGCACGAGCCCGCGGCCTACACGGCGGAGAACTTCCGCGCGTGGACGGACCGGTCGCGCGAGAACCTCGGCGTGGACCGCCTCGACCTCGTCCAGCTGCACTGCCCGCCGACGCCGGTGTTCTCGGACGACGCCGCCTTCGACGCGCTCGACGAGCTCGTGGCAGACGGCGCCATCGCCGCGTACGGCGTCTCGGTGGAGACCGTCGAGGAGGCGCTGACCGCCATCGCCCGTCCCGGTGTGGCGAGCGTGCAGATCATCCTCAACGCGTTCCGCCGCAAGCCGCTGGAGCGGGTGCTGCCGGCCGCGGCCGAGGCCGGCGTGGGGATCCTCGCGCGCGTGCCGCTGGCGTCGGGGCTGCTGACGGGCAAGTACGACGAGAGCACGCAGTTCGGCGAGGACGACCACCGGAGCTTCAACCGCAACGGCGAGCAGTTCGACAAGGGCGAGACGTTCTCCGGCGTGCCCTACGAGGTCGGCGTGGCGGCTGCCCGCGAGGTGGCGGCGCTCGCGTCCCAGTCCGGCGAGGGCGTCACCACCGCGCAGCTCGCGCTGCGGTGGATCCTCGACCAGACCGGCGTGACCGCCGCCATCCCCGGAGCCCGCAACGGCGAGCAGGCCCGCGGCAACGCCGCGGCCGCGTCGGTGGCCCCGCTGGGCGACGACGTGCTGGCCGCCCTCGAGCGCATCTACGACGAGCGCATCCGCGAGCACGTCCACACCAGCTGGTGACCGGAGCGTGAGCACCGTGGGCGCGCCCTGGACCGGTCCGGGGCTCACACCCCCGGACCGGTCTGCGGGCGCGCCCCGGCGCTGGTGGCCGGGCTGGGCACGCGGCGGTGGGCTGGCGCTCGCGTACGCGGCGCTGGTGCTCCTGGTTGCGATCGTCCTGGCGGTCCTCCCGGAGGACGTCCACCAGCGGGCCGTGCTGTCGGCCAGCACCAACATCGAGAACCTGCGCCACGCGCCGGCGGCCGTGCTGCTGCTCAGCGCCTTCGTGGTCCGAGACTTCGCCGAGGTGCTGCTCCTGCTGCCGCTGGTGGTGGTGATGACGGTGTGCAGCCGCAGGATCGGCCGGCTCTCAACCGTCGTGGCGGCGCTGTTCGGGCACGTCGGCGCCACGCTCGTCGTGGCGACGTTCGTCGCCGCAGGCGTCCGCCGGGGCTTCGTGCCGCACAGCGTCACCACTGCGCCAGACGTTGGCGTCAGCTACGCGCTAGCGGGGATGGCCGGTCTGCTCGCGGCGGCGCTGCCGCGGCGGTGGCGGTGGGCGTACGTGGTCGGCGGCCTCGTGGCGCTCGTGGTGCTCATCAGCGTCGACACCGACTTCACCAACGCGGGACACCTGCTGGCCTTCGCCACGGGGCTCGGACTGGCCGCGGTGGCCGTGCAGGCCAGGAGGAGCCCCTCCACCCCTTCCCCCTGACCGCCCCGGCGGCCACGCTGGGTCGTGCCGCCCACGCGGACCCGCAGACCTACGAGGAGCCGTTCGTGACCCAGTTCGAGGAGATCGTCACCGGGGGCCTGCCCGCCGGCATCACCCGCTCCGACGAGGCGTTCGGCCACCGCACCTGGTCGGTGCTCGGCCACACCTACACCACCAAGGTGGAGAGCGAGCAGACCTACGCCTGGCACTCCTTCGACCCGCCCTCGACGGGGGTGCCGCCGCACGTGCACCCCGGCCAGGACGAGTTCATCTACGTGCTCGACGGCGTTTACACGCTCTACCTCGACGGCGGGTGGACGCAGGCCGGCCCCGGCGACCTGGTCCGGATGCCGAAGGGCCTGCCCCACGCCTACTACAACCGCCGCGAGGAGCCCGCGACGTCGCTGTTCTGGGTGACGCCCGCGGGGCGCCTGGCCCAGCTGTTCTCGGTGCTGCACCAGCTCGACGACCCCGCGGAGGTGGTGCGCCTGTCCACCGCGCACGACGTCGACTTCCTGCCCCCGGGCGCGGTCGAGGGCGCGTGACGGTGCTGGTCCGCTACGGGGACGACCCGCAGCAGGAGGTCCAGGTCTGGTCGGCCGCCCCAGGGGAGCGCTCGCGGGGCACCGCGGTGCTCGTGCACGGCGGCTACTGGCGCACTCCGTGGGCCGCGGACCTCATGCACCCCCTGGTGCCGGCGTTCACGGAGGGCGGCTGGCGGGTCGCGGTGCCGGAGTACCGGCGGATCGGGTCGGGAGGGGGGTGGCCCGCCACCTCCGACGACGTCGCCGCCGCGCTGGCCGCGCTGGACCGGCAGGACGACGACGCCGGCAGCGGGCGTGGTCCCGTGGTGCTCGTCGGGCACTCCGCCGGGGGCCACCTGGCGCTCGTGCACTCCGGGGTGGCCCGTGCCGTCGTCGCCCTCGCACCGGTGACCGACCTTGTCCGTGGGTACGCCGAGGGCATCGGGAACGGGGCGGTGGCGGAGCTCATGGGCACCTCGCCGGAGGCCGACCCCGCGGCGTACCGCGCGGCCTCACCACGGCAGCGGCCGTGGCCAGCGTGCCCCGTGCTCGTCGTCCACGGCACCGACGACGCCCGGGTGCCGGTGGAGCACAGCCGCGAGTACGCCGCGGCGGCCAGCGCCGACGGGGCTCCCGTCGAGCTGGTGGAGCCGGCCTCGCTGGACCACATGGCCCTCATCGACCCGGCCGCTCCGCACTGGCCTGGCGTCCACGCCTGGCTGGACCGCACCCTCCCTCGGCCGCGGTGAGGTCAGGGCCGCGGTGGTCCGCTCCTGACGAGGCCCGTCGGCGGCGACTAGGCTCGACCGCGCTCTGCTCCGAGCGACTCCCGAGACTGGAAGGTCGGTACACCGCGTGCTCCGCAGCCACTCCGCAGGAACCCTGCGCGCCGCTCACGACGGCGAGCAGGTCACCCTCGCCGGGTGGGTGGGCCGCCGCCGAGACCACGGCGGCGTGGCCTTCCTCGACCTGCGGGACGCCTCCGGCGTGGTGCAGGTCGTGGTCCGCGACGAGCTGCTGGAGTCCTCCGGCGCGCACGCGCTGCGCAGCGAGTTCGTCGTCCAGGTCACCGGCGCCGTGCGCCTGCGCCCGGTCGGCAATGAGAACCCCGCGCTGCCCACCGGCGACGTCGAGGTGGTGGCCGAGGCGCTGACCGTCCTCAACGAGGCCGCGCCGCTGCCGTTCCCCATCGAGGCCGCCGGCGAGCAGGTGAACGCCCCCGGTGAGGAGGTGCGCCTGCGCCACCGCTACCTCGACCTGCGCCGCCCGGCCCCCGCCGCCGCGCTGAAGCTGCGCAGCGAGGCCAACCGCGTGGCCCGCGACGTGCTCCTGGCCGACGGGTTCACCGAGGTCGAGACGCCCACCCTGACGCGCTCCACCCCCGAGGGCGCCCGCGACTTCCTCGTGCCCGCCCGCCTCGCGCCCGGCTCCTGGTACGCACTGCCGCAGAGCCCACAGCTGTTCAAGCAGCTGCTCATGGTGGCCGGGGTGGAGAGGTACTTCCAGATCGCCCGCTGCTACCGCGACGAGGACTTCCGCGCCGACCGCCAGCCGGAGTTCACCCAGCTCGACGTGGAGATGGCCTTCGTCGAGCAGGACGACGTCATCGCCCTGGCCGAGAAGGTGCTCGTCGGCCTGTGGTCGCTCATCGGGTACACCCTCGACCTGCCGATCCCGCGGATGACCTACCGCGACGCGATGGCCCGCTACGGCTCCGACAAGCCCGACCTGCGCTTCGGCGTGGAGCTGGTCGACGTCACCTCCTACTTCGCCGACACCACGTTCCGCGTCTTCCAGGCGCCGTACGTCGGGGCCGTGGTCATGCCGGGCGGGGCGTCGCAGCCGCGCAAGCAGCTGGACGCGTGGCAGGAGTTCGCCAAGCAGCGCGGGCACCGCGGCCTGGCGTACGTGCTGGTGGGCCAGGACGGCGAGCTGTCCGGCCCGGTGGCCAAGAACCTGTCGGAGACCGAGCGCGCGGGCCTGGCCGCCAAGGTCGGCGCCGTCCCCGGTGACTGCATCTTCTTCGCCGCCGGTGCGGCGTCGGGCGCGCGGTCGCTCCTCGGGGCCACCCGCCTGGAGATCGGCAAGCGCTGCGGGCTCATCGACGAGTCGCACTGGGCCTTCGTGTGGGTGGTGGACGCGCCGCTGTTCGAGCCCGCCGAGGCTGCGGTGGCCGCCGGTGACGTCGCCGTCGGCGCGGGGAAGTGGACGGCGGTGCACCACGCGTTCACCTCTCCGAAGCCGGAGCACCTCGACAGCTTCGACAGCTCGCCCGAGGCGCCGGGGGAGGCGCTGGCCTACGCCTACGACATCGTCTGCAACGGCAACGAGATCGGCGGCGGCAGCATCCGCATCCACCGCCGCGACGTCCAGGAGCGCGTCTTCCGCGTCATGGGCATCTCCCCGGAGGACGCGCAGGAGAAGTTCGGCTTCCTCCTCGACGCGTTCGGCTACGGCGCCCCGCCGCACGGCGGCATCGCCTTCGGGTGGGACCGCATCGTGGCGCTGCTGACCCGGTCGGACTCGATCCGCGAGGTCATCGCCTTCCCGAAGTCGGGCGGCGGCTACGACCCGCTGACCGCGGCCCCGGCGCCGATCACCCCGGCGCAGCGCGCCGAGGCCGGCATCGACGGCCCGCCGAAGAAGCCCGAGCCGGCGCCCAAGCCCGCCTGACCCTCGCTCCTCCGTCCGTGATCATGGGCGTTGTGCGCAGGTGCGTGCACAACGCCCATGATCACGGAGGGGGATGCGGTTCTCAGGAGGCGCGGCGGCCTCGCGGGGCTCCGCTCGACCGGCTGCCGGAGCCGCCGTTGCGGGCGCGCAGGTAGTCGGACACCACGAACTCCCCGAGGCGGTCCAGCGACGGCGCGAACACCCGCCCGCCGTTGCGCCGAGCCATCGCGTCGGCGAAGCGCCGCAGGCCCGGGTCCTCGCCCAGCAGGAACGTGTTGATCGCCACGCGCGAGCGCGTCATGGCGTCCACCTCGCCGATCGTCCGGCGCAGCGTCTCCGGGGACGTCGGCCAGTCGAACCACGCCTCGCCGTCGTCGTCGAGGTGGGCCGTGGGCTCACCGTCGGTGACCACCAGGACGACCGGCTGCGCGTCCGGGTGCCTTCCCACGTGGCGGCGCGCGAGCGCCAGGGCGTGCTGCAGGTTGGTGCCCTGGATCCACGCCGGCTCGACGGCGGCCAGCTCGGCGGTGGACATCGTCCGCGCCGTCCTGTCGAACCCGATGATCTCGAACGCGTCGCTCGGGTGCTGCGTCGCCACGAGGTGGGCCAGCGCCATGGCCGTCTGCTTCATCGGCGCCCAGCGGTCCTCGGCGTACATCGACCACGACAGGTCCACGCACAGCGCCACCGCCGCGCTGGAGCGCCGCTCGGTCTCGGCCACCGCGAAGTCCTCCGGGAGCAGCCGCACCCCTCGCCTGTCTGAGGACGACGACGGCGAGCGCGTCGCCGCGGAGCGCATCACGGCCCGGCGCACCGTGGCGACGGCGTCGAGCGGCTGCTCGTCACCGAACTGCCACTCCCGCCAGGTGCCGGTGGCCTCGCCGGCCGCGCCAGCGGAGCGCTCGTCGTGCGAGCCCCTCCGAGACGACTCGAGGTCGGCGAAGACCCGGCGCAGCGCGGTCTGGCCGAGCCGGCGCAGCGCCTTGGGGGACAGCTGCAGCTGGCTCGCCGGGCCGGTCAGCCAGCCCTGCCGCTTGAGCTCGCGCTCCAGCTCGGCGAGGCGGCGCAGCTGGTTGGCGGCGCCGGTGCCCAGTTGGCGCTCGACCGCCTCGACATCGACGTCGTCCAGACCCTGGCCGGGGCCGTCCATGGCGAGCTGGTCGTCCAGGTCGTCCAGGTCCGCGAGCTCGGCCAGCGCGCCCGTGGCGTCGTCCATCCCGAGGGGCTGGGAGCCGTTGAACGACTCCCGTCCCCGCCCGCGCACGAAGGCGCCGGGGCGCAGGTCCTGCAGGTGCTGGTTGAGCGCGCTGACCTCCGCCTCCAGGCCGGCGTCGGCCATGGCCTGCGCCATGAGCTGCTGCAGCTGGCTGCGCTCCTCCTTGGACAGCGACCGCATGAGCCGCTGCATGGCGGCGGCCCGCTGCGCCAGGGCGTCGAGCAGCTCGTCGACGTCACGGGGGTCCTCGGGGAACGCCTCGCCGTGCTTGGCCATGAACTCGGCGAACTGCTCGGTGGTGTCCTCGCCGCGCTCGTGCGCGGCGAGCAGGGCGTTGAGGTCTCCGAGGAGCTCCTTCACGCCCTCCATCGACTGGCCCTGCTGACCGCCCTCGCCGCCCTGGCCCTGCTGGCCGGTCTGGCCGAGCCCGGGGATCTGCGCGCGCAGCGCCTGCTGGCGCAGGTCGTCGAGGAGCTCCTCGTACGTCTGCTTCGCGGCGGGAGAGGTCCAGTCGTAGTCAGCGAGCTCCCGCACCGCCGCGGCCGTGCGCCGCGGCAGCGCGTCCAGCTGGGCGTGCGCCAGCTGCGCCTCCATCGCGTCGGCCGACGCGCTCGCCGCACCGTCGGCCCCGTCCCCGCCATCCGCCCCGCCAGCGCCGGCCGCGTCGTCACCGGCCGACTGCCGCTCGGCCGCCGCGGCGGCCTTCTGGTCCAGCGCCGCGCGCTCGGTGGTCAGCGCCCGCTCGAGCTTCTCCCGCGCCTGCTGCAGCGACCCCGAGAGGTCACCGGAGGCCCGCAGCTGCTCGCGCCGCCTCCGCACGCGCTCCCGCAGCGCATCGAGGCCCTCACGCCTCCCGCGCTCGTCCTCCAGCCCGTTCCGCAGCAGGTCGCGCAGAGCCTCCTGCAGCGACCGGCCCTGCATGACGTCGCGGCCGATCGCGTCGACGGCGGCGCGGACGTCGTACGGAGGGGCGAGCGGGTCCGCACCGCCGTCCCACGCGCCGTACCGGTAGGCCCTGCTCATCGCGCTGCCCTCCCTCGTGCGCCCACCTCGCCAGCCCGGCCGGTCGGGGTGGGAGTGCTTCCAGAGTTGGCCCTGACTCTCTGTCGTGAACGAGGACCTGAGAGTCAGGGCCGACTCTGCAAGGTCCCGGACGTGCATCCGGTGCGGGCGCAGCCGCCGGACCGGCGCCGCGCGTCGTCGTCGTGAGGGTCTTCAGCCGCCGTAGACGGCGCGGTCGCCGTGGCCGTCGCTGCTGGCCTCGACGTCCTTGGCCAGCCGCCGCGTCAGGTGCAGGCCCTCGAGGACCATCTCCACCCCTGAGGCCGCCTGGCCCGGCGTCGGGGCCTCCGGCAGGTCGAGCCGGGAGAGCACCTTGGCCAGGCCGTCGACGCGGCCGACCTGCGAGAGCAGCTCGGAGCTGCTCACCAGCTCACCCGTGAAGACCGTGCCGCCCTCGGAGACCAGCGACGTGAAGCCCGACAGGTCGGCGCCGCCGAGGCGGGCCCGGAAGACCTCCGCCACGGCTGTGCGGAGCAGGTGGACGAGCACCTCCTCCTCGCGACCCTCCTCGCCGGACTCGAACTCGACCTTGCCGCGCAGCGTCGGCACCACGCCGTAGGCGTCCCCGACGCGTGCCACGGGTTCGTCGCCCGTGAGCGCCGCGCGCCGCAGCGCCGCGCCCGACAGCGTCTCGGCGGCGGCCACGGCGAAGCGCGCCGAGACGCCCGAGCGCGCGTCGACAGCGGGCGACTCGCGCACCGCCCGCGTGAAACGGGCCACCACCTCGAGCAGGTGGCGCGGCACGTCGGCCACGAGCCGGGCCTCCTGCGCCACGAGCTCGACCTCGAGGTCGACGTCGAGGGGGTAGTGCGTGCGCACCTCGGCCCCGAACCGGTCCTTGAGCGGCGTGATGATCCGACCGCGGTTGGTGTAGTCCTCGGGGTTGGCGCTGGCCACGACGAGGACGTCCAGCGGCAGCCGCAGCGTGTAGCCGCGGACCTGCACGTCACGCTCCTCGAGCACGTTGAGCAGCGAGACCTGGATGCGCTCGGCGAGGTCGGGCAGCTCGTTGACGGCGAAGATCCCGCGGTGCGTGCGCGGCACGAGCCCGAAGTGGATCGTCTCGGGGTCGCCCAGGGTGCGGCCCTCGGCGATGCGGACCGGGTCGACGTCGCCGATGAGGTCGCCGACGGACGTGTCCGGGGTGGCCAGCTTCTCCGCGTACCGCTCGGAGCGGTGCCGCCAGGTGACCGGCAGGTCGTCACCCAGCTCGCGCGCCCGGCGGGCCGAGGCCGGCGTGATCGGCTCGAGCGGGTGCTCGCCCAGCTCGGAGCCCTCGATGACGGGCGTCCACTCGTCGAGCAGCGCCACGAGGGAGCGGATCAGGCGGGTCTTGCCCTGGCCGCGCTCGCCGAGGAGCACGAGGTCGTGCCCGGCGAGCAGGGCCCGCTCGACCTCGGGCAGCACGGTGTCGTCGAAGCCGACGACGCCGGGGAAGCGGGGCTCGCCGGCGCGCATGCGCGCCAGGAGGTTGTCGCGCAGCTCGGCCTTGACCGAGCGGGGCTCCGCCTGGGGGAGCCCGCTGCTGCGCAGGGCTCCCAGGGTGGTGGGCAGGTCGTCGGGGAAGGGGGTCAGGACGGACGTCGACGGTGTCGCACTCCCAGTCACCACCTCACGCTACGTCCGGATCGCCCCGAGTGCGCCGTCGGTGGGTCGTGCTGGGATGTGGGGGTGAGCGAGCAGAACGTCGAGTTCCCCAGCGGCGAGGGCACGGCCCACGGCTACCTCGAGCTGCCCGGCCCTGACGGAGCTGGCACGGGGCCCGGTCTCGTGGTGATCCAGGAGTGGTGGGGCCTGACGAGCCACATCGCCGACCTGACCCGGCGCTTCGCCGCCGAGGGGTTCGTGGCGCTGGCGCCCGACCTGTACGGCGGCGCCACCACCCACGACGGCGCCGAGGCGATGCGCCTCATGCAGGAGCTCCCGGTGGACCGCGCCGCCCGCGACCTCGCCGGCGCCGTCGACCACCTGCTGGGCCGCCCCGAGGTCACCTCCAGCACCGTGGGCGTGGTCGGCTTCTGCATGGGCGGCGCCTTCGTGCTCACCCTCGCCGCCCAGCAGGGGGAGCGCGTCAGCGCGGCCGTCCCGTTCTACGGCCTGCCCGACGTCGGGGCCACGGACTACTCCGGTCTGCGCGCCGCGGTGCAGGGCCACTACGCCACCCGGGACCGGATCAGCCGCGAGGCCGTCGAGGCGACCGCCGCGAAGATCCGCGAGCAGTCCGGCGTGCAGGCCGACGTCCGCTTCTACGAGGCCGACCACGCCTTCGTCAACGACGAGCGCCCCTCCTACGACGAGGCCTCGGCGAAGGCCGCCTGGTCCGCCGCGGTGGCCTTCCTGAAGGAGCACGTCCGCTGAGATGACGGCCGACCTGTTCAGCGGCGGCCTCGGGGACGACGACGACGAGCGCAGCGGCGGTCGCGGGGCTGCGCCCACGGCCCGCTCCGTGCGGGCGCCGCTCGCCGTCCGGATGCGCCCTCGCACCCTCGACGAGGTCGCCGGTCAGCAGCACCTGCTCACCCCTGGCGCGCCGCTGCGCCGCCTGGTGGAGGGAGGCGACGGGCGCGCGGGACCGGCCTCGGTGCTGCTCTGGGGACCGCCGGGCACCGGCAAGACGACCCTCGCCCACGTGGTCGCCCGCGGCACGGGGTGGCGCTTCGAGGAGCTCAGCGCCGTCACCGCCGGCGTCAAGGACGTCCGCCGCGTGCTCGACGCCGCCAAGACCGCCCGCGACCTCCACGACCGCCGGACCGTCCTCTTCCTCGACGAGATCCACCGGTTCACCAAGGCCCAGCAGGACGCCCTGCTGCCCGGCGTGGAGGAGCGCTGGGTGGTGCTGGTCGCCGCCACCACGGAGAACCCCAGCTTCTCCGTGGTCTCGCCGCTGCTCAGCCGCTCCCTGCTGCTGCGCCTGGCGCCGCTCACCGACGACGACGTCCGCGACCTGCTCCGGCGCGCCGTCTCCGACCAGCGCGGTCTGGCCGGCCAGGTGGTCCTCGACGACGACGCCCTGGCCCACCTCGTCCGGCTGGCCGGGGGTGACGCCCGCCGGGCCCTCACGGCCCTGGAGGCGGCGGCCGGCCTCGCGCTGGACGCCCGCGCGTCCTCGTCGTCGCCGTCCTCCGACGACGACGAGGGGACCGACGGCCAGGCGGAGCCGGACGGCCCGGCCCGGGTGGACCTGGCGGCGGCGGAGCGAGCCGTCGACATCGCCGCGGTGCGGTACGACCGCGGCGGGGACCAGCACTACGACGTCGCCAGCGCGCTCATCAAGAGCCTGCGCGGCTCCGACGTCGACGCCGCGCTCCACTACCTCGCGCGCATGCTGGAGGCGGGGGAGGACCCGCGCTTCGTGGCCCGGCGCCTGGTGATCTCCGCCAGCGAGGACGTCGGCATGGCCGACCCCAGCGCCCTGCAGACGGCGGTGGCCGCAGCGCAGGCCGTGCAGCTCATCGGCATGCCGGAGGCGCGCATCGTGCTGGCGCAGGCCGTGGTCCACCTGGCCACGGCGCCCAAGAGCAACGCCGCCTACCTGGGGATCGACGCGGCCGTCGCCGACGTCCGCGCCGGCCGAGGGGGGCCGGTGCCCGCGCACCTGCGCGACGCCCACTACGCCGGCGCCCAGCGCATCGGCCACGGCAAGGGGTACGTGTACGCCCACGACGCCCCGCACGCGGTCGCCTCGCAGCAGTACGCCCCGGACGACCTCGCCGACCGCGAGTACTACCGGCCCACGGACCGGGGGGTGGAGCGCAGCATCGGCGAGCGCCTGCAGCGGATCCGCGCGCTGCTCAGGAGCCGGTAGACCTGCGGTAGGCTTCTCTGCTGGTGCTGCGCCGTCTGGCGCCCGCGCCTCGTGGTCACCTCGGTCCGGCAGCCGCCGGCCGCTGGGAGGCCGCCGTCGTTCGCCGGTCGTCCCGAGGATCCGCCACGGGGTCGCGACCGCGAGTGCCCACCCCGTTGAGGAGAGTCACCCGCTCGTGTCCCACTCCAACCGCAACCGCCGCCAGGTCCGCCTGTCCCGCGCCCTCGGGGTGCCGCTCACGCCGAAGGCGGCGCGCTACTTCGAGGTCCGTCCCTACCCGCCGGGCGAGCACGGCCGCGCCCGTCGCCGCACGGAGTCCGAGTACTCCCTCGGCCTGCGCCAGAAGCAGCTGCTCCGCGCGCAGTACGGCATCCGCGAGGCGCAGCTGCGCAACACGTTCGAGGAGGCCCGCCGTTCGCAGGGCCGCACCGGCGACGTGCTGATCGAGCTGCTCGAGATGCGCCTGGACGCCCTCGTCCTGCGCTCCGGCCTGGCCCGCACCATCGCCCAGGCCCGCCAGCTGGTCGTGCACCGCCACATCCTGGTCGACGGCCAGCGCGTCGACCGCCCGTCGTTCCGCGTGAGCCCGGGCCAGATCATCTCGGTGCACGCCAAGAGCGCGCAGACCACGCCGTTCCAGGTGGCCGCCGCCGGCGCCCACCGCGACGTGCTGCCCACGCTCCCCGGCTACCTCGAGGTGCAGCTCGCCGACCTCAAGGTGCGCCTGGCGCGCCGCCCCACCCGCGAAGAGGTCCCCGTGACCTGCGAGGTCTCCCGCGTCGTCGAGTTCTACGCGCGCTGATCCACCCGTCCGCCGGCGCTCAGCCGGCGGTGGAGAGCCCCCGTCCCGCATCCGCGGGGCGGGGGCTCTCGGCGTCCTGGGCGCTGGCGGGGCCGTCCGAGGGCGGCGCGAGCTCCACCCGGTCGCGACCCCCGGCCTTGGCGCGGTACATGGCTTCGTCGGCCCTCACCAGCAGCCGCGACAGCACCTCGGCCGCCGAGGCGACCTGGGCGGTGGGGGCGGCGACGGCCACCCCGGCGCTGATGGTGACGCGCACTCCGTAGGGGGTCTCGGCGGTGGCCACGGCGCTCCGCAGGCGCTCCGCGGCCGCCGCGGCGTCCGCAGCACGCTCCCAGCAGCCGAGCCAGGCCATCTCCTCGCCGCCGAGGCGCACGGCCAGGTCGCCGCGGCGGGCCGTGGCGCGCAGCACGTCCGCCACGGTCACGAGCACCTGGTCACCGGCGTCGTGACCGAGGGCGTCGTTGACGGTCTTGAACCTGTCCACGTCGAGCACCACGACGGCCACGTGCTGCCCGCGGGGTGCGGAGGCCCGCAGCGCCTCGAACCCGCTGCTCATGCCCCGCCTGTTGAGCAGGCCTGTGAGCGGGTCCACCAGCGCCGATCCCGCCAGGAGCGAGAGCGCTGCGGTGCGCATGTGCTGCGCCCACGCCGACACGCCGCACACCCCGGCGGTGACCACGGCCACGGCCACGGCCAGGTAGCCCGCCAGGGGCCCTGGCGGGCTGCCCAGCAGCAGCACCAGCTGGCAGAGCACGACCACCGGACCGGCGAGGAGCAGGGGCCGCGGGCTCGTGAAGCTGCCGATGCCCAGCGCGAGGCCCGTCAGACCGACCGCCACGAGGACCTCGTGCCCGGGGGAGCCGGACCAGAGGCCGTCGGCAGTGAGCGCCACCGCTCCGACGGCGAACGCCGCCGCGGTGGCGCCCGCGGTGAGCACGTCACGCCGCACGTACGACCACACCAGCACTCCGCCCCACACCGCGGCGCTGCTCAGGACAGGGGCGCGGTTGACGGGGACTCCGACCAGCGCTGCGACGGTGAGGTGGGTGAGGTGGAGGAGGACGATCCCGCCGGCGACGGCGACCATGAAGCGCGCGCGGACGCGCGGCGTCAGGCCGTCGACCGGCTCGGGAGTCACCCTGCGGGCATCGGCGCTCCCGGGGGTTCCCTTGAGTCCCCGGCGCGGCGGGTCACCACGGGCAGGGCCGCGCCCGGCCGCTGGCGGGCGCCGACAGAGGGTGCCGCGCTCGCTGCGCGGTAGGGTCGCTGCGCACGTCGCCGCCCCAGATCCCGGGAGTCCCCCTTGTCCGTCGGAGATGTCGCGGGGCTCATCGCGGCCATCGCGTTCGTCGTCCTGGTCGCCCTCCTGGCGCGGCCGATCCTCAAGCTGGGCCAGGTGCTCGACGAGGCCCGCGCCGCCATCAAGGGCGTGTCGGACTCCACCGTCCCGCTCATCGCCGAGGTGACCACCACGGTCGGCCAGGCGAACGAGCAGATGGAGAAGATCGACACGATCACCACCAACGCGGCGCAGATCACCACCAACGCCTCGGCGCTGACGGCCCTGTTCGCCGCCACCCTCGGGTCTCCTGTGGTCCGGGTGGCCGCCTTCACCTACGGCGTGCGCCAGGCCGTGAACGGCCGCCGCGCCGGGCGCCGCGCCGCCCGCCAGGGGGCCTGAGCCGTGGGCAAGCTCGTGCTCGTGGGCCTCGGCGTGGTGGCCGCCGCCGTCGGCGCCGTCCAGGCGGCCCGCTCGGTGAGCACCTCCGAGGGCGGGTGGTCCGGTCTGGCCGACGGCCTGCGCGAGTTCGCCGCCGACGTCCGCTCCGGAGCCGCCGAGCGCGAGGAGGAGCTGCGCGTCGCGCTCGGCGTCGACACCGGGACGATCGACGAGGCCACCGCCCGCGACCTGCTCGAGAACCCGACCGCGCCGCGGCGCGGGCAGCACGCCGGCTGACGGCCCGCGCACCGCCAGGCCCCGCACGGCCCGGCGCGCTGGACCACCGACCGAACACCCCGACCTCATCAAGAACACCCCAGGAGGGGACCCGTGGAGACCGCCGAGATCCGCCGGCGCTGGCTCGACTTCTTCGAGGCCCGCGGCCACACCGTCGTGCCGAGCGCCTCGCTGATCAGCCCCGACCCCAGCCTGCTGTTCACCGTGGCCGGCATGGTGCCGTTCATCCCGTACCTCACGGGCCAGCAGACCCCGCCGTACCCGCGCGCCACCAGCGTGCAGAAGTGCGTGCGCACCCTCGACATCGACGAGGTGGGCAAGACCACCCGCCACGGCACGTTCTTCCAGATGAACGGCAATTTCTCCTTCGGCGACTACTTCAAGGAGGGGGCGATCTCCTACGCGTGGGAGCTCGTCACCAGCCCGCAGTCGCAGGGGGGCTACGGGTTCGACCCCGACAGCCTGTGGGCCACGGTCTACACCGACGACGACGAGGCGCACCACCTGTGGCAGACCGTCGCAGGCCTGCCGCCCGAGCGCATCCAGCGCCTGGGCATGGAGGACAACTACTGGTCCACCGGCCAGCCCGGCCCGGCCGGTCCGTGCTCGGAGATCTACGTCGACCGCGGCCCCGCGTACGGCCCCGACGGCGGTCCCGCGAACGACCCCGCGGGCGACCGGTACCTCGAGATCTGGAACCTCGTCTTCATGCAGTTCCAGCGCGGGGAGGGGCAGGGGAAGGACTTCCCCATCCTCCACGAGCTGCCCAAGAAGAACATCGACACCGGCATGGGGCTGGAGCGCACCGCGCTGCTGCTGCAGGGCGTCGACAACATGTACGAGATCGACCAGGTCGCCCCCGTGCTGCGGCACGCCGCGGAGCTGGCCGGGGTCCGCTACGGCGCCGACCGGGACGCCGACGTGCGCCTGCGCGTGGTGGCCGACCACGTCCGCGCCTCCCTGATGCTCATGGGCGACGGGGTCACCCCGGGCAACGAGGGCGGCGGCTACGTGCTGCGCCGCCTCGTGCGGCGTGCGGTGCGCGCGATGCGCCTGCTCGGCGTGGACGCCCCCACGCTGCCGGAGCTGCTGCCGGTCTCCCTGGAGGCCATGGCGCCGGCCTACCCGGAGCTGCGCGAGGGCTTCGGCCGCATCAGCGCGGTGGCCTACGCCGAGGAGGAGGCGTTCCGCCGCACCCTCGTGTCGGGCACCACCATCCTCGACACCGCGGTCGCCGCGGCCAAGAAGGCCAGCGCGGCCTCCGGCGGGGGCAGCGCTCCTGTGCTGTCGGGCGAGCGCGCCTTCGAGCTGCACGACACCTTCGGCTTCCCCATCGACCTCACCCTGGAGATGGCCGCCGAGCAGGGCGTCTCGGTGGACGCCGACGGCTTCCGCCGCCTCATGACCGAGCAGCGCACCCGCGCCCGCGAGGACGCGCGCGCCAAGCGCGCCGGCCGCACGGACACCGCCGGGTACCGCCAGGTCGCCGACGAGCTCGGCCGCGACGTCGACTTCCTCGGCTACGAGGTCCTGTCCGCCGAGGGTCGGGTGGTCGGGCTGCTGCGCGACGGCGTCAGCGTGCCGGTGGCGCTGGCGGGCGACGACGTCGAGCTGGTCCTCGACAGGACCCCCTTCTACGCCGAGAGCGGTGGCCAGCTGGCCGACCGCGGGCGCCTGACCGTGACCGGCCCGACGGGCGTGCGGGCCGTCGTGGACGTCACGGACGTCCAGCGGCCGATCCCGGGGCTCAACGTCCACCACGCCACGGTGGTCTCCGGGGAGGTCGCCGTCGGAGACCCGGTGGAGGCCATCGTCGACGCCGGTCGCCGCCTGGCCGTGGCCCGGGCGCACACCGCCACGCACCTCGTGCACCAGGGCCTGCGCGACTCCCTCGGCCCGGACGGCACCCGCCAGGCCGGCTCCGAGAACGCCCCCGGCCGCCTGCGCTTCGACTACACGGCGCTGTCCGCGCCCTCCGCGTCCCAGCTGGCCGACGTCGAGGCGGAGGTCAACACCTTCCTCGCCGACGACCTGCCGGTCACCACCACCGTCACCGACCCGGAGTCCGCCCGTCGCGCCGGCGCGCTGGCCTTCTTCGGCGACAAGTACGGAGACCGCGTCCGCATGGTCGGCATCGGCGAGTGGTCGAAGGAGCTGTGCGGCGGCACCCACGTGGAGCGCACCGGTCAGCTCGGCGTCGTCGCGCTCCTGGGGGAGCAGTCCATCGGCTCCGGCACCCGCCGCGTGGAGGCCCTCGTCGGTCCTGACGCGCACGCCCACCTGGCGCGGGAGTCAGCGCTGGTCAGCCAGCTGACGGGCCTGCTGAAGGTGCGCTCCGAGGAGCTGCCCGACCGCATCGCCACCCTGCTCGACCAGCTCAAGGAGGCCGATCGGACCATCGCCGCGGCCCGCGCCAAGGAGGTGCTCGCCGCTGCCGGTGCGCTCGCCGCGGGTGCCGAGGTGGTCGGTGGGCAGGGAGCCGCGGGCAGTGCCGGTGGCGTGCGCGTGGTGGCCACCAGCGCCGGTGAGGTCGCCTCCGCCGACGACCTGCGCACCCTCGCGCTCGACGTCCGCGGCCGCCTCGGCGAGTCCGCGTCCGTCGTCGCCGTCGGGGGTGTCGCCAAGGGGCGGCCCGTCGTCGTCATCGCCACCAGTCCCGCGGCCCGGGCGGCCGGCCTGAAGGCCGGTGCGCTCGTGCGCGTGGCCGCCACGGCCCTCGGTGGGGGCGGCGGTGGCAAGGACGACGTCGCCCAGGGCGGCGGCACCGACGCCGAGGCGCTGCCCGCGGCCCTCGACGCCGTGCGCGCCGCAGTGGCGTCCGCGGTCGGGTCCTGAACCGGCTCCTCCAGGGGGCTGCCCAGGTGGGTCTGGCGTGAGGCGCGGGGTCCGGCTCGGCGTGGACGTCGGGTCGGTCCGCGTCGGACTCGCCGCGAGCGACCCGAGCGGCTTCATCGCCTCTCCCGTCGAGACCCTCAAGCGGGACCGCACGCAAGGCTCTGACCTGCAACGCATCGCGCTGGAGATCACCCAGAGGGAGGCCGTCGAGGTCGTCGTGGGGCTGCCCGTCTCGCTCTCCGGGCGCGAAGGGCCAGCAGCGGCCGCCGTGCGTGACTACGCTGCTGATCTGGCAGGCAGGGTCGCGCCGGTGCCGGTGCGGCTCGTGGACGAGCGGTTGAGCACGGTCAGCGCCCACCAGGCGCTGACAGCCTCCGGGCGGTCCGGCCGTCGCCACCGAGAGGTGGTCGACCAGGTCGCGGCGGTGCTCATCCTGCAGACGGCCCTGGACGCGGAGCGCGCCACGGGTCGGCCGCCGGGGTCGACCGTCGACCCCGGGCCCACCCCGGGCTGAGGCCGGGGGCGGGGGGAAGGGGCTGTGCGCGTCGATGGCTGGCTTGTCGCTGGAGGACCTGCCGGGGACCCCGGAGTCCCGCTCGTCCTCCGGGGACGGAGCGGGCGGAGGATCGCGCTCGTCGAAGCGCCAGGCGGAGCGGGGTGACCGCGAGAAGCGCCGCAAGCGCCGCCGCACCGTCACCCTCGTGGTGCTGGCGGTCTGCGCGGTCCTCTTCGGCGCCTCGGCGGTGCTCGTCGGCGGCCAGGTCAAGGAGCTGGTGGCGAGCGTCACCGACAGCGGCGACTACTCCGGGAACGGCACCGGCGCCGTGACCGTGCAGATCCCCGAGGGGGCGTCCGGCCGCACCATCGGCTCGGTGCTCGCCAAGGCGGGCGTGGTGAAGACCCCTGGCGCCTTCGTCTCCGCGGCCGCCGAGGACCCGAAGGCCGCGGGCATCCAGCCCGGCACGTACGAGCTGAAGAAGGAGATGTCGGGAGCGTCGGCGCTGGCGCTCCTGCTCGACCCCTCCTCGCGCAGCTCCTTCAAGGTGCAGGTGCCGGAGGGCTACACCGCGGCGCAGATCTACCAGCGGCTGTCGGAGGCGACGGGGCAGCCCGTCAGCGACTACGAGGCCGCCGCGAAGGACCCGCAGCTCGGCCTGCCCTCGGACGCCGGCGGCGCTGTGGAGGGCTACCTCTTCCCGGCCACCTACACGTTCGACCCTGGCACCACCGCCCTCCAGCAGCTGCAGGAGATGGTGCAGCGCACCGAGAAGGCCATGGACGACGTCGGGTTCCCCGCCGACCCCGCCGAGCGCCACCGCCTCATGACCGAGGCGAGCCTGGTGCAGAAGGAGGGCGCGAACGCGGAGGACATGGCCAAGGTCGCGCGGGTGATCGAGAACCGCGTCGCCGCGGGCCAGCCGCTGCAGTTCGACACCACCGTCAACTACGCCACCGGCAAGACCGGGCTGACGACCACCCCCGAGGACCGCCAGAACCCCTCGCCGTACAACACCTACCTGCACCCCGGTCTGCCGCCGGGCCCGATCGCCTCACCCGGTGAGGACGCCATGCGCGCCGCGCTGAACCCCACCCCGGGTGACTGGCTGTACTTCGTGGTGGTCGACCCGACCACCGGGGAGACCAAGTTCGCGGCCACCTACGCCGAGCACCAGCAGAACGTGGCCGAGTTCCAGGCGTGGCTGCGCGCGAACCCGCAGCCGCAGGGATGACCTGCGGCCGCGGAGCGGCGCGCCGTCCCAGGGGATGATGGCTCCCGTGATCTGCTCGACGCCTGCGGAGCGCGCCGCATGAGGGCCGCGGTGTGGGGCTCCCCGATCAGCCACTCGCTGTCCCCGGCGCTGCACCGGGCGGCCTACGCAGCCCTGGGGCTGGACTGGCACTACGACCTGGCCGAGGTCGACGTCGCCGGGCTCCCGGCCGCCGTCGCCCGCCTGGACGAGCACTGGGCGGGCGCCTCGCTGACGATGCCCCTCAAGGCCGCCGTGCTCGACCTGGTGGCCGAGGCATCACCGCTGGCGCTGGCGGTCGGCGCGGTGAACACCCTGGTGCCGGTCCCGGGACGTCCGGGGGCCTGGCGCGGGGAGAACACCGACGTCCACGGCGTCGTGGCGGCCCTCGCCGACGCTGGCACCACCACCGCGCGCACTGCGGCGGTGCTGGGCGGCGGCGCCACGGCGGCCTCCGCGCTGGCGGCGCTGGCCCAGCTGGGGGCGGCCGAGCCCGTGGTGCACGTGCGGTCACCCGAGCGGGCCGCCGGGCTCGTGGAGGTGGGCGAGCGGCTGGGCGTCCGCGTGCGGCTCCAGCGGTGGGGCCGGCCCGAGGAGCTCGCCGGCGAGCTGGCGGAGGTCGACGTCGTCGTCTCCACCGCACCGCCGGGCGCCGCCGACGAGGCCGCCGCTGCGCTGGGGCGGGCCGGGGCGGCGCCCGCCGGCGCCCTGCTCGACGTCGTGTACGCCCCCTGGCCGACCGACCTGGCCACGGCGTGGACGGCCGCCGGCGGTCGCGCGAGCGGCGGGCTGGACATGCTCGTGCACCAGGCCGCGGCCCAGGTGGAGCTCATGACGGGCTGCCCCGCGCCGCTGGAGGTCATGCAGGCCGCGGGTGGGGCTGCCATGGCCGAGCGGCTCCTGCTGCGCTGACGCGCTGACGCCGGCGCGCTGGTCCACCCTGCTGGGCGCACCCGGCCGCACGGGTGACCAGCCGGGTGCGCCCAGCAGGGTGGACGACGTCCCGGTGTCCTCAAGGCGCACGACCGCCGTCCCGAGTGCTCCGGGGAGCCGTGGGAGACCTGGACCAGTGGTCGCCCCTGCCTCGAGGACCCCGGGGGAGGTGCGCGGTGCTGGACGGACAGCTGCACGGCCGGCTGCAGGGCCGGGCTCCGGGCGGGACGCCGGAGGAGCCTGTCAGCGGCTCGGGCGGTGCGCAGGACGGCGGCGCGCACGTGGACCGGCGCCGGGTCCCGCGCGGCCGGGAGGTCCCCCTGCTCGACCTGGCGATCACGCCGGTCGACCCTGCCGCGGTGCTGCGCCTGCCCGCCGCCCTGTGCCGCCGCCACGCGGTCCTGCCGATCTCGTCGGCCGGCGGCCGGCTGCTGGTGGCGATGGCCGACCCGGGCGACGTCGTCGCCCTCGACGACGTCCGCGCCCTCGCGGGCGCCGACGTCCAGGTGGCTCGAGCGCCGCGCGCGGAGCTGCTCACGGCCATCGACAAGCACTGCCGCAACGACGCCGAGCTCGACCTGCTCACCAGCCAGATCGACACCCAGCTCTCGGACGCGAGGTCGACCACCGACCCGCTGCTGCCCGACGGGGAGCTGGTCAGCGACTCGCCCGTCGTGCGGTTCGTGGACTCGGTGGTCTCGCAGGCCGTGGCCGACCGCGCGAGCGACGTCCACATCGACCCCGGCGAGGACCAGACGCGCGTGCGCTACCGGATCGACGGTGTGCTGCACGACGTCCTCCAGGTGTCCGCCAGCGTGCACGCCAGCCTCGTCTCGCGCCTCAAGGTCATGGCCGAGCTCGACATCGCGGAGCGCCGCGTGCCCCAGGACGGACGCCTCACCGTGGTGGCCGGGGGCCGCGAGGTGGGCCTGCGCGTGGCCACCCTGCCCACGGTCTGGGGCGAGAAGCTCGTGCTGCGGGTGCTGGACGACTCCGCCGTGCGCCTCGACCTCGGGCAGCTGGCCTTCAGCGTCGAGAACCAGCGCCTCTACGCGGCCGCCACCGCCCGGCCGTACGGGATGGTGCTGGTCACCGGTCCCACGGGCTCGGGGAAGTCGACCACCCTGTACGCCACCCTCAACTCGGTCAGCCGACCCGAGGTCAACGTCATCACCGTCGAGGACCCCGTCGAGTACCGCCTGGCCGGGCTCAACCAGGTGCAGATCAACCCCAAGGCGGGCCTGACGTTCGCCCGCGCGCTGCGATCGATCCTGCGCTCCGACCCCGACGTCGTCCTCCTGGGGGAGGTCCGGGACGCCGAGACCGCGCGGATCGCCGTCGAGGCCTCGCTCACCGGACACCTCGTGCTGTCGACGCTGCACACCAACGACGCCCCCTCGGCGGTGACCCGCCTCGTGGAGATGGGGGTGGAGCCGTACCTCGTCGGGTCCGCCCTGGTCTGCGTGGTGGCCCAGCGCCTGGCGCGCCGGCTGTGCGACAGGTGCAAGGAGCCCTACCGCGCCGACGGCGACGAGGTCTGGGGCGCCGGCCTGCCGTGGCCGCACCTGCCGGTGGGGGAGCCGGTGGTGCTGCACCGCCCCGTCGGGTGCACCGCGTGCGCGCGCACGGGCTACCGCGGGCGCCTCGCGCTCCACGAGGTCATGACGGTGGACGAGGAGGTCGAGCGCCTCGCCGTCGCCCGCGCGTCCAGCGGCGACATCGCCCGCGCGGCCCGCGAGCGCGGCATGGTGCCGCTCCTGCAGGACGGGCTGGCCAAGGTGCTCGCCGGTCACACGACGGTCCAGGAGGTGCTCCGTGTCGCTGCGTGAGCCGGTGCCGGTGCCGGCCCCCGGTCGCGAGGAGCTGCTCGCCGCCGTCCACCACCTCGGCGCCCGGCGCCCGGTGGCCGCCCGCGTCGTCGCCCTGGCCGCCGACGAGGCGACCGGTGCGCGCGAGCTGTCACGGGTGCTGGCCGCGGACGTCGCCCTGGCGGCCCGGGTGGTGGCGCTCGCCAACAGCGCCTCCTACGGGCTGCCCGGCCGGGTGCGGACGGTGGCCTTCGCGGTCACGACGGTCGGGGCTGACGCCGTGCGCGCGCTCGCGGCGGCGGCGGTCGCGGGGCTGGACGGCGGTGAGGGGGTGCCTGACGACTTCTGGCCCCGCTGCCGCCTGACCGCCACGGCGTGCGGGGAGCTGGCGGGCACGTTCGGGCTGCCGGGGGCCGAGGCGTTCTGCCTGGGGCTGCTCTCGGCGCTCGGGCAGGCGGTGCTGTGGCAGCAGGACCGCGCCGGGTACGCGGCCCTGGTGGAGGACGACGACGTGCGCGGCCGCGGTCGTGCGGCGCTGGCGGTCGCCGAGGTGGACCGCTACGGCGTGCGCCACAGCGAGCTCTCGGCCGTGGCGGTGGCCGCCTTCGGCTTCCCGCGGGAGCTGGCCGACGCGCTGGCTGCGCTCGACGACCCGGCGCTGGACGGTCCGGCGCTGGACGGCTCAGCGCTGGACGGCTCAGCGCTGGACGGGTCTGCTCCCGCTGCCCCGACCGCGTGGGCGGCGTGCCTGCGCACCGCCGTGGAGGTCTCCCAGCGCCTGGCCACCCCCGACGAGCAGCGCGCAGACCTCGCGGCGCTCTCCGGCGGCGTGGTCACCGAGGCGGACTCCGCCGGGCTGGAGGTGCGCGTGACCGAGGCGCTCGCCGAGTCGACCTGGTGACCGACCGCCGCCACGTGGCCGCCCGACCGCGCTGACGCCGCTCGTCACTGCCGTCGCCGTCGTCCACCGGTCCCTCAAGAGCCGGCTCCGGCGTGCCGAAGGGGTCCTGGAGGGTGCTGTGCCCTCGCACCGGCGTGCACCTCGGGAGGACCAGCGGTGAGCAGCTACGGCACGGGTGACCACGAGGCGCTGCTCGTGAGTCCCCACGAGGCGTGGCCGGCGTCCGTCCCCGCGCAGGCGACGGCCCCGCTGGCCGGCTCCGCCTCGACGGCGGCCACCGGGGCGGGCGCAGCCGTTGCGGACCCTGGCGTGGAGCAGCTCGTCGACGTAGCGCAGGTGCTGCGCGCGATGGTCTCCCGTGGCGCCTCGGACCTGCACCTGACCGCCGGGGCGCCGCCGATGGCGCGGCTCCACGGCGACCTGGTCCCTCTGGAGGGCTTCCCCCGGATGACGCCGGAACCCCTCAAGCGCTCCCTGTTCGCCGTCCTGACCCAGAAGCAGCGCCAGCGCTTCGAGGAGGACCTGGAGCTCGACTTCGCCCTCCCGGTGGCGGGGCTGGGCCGCTTCCGCGTGAACCTCTACCGCCAGCGGGAGTCCGTCGGCGCGGCGTTCCGCGTCATCCCCACCGAGATCCGCTCCCTGCAGGAGCTCGGCATGCCGCCGGTGCTCGCGCAGTTCGCCACCCTGCCGCGCGGGCTGGTGCTGGTCACCGGTCCCACCGGCTCGGGCAAGTCCACGACCCTCGCGGCGATCATCGACCAGGCCAACAAGACCCGGCCCGACCACATCATGACCGTCGAGGACCCGATTGAGTTCCTCCACGCCCACCAGCGCTCGCTGGTCAACCAGCGCGAGGTGGGGGAGGACACGCGCTCCTTCGCCACCGCGCTCAAGCACGTGCTGCGGCAGGACCCGGACATCATCCTCGTCGGCGAGCTGCGCGACCTGGAGACCATCTCCGTGGCGCTGACGGCCGCCGAGACGGGCCACCTCGTCTTCGCGACGCTGCACACGCAGGACGCCGCCCAGACGATCGACAGGATCATCGACGTCTTCCCCGCTGAGCAGCAGGACCAGGTGCGCACGCAGCTGGCCGGGGCGCTCCAGGGCGTGGTCTGCCAGACGCTGTGCAAGACCTCCGACGGCCGTGGCCGCGCGGCGGCCACCGAGGTGCTCATCGCCACCCCCGCCGTGCGCAACCTCGTCCGCGAGGGCAAGACCCACCAGATCTACTCGGCCATGCAGGCCGGTGGCTCCCACGGCATGCACACCCTCGACCAGCACCTGGCCGAGCTCGTGCGCTCCGGGCGCGTCACCTACGACCAGGCGGTGGACAAGGCCCACCACCTGGAGGACTTCACGCGCCTCGCAGGGAGGGCCTGAGCACCATGGCCACCGCCACCACCTTCGACTACCGCGTCCGCGACAGGACCGGGAAGATCGTCAAGGGGCGCTCAGAGGCGGCCAGCCAGGCCGCCCTCGTCTCCAAGCTGCGCTCCCAGGGCTTCGCCCCGCTCGACATCAAGGAGGCGGGGACCGGCCTCAACCGGGAGATCCGCCTCCCGGGCTCGTCGCGGGTGTCGCCCAAGGACGTCGCGATCATGGCGCGGCAGTTCGCCACCATGACGGAGTCGGGACTGTCGCTCATCCGGGCCCTGTCCATCCTCTCCGCCCAGACCCGCAGCAAGCCCCTCGCGGAGGTGCTCACCCAAGTCCGCACCGACGTCGAGGGCGGCATGACGCTGTCCGGTGCCTTCGCCAAGCACCGCAGGGTCTTCCCGCCTCTGATGATCTCCATGACGCGCGCCGGCGAGGCCGGGGGCTTCCTCGACCGGACGCTGCTGTCGGTGGCTGCCAACCTCGAGGCCGAGATCAAGCTCCGAGCGAAGATCAAGTCGGCGATGACCTACCCGGTCGTCGTCCTGGTCTTCGCGGTGCTGGCCGTCATCGCCATGCTGCTCTTCATCGTGCCGATCTTCGCGGGCATGTACGAGGGCTTCGGCGCCCAGCTACCGCTGCCCACGCGCATCCTGATGGCGGCCTCCGACATCCTCAAGGTCGGCTTCCCGGGGTTCATCGTGCTGGGGATCGGCGCGGGATTTCTGTGGCGGCGCTACCGGCACACCGACCGGGTGCGTGATGTCGTCGACCCCCTGAAGCTGCGCCTGCCAGTCTTCGGGCCGCTCTTCCAGAAGGTGGCCATCAGCCGCTTCAGCCGCAACCTCGGCACGATGATCAGCTCAGGCGTGCCCATCCTGCACTCGCTGCAGCTGGTGGGGGAGACCAGCGGCAGCGTGGTCATCCAGCGGGCGACCGAGGCGGTCTCCGAGGCCGTCCGGCAGGGCGACAGCATGGCCGCGCCACTGGCCCAGCACCGCGTGTTCCCGCCCATGCTCGTCCAGATGCTGGCCGTCGGCGAAGACACCGGAGCCACCGACCAGATGCTGAACAAGGTCGCTGACTTCTACGACACCGAGGTCGAGGCGACCACCGACCAGCTCACGTCGCTCATCGAGCCGCTGATGATCGTCTTCGTCGGCGCCATCGTCGGCGGGATGGTCCTGTGCCTCTACCTGCCCATGTTCGGGATCTACGACCACATCCAGTGACCTGAGGCGCTGCAGCGTCACCCGCCTGGGTGATCCAGCCGGCCCTGCGGAGTGTCGATGCAGGGAGAGCAACAGCCAGAGCCGTGCCAGATGCGGGCGGCTCAGCCATCCACGGAAGGAATGCTCATGATCGCTCGCATGCAGAAGGCGATGAAGGAGAAGGACGGCGGCTTCACGCTCGTCGAGCTCATCGTCGTCGTCGTCATCATCGGTGTCCTGGCGGCCATCGCCGTCCCGATCTTCCTGAACCAGGCGTCCAAGGCGCGCACCAACGCCGACCTCGCCACCGTGTCGAACGCCCAGGTCGCCGTCGCCGCATACGTCGCCGACAAGGGCAGCAACGCCGTCGCGTCTCCCGACGCGGCAACGCTGAAGGAGTACGGCTACCCGCAGTCACCGAGCATGACTGTCACCATCACGCCGTCGACGGGTGCTTACAACATCGCTCTGACCGCTGCCAACTCCCAGGCGAACCACGCGTGCTCTGCGAGCGACACGCAGAAGGCGACCTGCTGACCGGTGCAGTGATCAGAAGGTCGACGGGGGGCGTGAGCCTCCCGTCGACCTCACCCCCATCGTCGACGAGAGGAGTCCCGTGGACACCCGGTACGACCACCTCGGCCCTCCGTCGAGTGATGCTGGACTGAGCCTCGTCGAAGTCATCGTCGCCATGGTGTTGCTCGCCGTCGTCGCGCTCGCCATGGTTCCCGTCCTCGTGACGGGCGCCGAGACGGCAGCTCGTAACAGGGAGATGTCGAAGGCGTCCCAGTACGTCGCCACGGAGATCGCTAATGCCCAGCAGCTGAAGTGCTTCCAGGTCAAGCAGTTGGTCACCGGCGCCGGCAGAGGCTTCGTCTCGCCGGCAGCCGCCACAGGAGCCGACGGAGTGCCTCGCGCCTTCAGTTATTACACGCTCAAGGACACGTTCGTAGACACTCCCGGAGAGTCGTGCAAGGTCGGACAGACCTACACCCTGACCGTGACCGCCACCCCGGATTCGGGGACGGCACAGCCGGTGAGTGCCACCACGCAGATATTGGTCGTCCCGTGATGGGGCGGCGAAGGCACCCGCGGCGCGGCCGCGACACCGGCACGACGCTCACGGAACTGATGGTCGCGATGGCAGCGGGTAGCGTCGTCCTGGCCGCCGCAGCAGCGATCTTCCTCCCGGCGATGCAGAACTCCGCGCGCGAGCGGCAAGCCGGGGTCAACCTCGCCGTCGCCAACGTTGCGAGCAGCACGCTGCAGCGCCAGGTGCGTGATGCCACCTACGTCCTGCCAGCCGCCGGGTCGTCGTCGACGGGCACGACGATCACGATGTGCACCTTCGCTCGAGCGAATTCACCGTCGCGCACTGTCGTCACCTGGAAGTACGTCAAAACCGCCGGCTTGACCATGACGGCCGGCGCTGGTGGTAGCGCCACGGTCTTCGGGGATCAGTTCACCTTCGGGAAAGTCGTGTTCGACTTGTCTAGCAAGTGGCAGCAGGTGGCGAAGGGCGACATCCTCGACATGCGGTTCATCACCGGAGACATCGCTGACGGCACCACTGCCGGCACCATCGGGACGACGCTGCAGTTCTCCGCTGCGCCCCGCTCGGCCCAGATCACCTCCACAGCCAGCTGCGCCTGAGGTGGCCAGCGGCTGTCCGCGTCTGAGAGAGCACCTGTTGGGGCGCCGCCGATAACCGCCCAGGAGCTCCCACCTCCGGGACCGGTCGAGGGAGGCTCAAGCGGATCGCTGGCACCGCCGATAGGGATGGCAGGGGCGGGAACCTCAGAGCCCGCTCCTCGACCTGATCCCAACGGTCAGCAGCAGACTCGTAGACCAGGAGAGGACTGACCCGTGAACGTGCGTGGATCGACTTCCACCCGTCGAAGCGCGCCCCGACGCCGGGAGCGTCCGAGCTGGCGGTTGTGCCTCCGCAATGACGACGGCATGGCCCTGCCCATGGTCATCGGACTCATGCTGGTGAGCGCTCTGCTTGTCATGGGGGTGACTGCGGTCTCCCTGACCGCAGCGGGCAGCGCGAGCGGCACCCGAGCCAGCATTCAGTCACAGGCGTCCGCCGAGGCCGGCCTGGCAGCTGCGCAGTCGAACATTATGGCGAAGACGTACGCCTGCACGTTTGCCTCACCTGTGGGAAGTACGCCGGTGTACTCGGTCGCCGTCCAGTACGGCGTGAGCACCGGCGGTCCGGACTGCCCAGCTCCGGCAGGAGCCCTCACCACGGTCTCAGCGAAGACGGCGGTGCTCGTCTCGACCGGTTCCGCTGCTGCTGGCGGGACACAGGGACATAGTGCGGGTGACGTCAGCCGTCTGGAGGTGGTCCTTTCGCTCGGCGGGACGACAATCGCCACCTCGTCGCCGACGTCCGCGCCATCACCGGCGTTCGACCGCGCGGTGTTCGTCGGCTCGGGCAGCGTCAAGAGCAGCGGTAACTGGGCGCTGAAGAACGGCAGCAGCTCGACGGGTGGTCTGTACGTCAACGGAACACTGGACTGTTCCCAGATCAACGTTCAGGGACCCGCCGTCGTGTACGGGAGTGCGGGCTTGAACGGTGGCAATTGCGTGTTCGGGCAGGGCCTGACGATCTCCCAGGACCTCACGGCCTGCACCAGCACGAAGATCACAGGAACGCTGACTGTGGGAGGCCAGGCCACCGGGGGTTGTTCAGTGGACGGCGACGTCTACGTCGGCAAGGACTTCGCGTGCAGCTCTTCCGTGACGGGGCTGATCTCCGTGCAGGGCGCCATGAACGGTGGCTGGGGGTGCTCCGCCGGCAAGGACCTGCGTGTGGGAGGCGATCTCGGCCAGAACTCCTACAGCGTCACTGGGGCCGTGGTCTCCACCAGTGGCACCGTGTCCAGCAACGCGCAGGGATCCATGGGCAGCCTCACGGTCAAGACCAAGCCTTCAAGCAGCCCCGGCAACCTGACGGTCGCCGGCAAGTCATGCGGCTGGGGATCCTCCCCTGCCTGCAAGATCTCCCAGTCGAGCTCAAGCTCCACCCCGCCCACCAGCCCGGTCGCAGTGCCGTCGTCCGCCGAGGCGATGCCCGTCTACACCGCCGCGTCGTTCGGGACTGCCACTCCTTGGGCCACCCTCATCCGGCAGCGGTACCTCGCGCACGGGTCGACCCAGTGGGCCGAGACGCGCTTCGTGAACTCCGGCGACACCTGCAGCATCACCGCCCCGGCCTCAGTGCAGCAGGACGGCGACAGCACCTCACTCAACGGACCTCTTGACGCCCCAGCTGACGTGTCCGTGGTCGACGCCCGCGCCTGCAGCACTGTGACGCTGAACAAGGTCACGGTCCAGCTGAACGGTGACCTGACGCTGCTGGTCAACTCCTTCTACTCCACAAGCGGCATCAAGGTGGTCAAGGGCAGCGCCGTCCCCACCGGCACCACACCAGTCTTGCGGATCGTCTCGCCGATGTCTGACGGCACCTCGACGTGTGCTGCCAACAGCGCCAACAACAGCATCAAGTTCGACTCCGCTGCTGCTTCGCTCGGCAGCGACGTCAGCATGCTGCTCTACTCGTCCGGCAAGATCGACATGAGCAACGACCTGTCCTTCTACGGGCAGATGATCAGTTGCGCTATCCCGGAGCTGAAGAACAACATCTCCATCAACTACCGCGCCGTGGCGCCGTCAAGCGCGTCGACCAGCTCGAGCCCTTCATCATCGTCCGGCAGCCCCTCGAACAGCGGGAGCTCGGCCGGGGCGTGGACGCTGTCCTCCGTGCGCGACCTCTCGCGTGGCTGAGGTGACCAGCCATCTGCTCGTCGGCGGAGCTGCCCTGCTCGGGCTGCTCGTCGGGTCCTTCCTCAACGTCGTCGTCTGGCGGGTGCCCCGGGGGCTGTCGGTGGTCAGCCCTCCCAGCGCCTGCTCGTCCTGCGGGCACCGCGTGCGTGCCGTCGACAACGTGCCCGTGCTCAGCTGGCTGCTCCTGCGCGGCCGCTGCCGCGACTGCAGCGCGCGCATCAGCATCCGCTACCCCCTGGTCGAGCTGGGGACGGCCGTGCTGTTCGCCGGCACCGCCGCGTGGGCGGGACCCACCTGGCACCTCCCGGTGTACCTGTACCTGGCAGCCGTCGCGGTCGCCCTGGCGCTCATCGACGTCGACGTGCACCGCCTGCCCGACGCGATCGTCAAGCCCTCCTACGTCGTGGTCGCGGGTCTGCTCGTGGCGGCCAGCGCGCTCGAGGGCGACTGGCAGGCGCTGCTGCGCGCTGCCGTCGGTGCTGTGGCTCTGTACGTCGTCTACGCCGCGCTGGCCGTCGCGCGGCCCGGAGGCATGGGCTGGGGAGACGTCAAGCTCGCCGGAGTGCTGGGCATGGCCCTCGCCTGGCACAGCTGGTCGGCCCTGGCCGTCGGCGCCTTCGCCGCCTTCCTCCTCGGAGGCGTGGTCGGCGTGGCGCTCATGGCCGTCCGCCGGGCCGGTCGCGGGACCGCCATGCCCTTCGGCCCGTACATGCTCGCGGGCGCCGCACTCGGACTGGTGGTGGGCGTTCCCACCGTCCAGTGGTACCTGGGCGTCGCACTCGCGTGATTCTGGGGCTCAAGTCGGCCGGGAAGAGGCCGATGAGCCAGGAGAGCGGTGCTCGTGCGCCGCTCCCTCATCAGGACGAAGGGGACGACGTGCGACGGACCGCCATCGGGCTCGACATCGGCAGCTCCTCGCTGCGCGCTGCCCAGGTCTCCTTCCACCGCGACGGCGTGCAGCTCGAGCGGATCTCCCAGGTGGGCCTGCCCGCGGGCGCGGTCGTCAACGGCGAGGTGGTCGACGCGGCCGCCCTCACCGACGCCGTCCGGCTGCTGTGGAAGCAGGCGAGATTCGGCTCCAGGCGGGTCGCGCTCGGTGTGGCCAACCAGCGCGTGCTGGTGCGCCAGGTGGAGCTGCCGCCGCTGAGCCCCGCTGACCTCAAGGCGGCGCTGCCCTTCCAGGTGCAGGAGCACCTGCCGATGCCCGCGGACGCCGCCGTCCTCGACTTCCTGCCGCTGGCGCCGGTCTCCGGCCCGGGCGGCACAGCGCTGGTGCGCGGCCTGCTCGTCGCCGCCCCCCGCGACATGGTCACCACCACGGTCGACGCCGTCCAGGCCGCCGGACTGGTGGTCGACACCGTCGACCTGACGCCGTTCGCCGTGCTGCGCGCCACGCGCGCCCCCCGCGACCTCGACGTCGAGGCGCTGGTGGACATCGGCGCCCGGCTCACCACCGTCATCGTGCACAGCGCGGGCACACCCCGCTTCGTCCGCATCCTGCTCAGCGGCGGAGACGACATCACCGCCGCCGTCAGCGAGGCGGCTGCCGTCCCCTTCGCCGAGGCCGAGCGGCTCAAGCGCGCCGCCGCCGGCAGCGACCAGGTCTCACCGGCCGTGGGGGCAGCGCTCTCGATGAGCGCCCAGGAGCTCGTCGAGGAGATCCGCAGCTCCCTCGACTACGACACCGCCACCGGCGGCAGCGTGGCCTCCCGCGTGGTCATCGTCGGTGGCGGCTCGCAGCTGGAAGGCTTCCCGGAGCGCCTCGAGGAGGCCACGGGCCGCGAGGTCGTGCGTGGAGACGGTCTGCGGGGTCTGCGCCAGCGGCCCGGCAAGAAGGACCTGCCGCCCCTGTCCGCCTCGGACGCAGCGTCCGTCGGCCTGGCCCTCGGAGGCTCGCGATGAGCGCCCCCACCTGGTCCTTCGGTGTGCCCTCGCAGGCACCGACCCAGAAGCTCGAGCAGCCCGCAGCCCCGCAGGCGGACGGACCCGACCCGCTCGCGGAGCTGCGCGAGCAGATCCAGCGCTCGTGGCTCGGCGCCGGCGTCGACCTGCTGCCGGAGCACTACCGCGTCTTGCGCCGCGTCGGCGCTGCGCAGCGCGGAGTCGTCGCCGGCCTGCTCGCCGTCGGACTGCTTCTGGGCGGCGCCGCGTGGCAGGCCCACGCGGCGACCTCGAGCGCAGAGGCGGAGCTGGCCGAGGTGAATGCCCGCCAGGCCGCGCTGACCGCTCAGGCGGCACAGCTGGCGGAGGTCCCGAAGGTGCTGGGCGAGCTGTCGACCGTGCAGGCCGCGCGCTCGACCGCCTTCGCCACGGACGTGCGCTGGTACTCCTACCTCGACGGCCTGCGCAACTCGGTGCCCACCGGCGTGTGGTTGGCCGACCTCAGCTGGGGCTCGGCCGGCGGCTCCTCGACGGACGCCGCAGCCGCGGGTGCAGCCTCGACCGCCCAGCCCGCGACGACGACCGAGGACGCCACTGGGACGGCGGGCACCCAGGGCACGCTCACGGTCAAGGGCCGCACCCAGGACCCGGCGCTGGTCGCCGCCTGGCTCGAGTCCGTGTCGGCCACCACGGGCCTCGCCGACCCCAGCTACAGCAGCCTGCAGCGCATCGACATCGACGGCACCCCCGTCTACGAGTTCACCGCCACCGTGGCCGTGACCGACGCGGCGCTGTCCCACCGCTTCGACACACCCGCCAGCGGTGCGATCGGCACCAGTGGCGCAGCGGCCGCGACCACCCCGGCGACCACCTCGACCCCCGCGACGGGAGCCGGATCGTGAGCATCAAGTCCCCCCGCACCTGGGTGGTGGGCGGCGTGCTGCTCGCCCTCGTGCTGTCCGTGCTCGGGTGGCAGCTCGTCGCCGCTCCCCAGCGAGCGGCGGCAGACGCGGCACGCGACCAGGTCGTCTCCGCCCGCGCCGTCGAGCAGACCCAGCGGGTCCGCCTGGCGCAGCTGACCGCCGACTCCGCCCAGCTCGAGACCCACCGCGCTGACCTGGCGACGGCGAGGACCTCGATCCCCGTGGCGCTGGACCTGCCGGCCCTGACGCGCCGTCTGACGGTCACCGCCACCGTCGCGGGCGTCACGCTCATGGGTGTCGAGCCGTCGGCTCCCACCTCCACCGCCACCGCAGCGGGCACCGCACCGGCCGCGACCTCGGAGCCAGCGACCACCGCCTCCGACGCCGCGACCACTGCTCCCGCAGCAGCGACCGCCGCGACCGCGGCACCCGCGTCCGGGCTGCAGGCCGTGCCGCTGCGCATCACGGTGATCGGCAGCTTCGACGGCGCCGAGCAGTTCCTGCGCCAGCTGCAGAACGACGACGCCCCGTCGCTGCTGGTCGCCGGGCTGTCCGTCACCGGCCAGGACCCGGCGGACGCCTCCGGCGCCAAGCCGCGCACGGTCAACGGCGACGTCCAGCTGGTCGTCGACGCGCGCGCCTTCGTGCTCCCCTCCACGGCCTCCTGAGCGAGAGCGAGACTCCGATGTCCACCAGCCCCTTCGGGACGCCGCCCTCTTCTTCCGCTCCTTCCTCGGCTGCGTCCACCACCGACGCTGCCGCAGGGGCGGCTCGACGCGGTCGCGCGCTGCCCATCGCCCTCGGCGGCGGCGCGGTGCTGGCCGGAGGCCTGGCCGCGGCGCTGGTCCTCAGCAGTGGCGGTCCTGACACGGCGACGGCGGTCGCCGGCCCCGCGGACGACACGGCGGTGCCCGTCTCCAGGGCCACCTCGCGGTCCACGGCGACGGCCAGCCCCTCACCCACGTCGCCCTTCGCCGCCACGCCCTCCGCGGAGGCCACCGCCCCCTCGGCGGGGGAGGTCGGTGCGACCTCCACCTCGAACGCCGCGCCGACCACCTCCGGTGCCAGCGCTGAGACCTCCACGGCACCGGTCCCCGCCGCCGGCGGGACGTCCCGCAACCCCTTCGCGGCCCTCGTGCTGTCCGCGGGCACCTCGAACACCGGAGCCTCGGACTCCACCGGTGCCACGGGCGGACCCTCCAGCTCGGCCACCGGGGTCCCGCCCGTCGACGCCGCCCCGACCACCGGCTCGGGGACGACGACCGTCGTCGTCCCGTCGCCGGTGCCCTCGACGAGCGCGACGACCGACGCCGCCGCCGTGGCCGCCGCTCAGGCGGCCCGTGCGGCAGCGGCCGCCTGCGCAGCGGCCCTGCCGGCCCTGGGCTCCGCAGACTCCCTGCTCAGCGCCTACGCGGCGGGGTCGGCGGACGCGGCCACCACCGCGGGCGCTGTGCTCGCCCCCGCGCGCTCCGTGCTCGAAGCGGCGCTCACGGTCCCGTCCTCCACCAGCCTCGGCGCCGCGCTGACCGCGTCGGCCTCGGGCCTGCTCGTCCTCCAGGGAGCCCTCAGCGGCGGCGACGCGGTGACCTCCGGCGACGTCAGCCAGCAGCTGGCCACGGACGCGGCGACCACTGCCGCGTGCTCCGCCACGGGGGCGGCACCCGCCCCGGGCGGCTCCACCTCGACGGCGGCGAAGACGGTCACCGTCCTGGCGGGGGACACCCTCAGCTCGATCGCGCGGGCCCACGGCACGACCCCGACCGCGCTGGCGCAGCTCAACCACCTGAGCGACCCGGACCGCATCCGCGTCGGCCAGGTCCTCACCCTGCCCGCCTGACGGCCTCGACCACCGCCCACACCCCGGAGGGTGGGCGGGCCCGGACCCGCGCCCCGGGCTGCGCGGCTGACCCAGGGGCCCGCACCCGCGCCTGCGCTCGCAGGGCCGTGGGAGGATCAGCCACGTGCTGCGCTGGCTGACCGCGGGGGAGTCTCACGGCCCCGCCCTCGTCGGAGTGCTCGAGGGTCTTCCCTCGGGCGTGTCCGTGACCACCGACGACCTCGTCGCCGCCCTCGCGCGGCGCCGCCTCGGCTACGGCCGCGGCGCGCGGATGGCGTTCGAGCAGGACGAGGTCACCGTGCTCGGCGGCCTGCGCCACGGGGTGAGCCAGGGCGGTCCGTTCGCTCTGACGATCGGCAACACCGAGTGGCCCAAGTGGTCCACGGTGATGTCGGCCGACCCGGTCGACCCGTCGCTGCTCAAGACCACCGGCCGCAACGCGGCGCTGACCCGCCCGCGCCCCGGCCACGCCGACCTCGTGGGCATGCAGAAGCACGGCTTCGACGAGGCGCGCCCGGTGCTGGAGCGCGCCAGCGCCCGCGAGACCGCCACGCGGGTGGCCCTCGGCGCCGTCGCGGCCAAGTTCCTCGAGCAGGCCGCCGGGGTGCGCCTGGTCTCCCACACCGTCTCCCTCGGCCCGGTGGCCGTCCCGGACGACGCGTGGGCCGAGGTCGGGCTGCCCCACCCCGACGACGTCGCCGCCCTCGACGCCGACCCGCTGCGCTGCCACCACCCGGCCACGAGCGCCCGCATGGTGGAGGAGGTCGACGCCTGCCACAAGGAGGGCGACACCCTCGGCGGCGTGGTCGAGGTGCTCGCCTACGGCCTGCCGCCGGGCCTGGGCAGCCACACCCACTGGGACCGCCGCATCGACGGGCGCCTC
Source organism: Quadrisphaera setariae (assembly GCF_008041935.1). Lineage (NCBI taxonomy): Bacteria > Bacillati > Actinomycetota > Actinomycetes > Kineosporiales > Kineosporiaceae > Quadrisphaera > Quadrisphaera setariae. Next base: position 148,936 of record NZ_VKAC01000002.1, read on the forward strand.
GCGCAGGCGCTCATGGGCATCCAGGCCATCAAGGGCGTGGAGGTGGGCGACGGCTTCGAGACCGCCCGCCGCCGCGGCTCGGCCGCCCACGACGAGATCGAGAAGGGCCCCGACGGCGTGCTGCGCCGCCGCACCGCCCGTGCCGGCGGCACCGAGGGCGGCATGACCACCGGCGAGGTGCTGCGGGTGCGCGCCGCCATGAAGCCCATCGCCACCGTGCCCCGCGCCCTGGCGACCGTCGACGTCGCCACCGGTGAGGCCACCCAGGCCCACCACCAGCGCTCCGACGTCTGCGCGGTGCCCGCCTCGGGCGTGGTCGCGGAGGCGATGGTCGCGCTCGTGCTGGCTGACGCGCTGCTGGAGAAGTTCGGCGGCGACTCGGTGCCCGAGACCGCCCGCAACGTGCGCGCCTACCTGGACTCCATCCCCGAGCTGCTCCGCAGCCAGGTCGACGCCGCCGGCAGCCCCGTCGTCCCCGTCGCGGGCGACGACGACGGCGAGCCGGGCGCCTGAGCGTGACCCCCCGGGTCGTGCTCGTCGGCCCGATGGGGGCCGGCAAGTCCGCGGTGGGCGCGCTGCTCGCCGCGGACCTGGGCGTGCAGCTGCGCGACACCGACGCCGACGTCGAGGCCGTGGCCGGCCGGCCCGTCGCCACCGTCTTCGCCGAGGACGGCGAGCCCGCGTTCCGCGCCCTGGAGCGCGCCGCCGTGGTCGACGCCCTCGCCGAGCACCCCGGGGTGCTCGCCCTGGGCGGCGGCTCGGTGCTCGACGCGGACACCCGCGCCGACCTCGTGGCGCTGCGCTCGCCGGTGGTGCTGCTGACCGCCACGTGGGAGCACGTGGCGGGCCGCCTCGGGGACACCAGCACCCGCCCGGTGCTCGCGAGCGGGTCAGCGGGCGCGGAGGCGCGCTGGCGCGAGGTGATGGCTGCCCGCGAGAAGCACTACGCCGAGGTGGCCGACCACGTGGTCCCCACCGACGGGCGCACGGCCCGCGCCGTCGCCGACGTCGTCCTGCGCCTGCTCTCCCTCCACTGACCGCCGGAGGCGGGGGAGGGGCTCCGTAGGATCCGCTCGTGAGCACCGCCGACAGCGCCCTCGACAGCGCAGGCCAGCCGACCCGGATCACCGTGGCCGGCGAGGCGCCCTACGACGTCCTCGTCGGGACCGGCCTCCTGGGCGAGCTGCCCGGCCTGCTCGGCGAGCGCGTGCAGCGGGTGCTCGTGGTGCACCCCCGCGCGCTCGCGGCCACCGGCGAGGCCGTCCGCGACGACCTCGCCGCGGCCGGCTACGAGGCCTACGTCGCCGAGGTGCCCGACGGCGAGGACGCCAAGCGCGCCGAGGTGGCCGCCTTCTGCTGGGGCGTGCTGGGCCAGGCCGGCTTCACGCGCACCGACGCCGTGGTGGGCGTCGGCGGGGGAGCGGTGACCGACCTCGCGGGCTTCGTGGCGGCCACCTGGCTGCGCGGCGTGAAGGTCGTCCAGGTGCCCACCACGCTGCTGGCCATGGTCGACGCCGCCGTGGGCGGCAAGACCGGCATCAACACCAAGGAGGGCAAGAACCTCGTCGGCTCGTTCCACCCGCCGGCGGGCGTGCTGTGCGACCTCGCGGCGCTGCGCACCCTCCCGGTGAACGACCTGGTGGCGGGCATGGCCGAGGTCGTGAAGTGCGGGTTCATCGCCGACCCGCGCATCCTCGAGCTGGTCGAGGCCGACCCGGCCGCCGTGCGCGACGCCGGTGCCCCCGTGATCCGCGAGCTGGTCGAGCGGGCCGTGCAGGTCAAGGCCGACGTGGTGGGCCAGGACCTCAGGGAGTCGGGCCTGCGGGAGATCCTCAACTACGGGCACACCCTCGGGCACGCCATCGAGCTGGTGGAGCGCTACGAGTGGCGCCACGGCGCCGCGGTGAGCATCGGGATGGTCTACGTCGCCGAGCTCGCCCGCCTCGCCGGCCGCCTCGACGACGTCGTGGTCGACCGCCACCGCAGCGTGCTCGGCGCCGTCGGCCTGCCGCTGACCTACCGGGGCGACCGCTGGCCGCAGCTGCTCGAGGGCATGAAGCGCGACAAGAAGACCCGCGGCGACCTGCTGCGCTTCGTCGTGCTCGACGACGTCGCGAGGCCCAGCCGCCTGGAGGGCCCCGACCCCTCGCTGATGGCGGCGGCCTACTCCGCCATCAGCGCGTGAGATCGCTGTCGTCAGGGGCACCGCCGCGGTCCCGGTAACATCTCCGCACGTGGCATCGACGAACGACCTGAAGAACGGCCTCGTGCTCAACCTCGACGGACAGCTGTGGTCCGTCGTCGAGTTCCAGCACGTCAAGCCCGGCAAGGGCGGCGCGTTCGTCCGCAGCAAGCTGAAGAACGTGCTCTCGGGCAAGGTCGTGGACCGCACGTTCAACGCCGGGACCAAGGTCGACACCGCCACCGTCGACAAGCGCGACATGCAGTACCTCTACCGCGACGGCACCGACTTCGTGTTCATGGACTCGGACACCTACGACCAGATCACCGTCTCCGAGGAGACCGTCGGCGACGCCGCCAACTTCCTCCTGGAGAGCGCCGAGGTCATCGTCGCCGTCCACGAGGGCACCCCGCTGTACGTCGAGCTGCCGACCTCCGTGGTGCTCGAGGTGACGTACACCGAGCCGGGCCTGCAGGGCGACCGCTCCACCGGCGGCACCAAGCCCGCCACCGTCGAGACCGGCTACCAGATCCAGGTGCCGCTGTTCCTCGAGACCGGCACCAAGGTCAAGGTCGACACCCGCACCGGGGACTACCTCGGCCGGGTCAGCTGAGCTGCTGACCAGGACGACGACGACGGACCGCCGCTGACGTGGCTGCACGGACCAAGGCCCGCAAGCGGGCCCTCGACCTGCTCTTCGAGGCCGAGCAGCGCCGGCTCGACCCCGTCACCCTGGCCGCCGACCGGTTGGCCAGCGGTCACGTCCCGGTGCCGCAGTACAGCCTGGACCTCGTCGAGGGCGTCCAGGCCCACCGCGAGCGCATCGACGAGCTGCTGACCACCTACTCGCAGGGCTGGGAGCTCGACCGGATGCCCGCCGTGGACCGCAACCTGCTGCGCATCGGGGTGTTCGAGCTGCTGTGGTGCGACGACGTCCCCGACGCCGTCGCGGTGTCGGAGGCCGTGGGGCTGGCCTCCGAGCTGAGCACCGACGAGTCGCCGGCGTTCGTCAACGGGCTGCTGAGCCGGCTCATGGACCTCAAGCCGGGCCTCGTCGACAGCTGACGCCGGTCCGCCGCACCTGGCACAACCCGGTGCCGTCCCGGTCCGGTCACAGCTGGTGATCGCAGGCGACGCAGAAGACCCCCGCACCGGGATCCGGTGCGGGGGTCTTCGTCTCGCTGCGTGACCAGCGGCGGGCCGTCGGAGCGGTGTCAGCCGTTCTGCGCGACGGCGCGGCGGGCATCGGGGTCGAGCACGCCCCAGCTGATGAGCTCCTCGGCCAGCTGCTGCGGCGGGAGGTCGTAGATGACGGCGAGGGCGCGCAGGTCGTCCGAGCGGATCGAGAGCACCTTGCCGTTGTAGTCGCCGCGCTGGCTCTGGATGGTGGCGGCGTAGCGCGCGAGCGGGCCGGCCTTCTCCGAGGGGACCGACTGCAGGCGCTCCAGGTCGAGCACGAGCTTGGGCGGGGGCTCGCTGTGACCTGCGCTGCCGCCGTCGGGCAGGAGGGCCGAGACCGGCACGCCGTAGAAGTCCGCCAGCTCGGCGAGGCGCTGGACGGTCACCGCTCGGTCGCCGCGCTCGTAGGAGCCGACCACCACGGCCTTCCACTGCCCGCCGGAGCGCTGCTCCACGCCCTGCAGGGACAGGCCCTGCTGGGTGCGGATGGCGCGCAGCCGGCTGCCGAGCGCCTTGGCGTAGCCCGATCCTTCCTCCGACATGCCGTCCCCTCTCTCAGTGCTGTACACGCTTCTCAACTGACAGTGATCGTCACGGGGAGTGACCTCCAGGTCAACTCCATCGACGTCACAGGCAGTAACTGTTCACCCAGAGTGACTATCGACGACCGACGGCGACGGTCACGGACGGTGGCACCGCCTCCTGCGCACAGCGTCGCAGAGCTGCACCCGCTGCGGTCGGCGGCCCACCGGACGGCGGACGGCCCAGGACCGCGGATCTTCCCGCGTGCAGTACCGTCGGAGCCGCACCTGAGAACCGACGTCCTTCAACCTCCGTCCTGTGAGGCGGGGAAGGAGTCAGTGAGTCACGAGCATGGCTGAAGCACGCCCCACCACCGGTTCCACCACCGAGGTCCCCGCCGCGCACGCGGCGACCGTCCTCGACGCCGCGGAGATCTCCCGCGCGCTGACCCGCATCGCCCACGAGCTGCTGGAGCGCAACAAGGGACCCGAGGGCCTCGTGCTCATGGGGATCCCGCGCCGCGGCACCCACCTCGCGCGGCGCCTCGCCCAGCGGCTGGCCCAGGTCGAGCCCGGCTTCGACGCCGTCGCCTGCACCGGCTCGCTCGACGTGACGATGCACCGCGACGACCTGCGCCGGAACCCCACCCGCGCCCCCGAGCCCACCACGCTGCCCGCTGCCGGCATCGACGGCACCACGGTGGTCCTCGTCGACGACGTCCTCTACTCCGGACGCACCGTCCGCGCCGCCCTGGACGCCCTGTCCGACCTGGGCCGTCCCCGCGCCGTCCGGCTGGCGGTGCTGGTCGACAGGGGGCACCGCGAGCTCCCGATCCGCGCCGACCACGTGGGCAAGAACCTGCCCACGTCCACCTCCGAGCGGGTGTTCGTGCGGCTGGAGGAGACCGACGGCGCCGACGAGGTGGTCATCGAGTCGAGCCCCTCGACCACCGGGGACGCCGCGTGAGGCACCTGCTCTCCGCCGCCGACCTGTCCCGCGAGCAGGCCGTGCGCCTGCTCGACGTGGCCGAGCAGATGGCCGCCACCCAGCAGCGGGAGATCAAGAAGCTGCCCGCGCTGCGCGGCCGCACGGTGGTCAACCTCTTCTTCGAGGACTCCACCCGCACCCGCCTCAGCTTCGAGACCGCTGCCAAGCGCCTCTCGGCCGACGTCATCACCTTCTCCGCCAAGGGCTCCAGCGTCTCCAAGGGCGAGAGCCTCAAGGACACGGCGCTGACGCTGCAGGCGATGGGCGCCGACGCCGTGGTCATCCGCCACGCCTCCTCCGGCGCCCCGCACCGCCTCGCGGAGAAGGGGTGGACCTCCGGAGCGGTGCTCAACGCCGGCGACGGCACCCACGAGCACCCGACCCAGGCGCTCCTGGACGCGTTCACGCTGCGCCGCCACCTCGTGGGCGGTGGTGAGCTGGGTGCTGCTGCGGGGGCGGACCTGGCCGGGCGGCGCGTCGTCGTCGTCGGTGACGTCCTGCACAGCCGGGTGGCCCGCTCCAACGTGCGCCTCCTGCACACCCTCGGCGCCCGCGTGACGCTCGTGGCCCCGCCCACGCTGCTGCCGCTGGGCGTGGAGACCTGGCCGTGCGAGGTCTCCTACGACCTCGACGCCGCGCTGGAGCAGGCGCCCGACGCGGTGATGGCCCTGCGCGTGCAGCTGGAGCGCATGAACGCCGCGTACTTCCCCTCGGCCCGGGAGTACTCGCGCCGCTACGGGGTGACGGCGGAACGGATGGCCGCCCTCGCAGCGCTGACACCGAACCCCCAGCTGCTGCACCCCGGGCCCATGAACCGCGGCCTGGAGATCACCGCCGAGGCCGCCGACGGGCCGCGCTCCCGCGTGGTCGAGCAGGTGACCAACGGCGTGGCGGTGCGGATGGCCGCGCTCTACCTGCTGCTCGCCGGAGAAGAGGACTGATGGAGACCACCCTCATCACGGGTGCCCGCCCGTTCGGCGGCGAGCCCGCGGACCTGCTGCTGCGCGACGGCACCATCGCGGAGACCGGCGCCGCCGGGTCCCTGACCGCCCCCGACGGCGCGCGCACCGTCCAGGCCGAGGGCCTCATCGCCCTTCCGGGCCTCGTGGACCTGCACACCCACCTGCGCGAGCCGGGCCGCGAGGACGCCGAGACCGTCGAGACCGGCACGCGCGCCGCCGCGCTCGGCGGCTTCACCGCGGTGCACGCCATGGCCAACACCGCACCGGTCGCCGACACCGCCGGTGTGGTCGAGCAGGTGTGGCGGCTGGGCCGCCAGGCCGGCTGGTGCGACGTGCGCCCCGTCGGCGCCGTGACGATCGGCCTCGCGGGCGAGCGCCTCGCCGAGCTGGGCGCCATGGCCGACTCCGCCGCCGGCGTGCGCGTCTTCTCCGACGACGGCAAGTGCGTCTTCGACGCCGTCCTCATGCGCCGCGCGCTGGAGTACGTCAAGGCGTTCGACGGCGTCGTCGCCCAGCACGCCCAGGAGCCGCGCCTCACCGAGGGGGCGCAGATGAACGAGTCGGCGCTGTCCGGCGTGCTCGGCCTGCGCGGCTGGCCCGCGGTCGCCGAGGAGGCGGTCATCGCCCGCGACGTGCTGCTCGCCGGTCACGTCGGCTCCCGGCTGCACGTCTGCCACGTCTCCACCGCCGGGTCCGTCGAGATCGTGCGGTGGGCCAAGGAGCGCGGCGTCGACGTCACCGCCGAGGTCACCCCCCACCACCTCCTCCTCACCGACGAGCTGGTCCGCGGGTACGACCCCGTCTACAAGGTCAACCCGCCGCTGCGGTCCGACGACGACGTGCGCGCGCTGCGCGCCGGCGTGGCCGACGGCACCATCGACGTCGTCGCCACCGACCACGCCCCCCACCCCGTGGAGGACAAGGACTGCGAGTGGTCCGCCGCCGCCATGGGCATGACCGGCCTGGAGACGGCCCTGTCCGTGGTGGTGCAGGCCCTCGTCGAGCCCGGCCACCTCGACTGGGCCGGCGTCGCGCGCGTCATGTCGCAGACCCCCTCCCGCATCGGCCGCGTGGCGGGCCAGGGCGGGGGGCTCGCCACCGGAGACCCGGCCCACGTGGTCCTGCTCGACCCGACCGCGCGCTGGACCGTCGACCCGGCCGCCATGGCCACCAAGGGCCGCAACAGCCCCTTCGCCGGCCGCGAGCTGCCCGGCCGCGTGGTGGCGACCTTCTACGGCGGGCACCCCACCGTGCTCGACGGCGCCCTGGCCACCCCGCGTCCCGCCACCGGCCTCGACGCGCAGGGGGACTCGTGGACCAGGTGATCGCGGGCCTCGTGCTGCTGGCCCTCGTCCCCGTCATCTGGTGGCTCATGCTCCGCGCCTGGCGCCGCCGCGCCGCGCAGCAGGCCGCCGGGACCGGCGACCTGCCGGCCCTGTCCGCCCCCGCCCCGCTGCCGGCCGGTGCGGGCGAGCAGTGGGTGGGCAGCGACGCCGACGGCCTCACGACCGGCACCGCGACCGACCCGGCTGCGGCTGACCGGGCCGCCCGCACGGTGACCGGCACCTACGTCTCCACGGTCGTCTCCGGCCGCCCCTTCGAGCGCGTCACCGCGCACGGCCTGGGCAGCCGCAGCCTCGTGGAGCTGGAGGCCGTCTCGGCCGACCCGCAGGCCCCCCACCAGGCGGCCCTGCTGCTGCGCCGACCCGGCGCAGCCTCGTTCTCGATCCCCGCCGCAGACCTCGTGCGCGTGACCCGCGCCCGGGGCCAGGCGGGCAAGGTGATGTTCGGCAAGGAGGACCTCGTCGTGGTGACCTGGCGGCTCGGTGGAGCAGGCGGAACGGAGGTGGACAGCGCCGTGCGGACCAAGCCGCAGCAGGACGCAGACCGCCTCGTCGCCCTGGTGGAGGGCCTCATCCCCTCCGCCGGGCAGAAGACCCCCGGGAAGGACGCCGCATGAGCACCACCACGACGACGGACAGCGCCGCGCTGCTGCTGCTGGAGGACGGCCGCGCCTTCACCGGCCAGGCCTACGGGGCCCTCGGTGAGACCGTCGGCGAGGCGGTCTTCTGCACCGCCATGACCGGCTACCAGGAGACCATCACCGACCCCAGCTACCACCGCCAGGTGGTGGTCATGACCGCGCCGCACATCGGCAACACCGGCTGGAACGACGAGGACGACGAGTCCGCCCGCATCTGGGTGGCCGGCTTCGTCGTCCGCGACCCCGCCCGCCGCGCCTCCAGCTGGCGCTCGCGCCGCGAGCTCGAGCAGGAGCTGGTCTCCCAGGGGGTGGTGGGGATCTCCGGCGTCGACACCCGCGCGCTGACCCGCCACCTGCGCGAGCGCGGCGCCATGCGCGTCGGCGTCTTCTCCGGCCCGGCCCTGACCGGCGCCTCGCGCGAGCAGCTGCTGGAGCGCGTCCGCACCGGGGCGCAGATGAGCGGCGCCGACCTCGCCGGCCAGGTGAGCACCGCCGACGCCTACGTCGTCCCCGCGATCGGCGACAAGCGCCTCACGGTGGCGGCGGTCGACCTGGGCATCAAGTCCAACACCCCCCGCGAGCTGGCCAGGCGCGGCGCCGAGGTCCACGTGCTCCCCGCGCTGGCCACCCTCGAGGACGTGCTCGCCGTCAGCCCGGACGGCGTCTTCTTCTCCAACGGCCCGGGGGACCCCAGCGCCGCCACCCACGAGGTCGAGCTGCTGCAGCAGGTGCTCGAGCGCAAGATCCCGTTCTTCGGGATCTGCTACGGCAACCAGCTGCTGGGACGCGCGCTCGGCCTGGGCACCTACAAGCTGCGCTACGGCCACCGCGGTGTGAACCAGCCGGTGCTCGACAGGTCCACGGGGCGCGTGGAGGTCACCGCCCACAACCACGGCTTCGCCGTGGACGCCCCGCTCGAGGGCTCCACCACCACCCCGTTCGGGCAGGTGGAGGTCAGCCACGTCGGCCTCAACGACGGCGTGGTCGAGGGGCTGCGCGTCACCGGCGCCCCGGCCTTCTCGGTGCAGTACCACCCGGAGGCCGCCGCCGGTCCGCACGACGCGAACTACCTGTTCGACAGGTTCGTCGCGCTCGTCGCCGACCCGGGCGCGCCCCTGCCGCCGCTGCTGAACGCGCCCAAGCCGACCAGCTCCACCACCGGCGGCGACGGCGACCCCGTCCAGCCCGCCACGAGCCACGAGAAGGGCGACCGCTGATGCCGCGCCGCGAAGACCTGCACTCCGTCCTCGTCATCGGTTCCGGCCCGATCGTCATCGGCCAGGCCGCGGAGTTCGACTACTCGGGGACCCAGGCGTGCCGCGTGCTGCGCGCCGAGGGCCTGCGCGTGGTCCTCGTCAACTCCAACCCGGCGACGATCATGACGGACCCGGAGGTCGCCGACGCCACGTACGTCGAGCCGATCACCTCCGAGGTCATCGAGGCGATCATCGCCAAGGAGCGCCCCGACGCGGTGCTCGCGACCCTCGGCGGGCAGACCGCGCTCAACGCGGCCATCGCGCTGCACGAGAGCGGCGTGCTGGCCAAGTACGACTGCGAGCTCATCGGCGCCGACGTCCCCGCCATCCAGCTGGGCGAGGACCGCCAGGCCTTCAAGGGCGTGGTGGAGCGCTGCGGCGCCGAGAGCGCCCGCAGCCGCACCGCCCACTCCATGGAGGAGTGCCTCGAGGTCGCCGCCGAGCTGGGGTACCCGCTCGTCGTCAGGCCGTCCTTCACCATGGGCGGCCTCGGCTCGGGCTTCGCCCACGACGAGGCCGACCTGCGCCGCATCGCCGGGGCGGGCCTGCACGCCAGCCCCACCACCGAGGTGCTCCTGGAGGAGTCGATCCTCGGCTGGAAGGAGTACGAGCTCGAGCTCATGCGCGACCACGCCGACAACGTCGTGGTCGTCTGCTCGATCGAGAACTTCGACCCCATGGGCGTGCACACCGGTGACTCGATCACGGTGGCGCCGGCCATGACGCTCACCGACCGCGAGTACCAGCGCATGCGCGACGTCGGCATCGCCGTCATCCGCGAGGTCGGCGTCGACACCGGCGGCTGCAACATCCAGTTCGCGATCAACCCGGCCGACGGCCGCATGATCGTCATCGAGATGAACCCGCGCGTCTCGCGCTCCTCGGCGCTGGCGTCCAAGGCGACGGGCTTCCCCATCGCCAAGATCGCCGCGAAGCTCGCCGTGGGGTACAGCCTCGACGAGGTCGCGAACGACATCACCCGCAAGACCCCGGCGAGCTTCGAGCCGACGCTCGACTACGTCGTGGTCAAGGTGCCCCGCTTCGCCTTCGAGAAGTTCCCCGCCGCGGACGCCTCCCTCACGACGACGATGAAGAGCGTCGGCGAGGCGATGGCCATCGGCAGGTCCTTCCCCGAGGCGCTGCAGAAGGCGCTGCGGTCGGTGGAGCAGCGCGGCGCGACGTTCTCCTGGGGCGGCGCGGCTCCCACGTCCGCCGAGGTCGACGCGCTCCTGGAGAAGGCGAAGGTCCCGACCGACGGCCGGATCGTGACCGCGCAGCAGGCGCTGCGCGGCGGCGCCAGCGTCGAGCGCGTCCACGAGGCCACCAAGATCGACCCGTGGTTCCTCGACCAGATGCTGCTCATCGAGGAGGTGGCCGCGAAGGTCGCCGCGGCTCCCGAGGTCGACGAAGCGCTGCTGCGCACGGCCAAGAAGCACGGCTTCTCCGACGCCCAGCTCGCCCAGCTGCGCGGCCTGACCGAGCCCGAGGTGCGCGCTCTGCGCCACCGCCTCGGCGTGAGGCCGGTCTTCAAGACCGTCGACACCTGCGCCGCGGAGTTCGCCGCGCAGACGCCGTACCACTACTCGGCCTACGAGAGCACCTCCGAGGGCGAGTCCGAGGTGGTCGCGAGCGAGCGCCGCAAGGTGGTCGTCCTCGGCTCGGGCCCCAACCGCATCGGCCAGGGCGTGGAGTTCGACTACTCCTGCGTCCACGCCGTCATGGCGCTGCGCGACGCCGGCTTCGAGGCCGTGCTCGTCAACTGCAACCCGGAGACGGTCTCCACCGACTACGACACCTCCGACCGGCTCTACTTCGAGCCGCTCACCCTGGAGGACGTGCTCGAGGTCCTCCACGCGGAGGCCGCCTCCGGCGAGCTCGTCGGCGTCATCGCCACCCTCGGCGGCCAGACCCCGCTCGGTCTCGCGGCGCAGCTCGAGGCCGAGGGGATCCCGGTGCTCGGCACCACCCCGGCCGCCATCGACCTCGCCGAGGACCGCGGCGAGTTCGGCCGCGTGCTGGCGCAGGCGGGGCTGCGGGCCCCGCAGTTCGGCACCGCCACCTCGGTGGAGCAGGCCCGCGCCGTCGCCGAGGAGATCGGCTTCCCGGTGCTCGTGCGGCCCAGCTACGTGCTCGGCGGGCGCGGCATGCAGATCGTCTACGACGAGGGCTCCCTGGAGGAGTACGTCCGACGCGCCACCGTCGCCAGCCCCGACCACCCCGTGCTGGTGGACAGGTTCCTCGACGACGCCGTGGAGATCGACGTCGACGCCCTCTTCGACGGCACCGACGTCTACCTGGGCGGCGTCATGGAGCACATCGAGGAGGCCGGGGTCCACTCCGGTGACTCCGCCTGCGTGCTCCCGCCGGTCACCCTGGGCTCCTCGGTGCTGGCGCGGGTGCGCGAGGCCACCGAGGGCATCGCCCGCGGCGTCGGGGTGCGCGGGCTGCTCAACGTGCAGTTCGCACTCGCCTCCGACGTGCTCTACGTGCTCGAGGCCAACCCGCGCGCCAGCCGCACGGTGCCGTTCGTGGCCAAGGCGACCGGCGTCGCCCTGGCCAAGGCCGCGGCGCGCATCGCCGTGGGGGCCACCATCGCCGAGCTGCGCGCCGAGGGCCTGCTGCCCGCCACCGGTGACGGCGGCGACCTGCCCGCCGACTCACCCATCTCCGTCAAGGAGGCGGTGCTGCCGTTCAAGCGCTTCCTCACCCCGGACGGGCTCGTCGTCGACAGCCTGCTCGGCCCGGAGATGCGCTCGACCGGCGAGGTCATGGGCATCGACGTCGACTTCCCCTCGGCGTTCGCCAAGAGCCAGGCCGCCGCGTACGGCGGGCTGCCGCTGTCCGGCACGGTGTTCGTCTCCGTGGCCGACCCCGACAAGCGCGCCGTGATCTTCCCCGTGAAGCGCCTGGTGGACCTCGGGTTCCGCGTGCTGGCCACCGAGGGCACCGCGATGATGCTGCGGCGCAACGGCGTGGCCAGCACGGTGGTGCGCAAGCACTCCTCGGGCACCGGTGCCGACGGCGAGCCGACCGTGGTGGAGCGGATCCTCGCGGGCGAGGTCGACCTCGTGATCAACACGCCCAGTGCAGGGGAGTCCTCGACGGCCGCGGGTGCCCGCGCTGACGGGTACGAGATCCGGGCGGCCACCGCCGCGATGGACGTGCCGGTGTTCACCACGGTGCAGCAGCTGGCGGCGGCAGCAGCCGCCATCGACACCGCCCACGCCGCCCGCGCGGCGGGCGAGCCGGTGCGGGTCCGCTCGCTGCAGGAGCACGCCGAGTACCTCAAGACCACCCGGTGAGCAGCCCGGTGAGCTGGCCCGCGGGCGTGCAGGAAGCGGCCGAGGTCGTCTCCGCACGCCCCGTGGGCGCGTACACGCACCTCGTGCTGCGCGCTCCCGAGGCGGCCCGGCGCGCGCAGCCGGGCCAGTTCGTGGCCTGCGGCACCGGCGACTCCGGCATGCTCCTGCGCCGCTCGCTGTCGCTGCACGCCGCCGACCCCGAGGCGGGCACGCTGGAGGTGGTCGTCGCGGCGGCCGGGCCGGGCACGCGGCTGCTGGCCGCCAAGCGCCCCGGTGACGTGGTCTCCACCACGGCGCCGCTGGGGCGCCCGTTCCCGCTTCCTGCTCCAGGAACCCCCGCGGTGGTCATCGGCGGTGGCTACGGGGCGGCGCCGCTGCCCTGGCTGGCGCGGGTGCTCACCACCGGAGGGTCGCGCGTGGTGGGGATCGTCGGCGCGGCGAGCGCTGACCGGCTGCTCGGCACGAGCGCCGTCGACGACGCCACCGCGCTGGACGGGATCGCCGACGCCGTGGTCGTCACGACCGACGACGGGTCCCTGGGAGCCCCCGGCCGCGTCACCGACGCCCTGCCCGAGGTGCTGCTGGAGCTGAGCGAGCTCGGGGAACCGGCCGTCTACGCGTGCGGCCCGATGCCCATGCTCCGCTCGGTCCACACCACCACCCGCGAGGTGCTGGGGGAGCGGGCGCAGACCTGGCTTGCGGTGGAGGAGTCCATGGCCTGCGGCGTCGGCGTCTGCATGACCTGCGTGCTGCCCGTGGTCGACCTCGACGACGACGACACTCCGACGCGCATGCTGCGGGCCTGCACCGCCGGCCCGGTCTTCGACGGCGACGCTCTGCGCTGGGACGCCATCGGCGCCGCGCCGCACCTGCGGGGCGGGGCCCTCGTCCCCGACGACGCCGTCGGCGCGCCCGTCGTCGGCAGGGCCGGAGGCCACTGATGAGCACCCCCTCCGCGCCTGCCACCTCCGCGACCGAGGAGGTCGCGCACGCCGCCGTGGACCTGTCCACGTCCATCGGGTCCTTCCACCTGCCGGCGCCCACGATGACGGCCTCCGGGTGCGCCGCCGCCGGTGCCGAGCTGGCGCCCTACCTGGACCTGTCGGCGCTCGGCGCCGTCGTCACCAAGTCGGTGCTGCGCGAGCCGCGCTCGGGCCGGGCCACCCCGCGCATGGCCGAGACCCCGTCGGGGATGCTCAACAGCATCGGGCTGCAGGGCCCGGGCATCGACGCCTTCCTCGAGCACGACCTGCCGGTGCTGGCGCAGGCCGGCGCGCGCGTGGTCGTCTCCATCGCCGGGGGAGACCCCGAGGAGTTCGGGGAGCTGGCCGGCCGCCTGGCGGCCCTGGGTCCCGACAGCCCGGTGGGCGCGATCGAGGTCAACATCTCCTGCCCGAACGTGGCCAACCGCGGCCTGGTGTTCGCGTGCGACCCCGGCGCCTCCCGCGCGGTGCTCGAGGCCGTCAGCGGCGCAGTGGCCTCCGCGGCCAGCGCCAGCGGACACCCGGCGCTGCCCGTGCTGGCCAAGCTCAGCCCCGACGTCACCGACCTCGTGGCCGTGGCGCGGGCCTGCACCGACGGCGGGGCGACGGGCCTCACGGCCATCAACACCACGCTCGGCATGGTCATCGACCCGGTGACGCTGCGCCCGCAGCTCGCGGGGGTGACCGGCGGCACCTCCGGCCCGGCGATCCGGCCCATCGCCGTGCGCTGCATCTGGCAGCTCACCGCCGCCAAGCGCGCGGGGGTCCTGCCCGACGTGCCCGTGGTGGGCGCGGGCGGCGTGGCCAGCGGCGCCGACGCGCTGCAGCTCATCGCCGTCGGCGCCTGCGCCGTGCAGGTCGGGACGGCGACCTTCGCCGACCCCTCGGCGCCCGCCCGCGTGGCCCGGGAGCTGGAGGCGGAGCTGGCCCGGCGCGGGGTCGCGCGCCTGGCCGACGTGATCGGCATCGCCCACGAGCCCGGGAGGGGCCCTCGATGAGCCACCAGAGCGACCAGCCGGTCCGGCAGCCGGTCCGGGAGCAGGGCCAGCAGCGCGCGGGGCGACCGGAGTCGTTCGGTGTGCGGCTCGCCGCCGCCATGGACGCCCACGGCCCGCTCTGCGTGGGTATCGACCCCTCTGCGGCCCTCCTGGGCGCCTGGGGCCTGTCCGACGACGTCAGCGGCCTGGAGCGGTTCTCCCGGACCGTCGTGGAGGCCGTGGCGGGCTCCTGCGCGGCGGTCAAGCCGCAGGCGGCGTTCTTCGAGCGCCACGGCAGCCGCGGCGTGGCCGTCCTGGAGCAGGTGGTCGCCGATGCCCGGGCCGCCGGGGTGCTGTGCGTCGTGGACGCCAAGCGGGGGGACATCGGCTCGACGATGGCCGCCTACGCCGACGCGTTCGCCGGGGAGGGCTCGCCCCTCGCCGGGGACGCCGTGACGGCCTCCCCGTTCCTGGGCTTCGGGTCGCTGGACCCGCTGCTGGCGGTGGCCGAGCGCACCGGCCGCGGCGTGTTCGTCCTCGCGCTGACCTCCAACCCCGAGGGCGCGTCCGTGCAGCACGCCCGCGGCGACGGCGGGGTGGCCGTCGCCGCGGCCGTGGCCCGCGCCGCCGCGCAGCGCAACGCCGCAGCTCAGGCCGCTGGTGACCCGCTCGGGTCCGTGGGGCTCGTGGTGGGCGCGACCACGGGCGACGCCGCCTCGCGCCTGGCGGTGGACCTCGCCGCGGTGCACGGCCCGCTGCTCGCCCCGGGCATCGGAGCGCAGGGGGCGGGCCCGGCTGACCTGGCCCGCGTCTTCGGCTCCGCGCGTCGCGCCGTGCTCGCGTCCTCCAGCCGGGAGGTGCTCGGCGCCGGACCCTCGGTGCGGGCCCTCCAGGAAGCCGCTGTACGGTCGGCCGACGCCTGCCGGGCTGCTCTGCGTGACGCCGAGTGAGCCCCCCGGCGTTGCTCTGACCAGGTGACGTGGCTAGGTTTCCCACCAGGGTCGGCGCCGAGCCCCCGTGGTGAGGCTGCTGATCGCGACGTGACCGCCACGTGTACGACTGATCAGACCTCCTTTCCCGACGACGTTCAGAGGTGACTGTCCGTGCCGCTCCCGAACCTGACCCCCGAGCAGCGTGCTGCAGCCCTGGAGAAGGCCGCTGCCGCCCGTCGTGAGCGCGCGGAGGTGAAGAACCGCCTCAAGCACTCCCAGGGCGACCTCGGCGACGTGATCCGCGAGGGCCAGGAGAACGACGTCGTCGGCAAGATGAAGGTCTCCGCCCTCCTCGAGGCCCTCCCGGGCGTGGGCAAGGTCCGCGCGGCGAAGGTCATGGAGGAGATCGGCATCTCCGAGACCCGTCGCGTGCGCGGTCTGGGCGCCAACCAGATCAGCGCCCTCATCGAGCGCTTCGGCCGCTGAGCTCGCAGCAGGCCACCGGCCCGGTCCGGACGACGCCCCAGCGGCTGGTCGTCCTGGCCGGGCCGACGGCTGTCGGCAAGGGCACCGTCGCCGCTGACGTCCGCGCCCGCTACCCGCAGGTGTGGCTGTCGGTCTCGGCGACCACCCGCGCGCCCCGGCCGGGCGAGGTGGACGGCGTGCACTACCTCTTCACCAGCGAGGCCGACTTCGACGCGCTGGTCCAGGAGGGGCAGATGCTCGAGTGGGCGGTGGTCCACGGCCGGCACCGCTACGGCACCCCCCGCGGCCCGGTGGAGCGCGCCCTGACGGCCGGCACGCCGGTGCTGCTGGAGATCGACCTGCAGGGTGCCCGTCAGGTGAAGGCCGTCATGCCCGACGCTCACTTCGTCTTCCTGGCCCCTCCCAGCTGGGAGGAGCTCGAGCGCCGCCTGGTCGGTCGCGGCACCGAGGGACCCGAGGAGCGGGAGCGCCGCTTGTCGACCGCACGGGTGGAGCTCGCCGCCGAGGGGGAGTTCGACACCACGATCGTGAACGACGACGTCAGCCGAGCTGCTGACGAGCTCGTATCATGGATGGGTCTGGGTCCGCTCACCCGCCGCTGACCGCCTCCGGCTATCGCCGCTGGCTCGAGGTCGCGTCGCGCGGCCCGCCCAGGATTCGACCGCCGATCTGGAAGGACACCCGTGTCCGGCACCGCCGCTGCCCCCGAGGGCATCACCAACCCGCCCATCGACGACCTCCTCGAGGCCGCTGACGGCTCCAAGTACGGGCTGGTCATCTACGCCGCCAAGCGCGCGCGCCAGATCAACGCCTACTACTCCCAGCTCGGCGAGGGCCTGCTCGAGTACGTCGGCCCGCTCGTGGAGACCCACGTGCAGGAGAAGCCGCTGAGCGTGGCGCTGCGCGAGATCGACGCCGGCCTGCTCACCATCCGCCCGGTCAGCGCCGAGGAGGCCGCCGCCGAGGCCGCGGCCGTCGCGCCGTCGGACCCGTTCGCGGCCCCCGCGGACGACGCGCGCGGCTTCTGAGCCACCCCGCCAGCTCCCCACGATGACCGCGCCGCGCGTCGTCCTCGGCGTCGGCGGCGGCATCGCCGCCTACAAGGCGGCGCTGCTGCTGCGCCTGTTCACCGAGGGCGGCGCGTCCGTGCGCGTGGTCCCCACCGAGGCCGCGCTGCGGTTCGTCGGCGAGCCGACGTGGGCGGCGCTGTCCGGCCAGCCGGTGGCCACCGGCGTCTGGGACGACGTGCACGAGGTGCCGCACGTGCGGCTGGGCCGCGAGGCCGACCTCGTGGTCGTCGCCCCCGCCACGGCCGACCTGCTGGGCCGCGCCGCCCACGGCCTCGCCGACGACCTGCTGACCAACGTGCTGCTCACCGCCCGCTGCCCGGTGCTGCTCGCCCCGGCGATGCACACCGAGATGTGGCAGCACCCCGCGGTCGTCGCGAACACGGCCCTGCTGCGCGAGCGCGGCATCCACGTGCTCGACCCCGACAGCGGTCGCCTCACGGGCGCCGACACCGGGCCCGGCCGCCTGCCCGAGCCCGAGCGCATCCACGCCGCGGCGCTCGCCCTGCTGGACGGCGCGGGAGACGGTCCGTCGTCGTCCTCCGCGGACCACGACGACGATCGCGCAGCGCCCGCGCGGGACCTCGCGGGGCGGCACGTCGTCGTCTCCTCGGGGGGAACGCGCGAACCGCTCGACCCGGTGCGCTTCCTCGGCAACGCCTCCTCCGGGCGGCAGGGGGCGGCGCTGGCCGCGCGGGCCCTCGCCCGCGGCGCGCGGGTGACCTACGTGCGGGCCCACACCGAGGTCCCCGACCCCGCCGGGGCGCACGTCGTGCCGGTGAGCACGGCGCTGCAGCTGCGTGACGCTGTTCTCACGGCGGCGGCCGGCCAGGGCGCACAGACCGGGGCCGACGCGGTGGTCATGGCGGCGGCGGTGGCCGACTTCCGACCCGCAGCGCCGTCCGAGACGAAGATCAAGAAGAGTGAGGCCGACGAGTCCGCGCCCGTCGTGGAGCTGGTGCGGAACCCCGACGTGCTCGCCGGGCTCGTCGAGGCCCGGCGCGAGGGACGGGTCGCGTCCACCACCGTCCTGGTCGGCTTCGCCGCAGAGACCGGAGACGCCACCGGGTCGGTGCTGGAGCACGGTCGCCTCAAGGCGGTCCGCAAGGGTGCCGACCTCCTGGTGGTGAACGAGGTCGGTGGCGGGCGGGCGTTCGGCACCGCTGACAACACCGTCGTCATCATCGGTGCTGACGGCACCGAGCGGGCCGTGGGGCCCGCGCCCAAGGAGAGCATCGCCGACGCCGTCTGGGACGCTGTCGTGATGCGCGTGCCCGCCGAGAACCCAGGAGATCGCTGATGGCCGCTGGAGCGGACCTGCGCCTGTTCACCTCCGAGTCGGTGACCGAGGGCCACCCGGACAAGATCTGCGACCAGATCAGCGACCGCATCCTCGACGCGATGCTCGACCAGGACCCGACCAGCCGCGTCGCCGTCGAGACCATGGTCACCACCGGCCAGGTGCACATCGCGGGCGAGGTGAGGACCAAGGGGTACGTGGAGATCCCGCAGATCGTGCGGGACACCATCCTGGGGATCGGCTACGACTCCTCGGAGAAGGGATTCGACGGCCACTCCTGCGGCGTCTCGGTGTCGATCGGGGCGCAGTCGACCGACATCGCGCAGGGCGTCGACTCCTCCTGGGAGCAGCGCTCGGGCTCGCTCGTGTCCGACGACCCGCTCGACGCCCAGGGCGCTGGCGACCAGGGCCTGATGTTCGGGTACGCCTGCGACGACACCCCCGAGCTCATGCCGCTGCCGATCTACCTGGCGCACCGCCTGTCCGAGCGCCTCACCGCCGTCCGCAAGGACGGCGTGCTGCCGCACCTGCGCCCCGACGGCAAGACGCAGGTCACCATCGGCTACGACGGCGACCGCGCCGTCTCCCTCGACACCGTGGTGCTGTCCACGCAGCACGCTCCCCGGGTGGACCTCGCCGAGCTGGCCGAGCAGATCCGCTCCGAGGTCGTGGCGCCCGTGCTGGAGGGGGTCGACCTCGACACCTCCGGCCACCGCCTGCTGGTCAACCCCACGGGCCGCTTCGAGATCGGCGGCCCCATGGGCGACGCCGGCCTCACCGGCCGGAAGATCATCGTGGACACCTACGGAGGCATGGCCCGCCACGGCGGTGGCGCGTTCTCCGGCAAGGACCCGTCGAAGGTCGACCGGTCCGCGGCGTACGCGATGCGCTGGGTGGCCAAGAACGTCGTCGCCGCGGGCCTGGCCCGGCGCTGCGAGGTGCAGGTGGCCTACGCCATCGGCGCCTCCCACCCGGTGGGCCTGTACGTGGAGTGCTTCGGCACCGAGACGGTCGACCTGGGGCGCCTCACCGCGGCCATCAAGGAGGTCTTCGACCTCCGGCCCGCGGCCATCGTGCGCGACCTCGACCTGCTGCGCCCCGTCTACGCCCGCACGGCGGCGTACGGGCACTTCGGTCGTGAGCTGCCGGGCTTCACGTGGGAGACCACCGAGCGCGCCGCGGCGCTGAAGGCCGCTGCCGGCGCCTGACGCACGGCTTCCTCTGGGCGGGCGCGGTGACGCCCGACGTGCACAGCCCTTCACGGGGCCCCGACGGGGCTCCGCGGAGGGCTTCTGCACGTCCGCGGTCACGCCGGCTCAGCGGTGCTGAGCGCTGACGGCCAGGGCGTGCACGTGCGACGCGAACCGGTGCAGGCCGACGACGAGCAGCACCAGCCCCACCCCGAACACGGTGAAGAACGCCGTGGTGAACGCGGTGCTGGAGTCGTCCGAGACGCTCTCCGCGCTGGCGAACACCTGGAAGCTGATCACTGGTCCCAGTACCTGCTGGCAGGCGAGCAGCGCGACTCCGACGGCGATGAGCGAGGCTGACCTGCGAAGACGCGGCTGCACGGGAGCTGGAGCGGTCGGTGCCTCCTGGCCGGGCTGCGGAGCGATCATCCTCGGAGGCTAGGAGGGGTGCCGCGCGGCGGGAAGGTCGTGCCGTGCATCCTCACCGGGTCTGCACCACCTCTCCACAGCACGTCCACCTTCCCGCGACGCTGACGGCGCCCGGCCGGCGGCCGGGCGCCGTCAGCGGCACCGTCCAGCTGTCAGACGGTGAAGCGGCCGGTCAGCTCCTGCAGGCGGGCTGCTGACCCGGTCAGGTCGCTCGCCATGGTGGCGGTGTGTCCCGCGCGGTCGCGGTTCTGGTCGGTGCCGGTGGCGATGCTCGTGATGTTCGCGGAGATCTGACCGCTGCCTGCGGAGATCTCGGTGATGTTGCGGACCATCTCGTTGGTGGTGGCGGACTGCTCCTCCACGGCGGCGGCGATGGTGGCCTGGACGGCGTCGATGCGGCTGATGACGTCGCTGATGTCGGTGACCGCGGCGGCCGCGGCGGCGGCGTCGCCCTGGGTGGCGGACACCTTGCTGATGATCTCCTCGGTGGCCTGGGCGGTCTGGCGGGCGAGCTCCTTGACCTCCCCGGCGACCACGGCGAAGCCCTTGCCGAGCTCTCCGGCGCGGGCGGCCTCGATGGTGGCGTTGAGGGCCAGCAGGTTGGTCTGCTCGGCGATGGAGGTGATGAGCTTGACGACGTCGCCGATCTCCCGGCTGGAGGTGCCCAGGCGCCCGATGGCGTTGCCGGCCTGGTCGGCGGCGGTGACCGCGGAGGTGGCCATGGCGGAGGCCTCAGCGGTGGCTGAGGCGATCTGGCTGATGGCGGCGCTCATCTGCTCGCCGGCCGCGGCGACGGTGGCGATGGAGACGCTGACCTCCTCGGAGGCGGCTGAGACGACCTGGGTCTGGGCCGAGGCCTCCTCCGCACCGGAGGCGAGGTCGCCCGACACCCCGCGCAGTGTCGCCGACGAGCTGGACAGGGAGCTGGCCTCGTCGCGGATCTCGCGCATGGCCGTGGCCAGGGCGTCCAGAGAGGCGTCGGTGGAGGCGGACAGCTGGCCGACCTCGTCCTTGCGGCGCAGACCGACGCGCCGGTCGAGGCGGCCCTGCGCCACCCCTGCCATGACGTCCACGACCGAGCGGAGCGGCCCGGTCACCGAGCGCGCCACGACGACGGCGATCGCGAGCGCGAGCACGAGCGCGACCAGCGAGACGGCGCCGAGCACCACCAGCGCCTGGTGGTAGGCGGCACGGCCGTCTGCGGCGAGGCCGTCTGCGTGCGCCTTCTCGGTGTCCACGATCTCCGTGAGCGCGGCGAACGCGGCCTTGGCCGCCGGGCTCGTCGTCTTCTCCCGGATGGCGAGGAAGCCGGCCGTGTCACCGGCCTTGGCCAGAGGGATCTGCTGCTGCAGTCCGTCCTCGTAGGCCTTCAGCGCAGACAGGAAGGCCTCGCGCTGGGTGCTGGTGCTGGCCGGCTGCGTGCCGAGGTACGTGGTCCACTGGCTCTGCAGCTCGGCGTCATCGGCCTCGATCGTCTTGACGGTCTGCTCGAGTGCTGCGGCGTCGCTCACCAGGGCGAGCATCGAGGCGTCGTAGCGGACCTGCAGGAGGGCCAGCGCCGTCCGGTCGGAGGAGTCGACGGCGGCAAGACCCGACGAGGCCAGGTAGTCGAGGTTCTTCTGCGCGTCGTGCAGACGACTGGCGCTGAGACCGGCCACCACCAGCAGGAGGACGCAGACGAGGCCGAACCCCGCGTAGAGCTTGTGCGCGACCCTGAGGTCGGCGAGACGTCCAGACAACAGGGCCTCCGCGTGATGAGTGCCGGCCAGTCCGGCCGACTCCCTGCATCGGCTGCTCCCGACACCGCCTTGATCGCTGCGTCAGCACCACCACGCTTCGAACGTGTCTGTCATGAGGGATACGTGTCGGGGGTGGTGGGTCACGCCACCTCCACAGCGCGACTCAGTCACCCCTGTCGACGGACGAGCGCCCGGGACCGGGGGAGGGTCCGCTCGAGATCTGGGCAGTCGTCCCACGCACCGACGGCGACAGGTCACGAGGACGTCGTGGACGACGACACCGCCCCGACCGCACCGAGCCCCACACGACTCTGGTCGGCAGGGTGGGGCCGGCACTGTCTGCTGGCGCTCGTCACGCCGACGCCCGCTCCCGACGCGCCCGAGCCAGGACACGACCCACGAACGCTGCGAACGACGTTCCCGCCGCCAGGCCCGCGGCCAGCAGGAGCGACCCGATGAGGTACAGCCCGGTGGTGTCCGTGGCCGCCGCCTGGGTGGTCCACCCCAGCCAGAACCCGACCGACACCCCACCGGCAGCGGCCGCCCACCACCACCGAGCGCCGAGCAGCGCGGTCACGACACCGACGGTGACCGCGCACCCGAGCACCTGCAGCGTCACGTACGGCGACTCGACCTGGCGCGTCACCACGTCGTACGAGGCGGTGGTGTCCCACCCCAGCCAGCAGGCCCACACGAGGGCGCCGGCCACCACGGACAGGGCGAACTGCAGCGACCGGCTCTCCGGTCGACGCCTCGGCCCACCCGTCTTCTCGCGCTGCCCGAACGCCCGGAGCAGTCCCAGGTGCAGCACGAGGTCGCCGATGAGCGGCACCCACGTGGGAACGCCCCACAGCAGCAGCCACCACGGCGCACCCAGCATGACCACCAGCGCCGTCACCAGGCCGCGGACGAGCCCGGGGCCGTCGGTCGGCGCGGTCGCCGGTGCCGCCTCGAGCTGCGTCACCAGGAGGAGGGCGACGACGACAGCGGCGTGCACGAGCAGCAGCGGCGACCACCAGCGCGTCCGTCGTCGTCCTGGACCGTCCGCCGGGGGTGTCACCGCTCGATCATGGCGCCCGTCCGGGTCGCGGTTCCACCGGCCGCGCTCGAGGCCGACCAGCCGCTCAGGTGAGCACGCGCACCGGTGACCCCGCCAGCCACGCCGCGACGTCCTCGACGGCGTCGCCGTAGAACGCCGCGAAGGTGTCCTCCGTGACGTACCCGACGTGCGGGGTCAGCGCGGTGCGTGGAGCCGACCGCAACGGGTGGTGGTCGGGCAGCGGCTCGACGTCGTACACGTCCAGCCCCGCACCACCCAGGCGGCCCGAGCGCAGCGCCTCCAGCAGCGCCGCCTCGTCGACCAGCGGCCCGCGCGAGGTGTTCACCAGCAGGGCGCCGGGCTTCATGAGGGCCAGCTCGCGCGCACCGATGACTCCTCGCGTGCGCTCGGACAGCACGAGGTGCAGCGTGACGGCGTCGGAGCGGGCCAGCAGGTCGCCCTTGGTCGTCGGCTCGACCCCCAGCCGGCGAGCCAGGTCGTGGTCGAGGTGCTGGGACCACGCCAGCACCTGCATGTCGAACGCCTGCGCCACCCGCGCCACCCGCTGACCGAGCTTGCCCAGCCCGACCACGCCCAGCACCGAGCCCGCCAGGTCTCCGCCGATCCCGGACGCACGGTCGAGCCGCTGCTGCCAGGCACCGGCGCGCACTCCGGCGTCGAGGCGCGGCACCTGCTTGAGCAGCGCCAGCAGCAGCGCCCACGTCATCTCCGCCGTCCCCGGCACCACCATGCGCGTGCCGCACACCACCACCCCGCGCTCGCGGCAGGCGTCGAGGTCGATGGCGGCGTTGGCCATCGCCGTCGTCACGAGCAGCCGCAGGTCGGGCAGCTCGCCGAGGAGCGCGGCGTCGAACGCGGTCCGCTCCCGCATCGCCACCACCACCTCGGCGCCAGCGAGCGCGCCGCGCAGGGCGGCACCGGTGAGGTGCTGGTGGACGACGTCGACGTCGACGCCCTCCGGCAGCGACCCCCAGTCCGCGCTGTCCCGCGCGACGTGCTGGTAGTCGTCGAGCACCACGATCCGCACGTGGTGACGCTACGCGGCAGCGCTGCCGCGTGCTCCCCGGCGGACCAGTGAGGCGTCAGTGAGGCGTCAGCGGGAGGCGGCGGTCGAGCGAGGGGTGACCGTCGTCCACATGCTGCCGCCCTCGTCGAAGCAGCCGGCGCACTCGCAGGCCGGCCAGAGGAGGCCGTCCTTGTGGCTGCGCGGCTGCGGGATGAGGCCGGGTTCGACGGCGTGCAGGTCCAGGGCGAAGGCGTCGTGACTGTCCACGGGTCAAGCATCACGCTCCGCAGCGGGTTTCGCTGGCGTTCCGGACGCTCTCCAGACGACTGCCAGACACCCGACGGCCTCCCGTCATCTACCGGCTGGTGGACCGCTGCGGCCCGATGCGGCGCCACCCGTGGTAGACGACGCCGCTGACCTGCTCGAACGCGTACCAGCTGCCCTGCCCGGGCTGGTCGAGCGCCCTGTCGACGGGTACGCCCAGCAGCTGGCAGAGCATCAGGGTCCCGACACCGCCGTGGGCGACGACGGCGACGTCGCCGGTCGCGCCCTCCAGCTGCCGCCGCACCGCCGCGGTGAAGCGCGCCTGGGCGTGCTCCGCGGTCTCCCACCCCCGCACGCTGATGCTCGGGTGGGCGAAGAACGCGTCGGCCAGCTCCTCGAACTCCGACGGCGGCACGAACCCCGTGGAGGACCTGTCGTTCTCGCCAAGCTCCTCGTCGAGCAGCACCACGAGCCCCAGCGGAGCGGCCAGCGCCTCCGCCGTCTGCACGGCCTTCACCTCGGTGGAGCTCACCACCCGTGTGAGGGTCTGCGCCCACGGCAGCGCCAAGAGGTGCTCCAGGCGCTCGTGGCCCGCCCCCGACAGACCCCACCGCGGTACGGGGACGGTCGGGTCGACGTGCACCTCGGGGTGGCTGACCACGTAGACCGTCACCGGCCCAGCCCACCACAGCGACCTGTCGCGGTGGACCCGGTGGCCCGTGGCGGACGAGACTGCTCCCCGTGGCAGCTGGTCGCTGGGGCGAGGTCGTGTCGGGCGAGGCCGAGGTGAGGGAGCTGGTCGGCGAGCCCGCCCCTGCGGCCCGCGCCAAGCAGCGCGACCACCTGCACGAGCTCGACAGGGCCTGGCTGGCCGCCTCGCCGTTCTGCCTCCTGGCGACCTCGGACGCCGACGGCCGCTGCGACGTCTCGCCCAAGGGCGACCCGCCGGGCTTCGTCCAGGTGCTGGACGACCGGACCGTCGCCGTCCCCGAGCGTCCCGGCAACCGCCGCGTGGACGGCTTCCTCAACGTGCTGTCCAACCCCCACGCCGGGCTCATCTCGTGGCTGCCGGGACGCAGCGACACCCTGCGCATCAACGGGCGCGCGACGCTCGTGCGCGACGCGCCGTTCTTCGACGCGATGGTCGTGAAGGGCCACCGACCGCTGCTGGCGGTGGTGATCGAGGTGGAGGAGGTCTTCCACCACTGCTCCAAGGCGTTCCTGCGGTCGTCGCTGTGGGACACCGTGACCTGGGACGGCGGCGCGAGCGCCGGCGTCCCCAGCCGGGCCCACATCGCCAAGGCCCTCGAGCGCCGGGACACGCCCCTGGAGGAGCTGCAGACCTACTACGGCCCGAGCTACGCCGACGGGCTCTACCGCTGATGACCTCCCAGCACCTGGAAGAGCAGGACGGCGACGGCCGCGTGCTCTCGGTCAACGTCGGTCGGGAGCGGCCCATCGCCGCCAAGGGTGGGACGACGGGCATCGACAAGCGCCCCGTGGACGGGCCGGTGGCCGTGCGCGCGCCGGGGCCGAAGCTGGCCGGGCGCACCGGCGCCAGCGGGCTGGCCGGAGACCACATCAGCGACACCGCGCACCACGGCGGCGACGACCAGGCCGTCTACGCCTACGCCCGCGAGGACCTCGACGCCTGGGGCCGCGAGCTCGGCAGGGAGCTGCCCGGCGGGACCTTCGGGGAGAACCTCACCACGGTCGGCGTGGACGTCAACGGAGCGGTGGTCGGGGAGGTGTGGGAGGTCGGGACGGCGCTGCTGCAGGTCAGCGCCCCGCGCATCCCGTGCGTGACGTTCGCGGTGTGGCTGGGGGAGCGGCGCTGGGTGCCTCGCTTCACCGAGGTCCGCACGCCGGGGGCGTACCTGCGCGTGCTGCGCGACGGGCACGTCGCCGCTGGCGACGCGGTGCGGGTGCTGTCGCGGCCCGCCCACGGCGTGGACGTGCGGACGGTGTTCGCGGCGACGACGACGAGCCCCGACCTGCTGCCCCTGCTCCGCGACGTGCCCGAGCTCCCCGCTGAGGACCGGGCGCTCGTGCTCCGGCGCCTCGACGGCTGCCCCGCCTCGTACCGTCCCGCCTCGCACCGTCCCGCCCAGCATGCAGAAGTCACCCCGGAGCGCCCTCAGGCCGCCCTCGACGCACTTCTGCCCGCTCGGCGGGACGTCCACCTGGCGCTCAGTACGGTTCCGGCGTGGACGATGCGCGCACCGACCCGCCCGTAGCAGCTGGTGAGGCTGTCACGCTGGTCGGCTTCCTCGACTTCCTGCGTGACACGATCGCGGTCAAGACCGACGGTCTGACCACGGACCAGCTGCGCGGGACGCACCCGCCGTCGTCGATGACGCTCGGCGGGATGCTCAAGCACCTGGCGTTCGTGGAGGACTACTGGGTGGGCCACGTGCTGCTGGGGCGTGACCCGAGCCCGCCGTGGGACACCGCGCCGTGGGGTGACGATCCTGACTGGGACTGGCACTCCGCTGCCAGCGATGCCGCGGACGACCTCCGGCAGGTGTGGCGCGACGCCGTCGAGCGGTCACGCACCGACCTGCCCCTGGACGACCTGGGGCAGCTCAGTGCGACCGAGCGGCACGGCGAGCGGGTGTCCGTGCGCTACGTGCTCGTGCACCTCGTGGAGGAGTACGCCCGCCACGCCGGGCACGCCGACCTGCTGCGCGAGGCGCTGGACGGGTCCACCGGGGAGTGACGCCGGACCGGCAGGACTCGTCCGGAACGCCGCTCCAGCTCCGGGGGAGGCGCAACTGCACGTCGGACGTCACGGGTCCAGCGGCCTAGTCGAGCCACCAGGTCGCGAGCGGACTCAGCACCACGCACCCGACGAGCATCACCGCCGACAGCGCCACCACGGCAGCGGCGGGAGCGGTCTGGCGCGGGGAGCGGTGGTCGTGGACGGACTGGACCACGTCGGCCCCCGAGACCAGCAGCGCGACGAAGCCGGCCAGCGGTGCGGTGACGATCGCGAGGTACCCCAGCGCCTGGCTCGCCAGCGAGGGCGGGGCCGGCAGGTCCTTCGGGTCGTACGCCCCGCTGCCGACCTGGTCGAGGGGGACGTGCTGCAGGCCGTTCACGAGGTAGCCGTGCCCGACGGTCGCGGCGAACAGCACCGCGCATCCGACGACGGCACCCGCCAGCAGGAGCAGCTGGCGCGGGCGCAGGGGGCCCAGTGGGCCCTCGACGAGGTCAGCGCTGACCGCGTCGTGGTGGACGCTCATGACCGGATGGTGGATCGCGGCCGGCCCGCAGCGCAAGCAGGACGCGCCAGGAGCGCTCCGGGCGCCGAGCGGTGAGCGCCGGAGGTCGGCTCAGCAGTCGCCGACCAGGCCCGGCATGGCACCGGTGCGCTCGGCGATCTCCACGAGAGCCCTCAGGTGCTCGGCGCTGAGCGGGGCCAGCACGTGCGTCCTCACGGCGTCGACGTGCCCGGGGGCGGCCGCGACCACGGCGTCCCAGCCGGCGTCGGTGAGCGCGGCGACGGTGAAGCGGCCGTCGGCGGGGTCGGGGGAGCGGCGCACGAGCCCGCGGTCCTCGAGCTTCCTCACCACGTTCGACAGGCGCGACAGCGACCCGCTGGCCAGCCGCGCGAGGGAGCTCATGCGGGCGCTGCGCCCGGGGCGCATCGACAGCTGGCTGAGCACGCTGTACTCGAACAGGCTCAGGCCCGAGTCGCGCTGCAGCTGCGCGTCGAGGGGGCCGGGCAGCAGCGAGGCGATGCCCACGACGGCCTTCCACGCCTCCTGCTGCTCCTCGGTGAGCCAGCCACCCGCGGGCTCGGTGGGGGCGGAGGTCGCGCCCGGGGCCGCGCCCGTGCTGAGCGCGGGCCGTCGTCGTCCTGCGGAGAGGGGTGCGGAGGTCTCGGTGCAGGCGCCTTCGTCGCAGGGGTCGCCGTCCACCCTCCGACGGTAGTGCGCGCCGCGCCGGTGCGTCGCCACCCGGAAGGATGACTCCAAGCGTGAAGTCATCTGCTACCTTCACTTCACACGTGAAGTCATTCGACGACCGAGGAGACCGACCATGAGCCTGTTCCGCCTGGACGCCAGCATCCGCGTCGACGGGTCCGCCAGCCGCGAGCTCGCCGACGCCGTCGAGGCCGAGTGGCAGCTCGCGCACCCCGGCGACGCCGTCGTGCGCCGCCACGTCGGCACCGAGCCGTTCCCCTCCACCACCTGGGGCGAGGCCGTCGCGGGCTCGATGACCCCTGAGGCCCAGCGCACCCCCGAGCAGCGCGGCGCCCTGGCGCTGGCCTCCGAGCTGGTCGACGAGCTGACTTCCGCCAGCGCGGTCCTGCTGGCCGTGCCGCTCTACAACTACGGCGTCTCGCAGCACGTCAAGGCGTGGGTGGACCTGGTCATCGCCGGCAGCACGCCCGGCTCGCGGCTGCTCGAGGGCACCCCGGCCGTGCTCGCCACCGTCCGCGGCGGCAGCTACAGCGCCGGCACGCCCCGCGAGGGCTGGGACCACGCCACCGACTACCTGCGCCGGATCCTCGCCGACGTGTGGGGCGCCGACCTCACCGTGGTCGAGCGCGACTTCACGCTCGTGGGCGTCAACCCCGCGCTCGACGCCTTCACCGAGCAGGCGAAGGCGCTGCACACCGGGGCGCTGTCCGCGGCCCGCGAGGCCGGTCGCGCGCTGGGCGCCGTCCCCGTCGCCTGACCCCGGCCACGACCAGCTCGGCTGCGCCACCCCTCACCGGGTGGTGCAGCCGAGCTCGTCCACCATCCAGCTGCCGTTCGAGGACTGGACCGCGGTCGCCCGCCACTCTCCCGACGTGAAGCTGCGCGTCTGCCACTCCTGCTGGGCCGGCCCGGAGCCGGAGTCCTGCTCGGCCTCCCAGCCGTCGGAGGGGACACCGGCCGGGATGACCCCGGGGTCGGCGGCCTGGTCACCCCTCGGCGTCTCGAGCCAGCGGGCGAGGGCGTCGGCGGCCGTCGGCTCACCCTCGAAGCCGCTGACCGGGTCGGCGACGAAGCCGGAGGTGCAGTGACCGCCGCTGCCCGGCGTCGGCGCAGCTGCCGGCCCCGGCGTGCCGCACCCCGCGACCAGCAGAGCCGTCCCCCCGGCCACCGTCGCGCTCCGGATCCGCAGGTGCCCCCGCTGCGCTGTCATCACCTCCAGACGACGCGCAGACCCGGCAGGCCGTTGCAGTCCGAGTCCGTGGGCGGAGGAGGCGCGAGCGCCACACGCCGGCGTGCTTGTAGAGCTTCCAGGCGACGGGTCTGCGACGTCAGCGCGTCCGACCGCGCGGTCCCGTACGACACGGCCCACAGCTCACCTCCGCTCCTCCGGCTCCTCGACGGACGTCCCCAGGGGCTGGGGGTACCTGCTCGTCCGCCACACCGACACCGACCCGTGGCCCATCGCCCAGGTCGGGGTGGGGTGAGCATGGGCCGTGTGGACGAGCTGGACGACCTGGTCGCTGCCCGTGAGGAGCTGCGCCACAACCCGCTCAACGAGGTGACCGCGTCGGTCGAGCGCGTCACGCTCGCCGACGGGCGCCGGCTCGTGCGCAAGCAGCTGCGTGCTCCGACCGCCGCGTCGTCGTCCCCTTCCGGCCCCTGGGCGGCCTCGGACGACCCGCGGCACTGGAACTCCTGGCGGCGCGAGGCCGACGCCCACCGCGACGACGCGCTGCGCGGCAGCGTGCGCGGCACCGGGCTCGACCTGCCTCCGTGCTCCGTGGAGGACGTCGAGGGCGGCCGTGGTGCGGTGCTGTGGATGGAGGACGTCGAGGGCACTCCCGGGGAGCGCTTCGACCTGGCCGACCACGCCGCGCTCGCGGCCGGGCTCGGCCGCTGGCAGGCGCAGGGACCGCTGGAGGCGCCGTGGGCCTCGCGGGGCTTCCTGCGGGAGTACTCCGGCAGCAAGAGGGTCGCCTGGGCGCTGGTGGACGACGACGACGCGTGGCGCCAACCGCTCGTCCGCGAGGCCTGGCCGCCGTCCCTGCGCTCGGGGTGGGTGAGGTTGCTGCGGGCCCGCCAGGAGCTGCTGCGCCTGGAGGAGTCCCTGCCCCGCACGCGCTGCCACCTCGACGTGTGGGTGGCCAACGAGATCCGCAGGCCGACCGGCGAGGTGGTGCTGCTCGACTGGGCCTTCGCCGGGGACGGTGCGGTGGGGGAGGACGTCGGCAACCACGTCCCCGACGCCGTGTTCGACCTCTTCTGGCCGGCAGAGCGCTTCGCGGAGCTGGAGGACGCGTGCGTGTCCGCCTACCTCGCGGGGCTGCGCGAGGCCGGGTGGCGCGGCAGCACCGACGAGGCGCGGCTCGGGGTGCTCGCCTCGTGCGTGAAGTACGCGTGGCTGCTGCCGCTGCTGCTCGAGAGCGCGGGGGCGGCGGAGCACGCCGCTTACTGGCGCGCCGCTGACGCCCAGCACCTCTACGCCCAGCGCGGTGAGGCGCTGGCGCACCTGGTGCGCTGGTGCGACGAGGCCCTGGCTCTCGCCCGGTGCCGCTGACCCCCGTCCCACCTCCCGATGACGACCCCGTCCCGCCACCTCCACCGCTCCCGTCTCCGCCACGACCGAGGACCTGCGCGCCACATCGCTGGCCGCGGGCGCCACGATCGTGCGGTGACCTGGCAGGAGGAGCTCGCCGCCCACGCCCTGCGCGCCGCCCGGCGCGAGCCGAGCGTCGCTGAGGTCGCCCTCGCCGGGTCGCTGGCCGACGGCAGCGGCGTCGACCCCTGGAGCGACGTCGACCTGCACGTCCGGCTGGCCGACGACGGCCCGACCCGCTTCGACCCCGCCCGGTGGGTGGCGCAGTTCGGCATGCCCTGGGCGCTGACGTCGCAGCCCGGGCCGCGAGGGCGCGTCGTGCGCGCGGTCTACGACGACGGGAGGCGGCTCGACGTCGTCGTCGACGGAGCTGCCGGCGGCGCACCGGGAGACGAGGACGACGGCGGCACGGCCGAGCTCATGGAGGTCCGGCAGGCCGCAGCGCTCGCGACGGTGAAGCTGGCGCGCGACGACCTGGCGGTCCAGCTGGACCCGTCCTACGCCGCGGACTGGTCCGGGCTGGACGCCCTGCTGCGGCAGGCCGGTCGGTGACGCAGGCCGGTCAGCGGGGGACCGGGAACACCGGAGCGGCAGCGGCGACGGGCACGGCGTGCGTCACGCAGAGGCCCCCGGTGCGCTCGTCGCGCTGGTGCACGAGGAGCCCCGCCGGTTCGTCCAGGTAGCCCATGCGCCCGGGCGAGCCCAGGTCGAGCGCGCTCTGGCGCCAGGTGCTCGGCGCGGTCGTCGCGACCGTCCCCGCGAAGGCCGCTGTCGTCGACCGGTGCACGTGCCCGGCGAGCAGCCGCACCACCTGCGGGTGCTCGGTCACGACGACGGCGAGCGCGCTGGAGTCCTCCAGCCCCATCCCGTCGAGGAAGGGGATGCCCACGGCCGTCGGTGGGTGGTGCAGCGCGAGCAGCGCTGGCACGTCGGGGTGGGCGGCCAGCTCACCCGCGAGCCACGCCAGCTGCTGCTCCCCGAGCCGCCCGGCTCCCTGCCCGCGGACGGAGGAGTCGAGCACGAGCAGCCGGGCACCGGGCAGGTCGACGGCGTAGTGCGTCGACGTGCCACCGCCCAGGTGCGACGAGCCGCCGAACGCCGCGACGAGCGTCTCGCCGTCGTCGTGGTTGCCGGCCGCCAGCAGGACGGGCACCGGTGACGAGCCGGCGGCGTCGTCGAGGACCTCTCGCAGCACTGCGTACTCCTCCGGTCTGCCGTGCTCGACGAGGTCACCGGTGATGACCACCGCGTCGACGTCGAGGGCAGCAGCCCGCCCCAGCGCGCTGTGCAGCGCGCGGGCCGGTCCGGCCGCGAGGACGCCGGCGGGCAGGTGCGGGTCGCTGAGGTGGGCCAGCAGCACGTGACGACAGCAGAGGGGAGGAGGGCGGCAGACTCCGGTCGGTGATCGTGCTGGCGGACCTCGACGGGACGCTCGTCGACAGGGCCGGGGCCTTCACGCGCTGGGCCCGGCGCTTCGTGGTGGCCCACGGCGGTGACGACGACGACGTCCGCTGGCTCCTCGACCTCGATGCCGACGGGTACGCGCCGCGCTCGGACGTCGCCGCCGCGCTCCAGCACCGCCTGGGTCTGCAGGACGGCGTGCTGCGGCTGGTCGAGCGGCTGCTCTTCGAGCACGTCGACGACGTCCGCCCCTTCCCCGGCGTCCGCGAGGAGCTCCACGCGCTGCGGACGGCCTCTGACGGTCGTGCTCCCGCCGTCGTCGTCGTGGTGACCAACGGGACGGTCGCCCAGCAGGAGCGGAAGCTCGCGGTCAGCGGACTGGTGGACGACGTCGACGGCGTCGTCGTGTCCGAGGCGGTCGGCGTCAAGAAGCCCGACCGGAGGGTCTTCGAGGTGGCCCTCGCGCGCGCCGCGCAGCTCGGCGGCGCGGGAGCGGCGTGGATGGTGGGCGACCACGCCGTCGCGGACGTCGCCGGCGGCAGCGGCGCGGGGCTCCTGACCGGATGGGTGAGCGGCGGACGCCCCTGGCCCGGTGGCCCGCGGCCGGACCTGGTGGCGGTGGGCACCGCGGAGCTGCTCGCCGCTGTCCGGCGGGGTGCGGCGCTGAAAAGGCGTTGAGGCGGTGATCTCCCCCGGGCAGGCTGGCGGGAGAGCGACCGCCGCAGGAGCCGGACGGTCGGCTCGACCTCCCGCGCCCGGAAGGAGCCGCCGCATGCCCGAACACGCTCGTTCGCTGACCCCCCGACCGTCCGCGCCGGCCGGGCGCTGCAGCGTGCCCGCGTGCGTGGTCTGCGCGGTAGAGGCCGAGCGGCGCACCGTCACGGTGGCCGAGTGGCTGGTCGGACGCCTGCGCCCGCTGGTGCGCCGTGCCCAGCGGCCCCCGCCGACGACGAGTGGGTGGCCGTACTCGTCGTGGTGGGAGGAGAGCGGGCGCTGACGTCCCCTCCTGCCCTGAGGGGCGCAGCGACCTCGTCAGCTGTCGGAGTCGTCCAGGTGCACCGCATCGAGGTGGGCGTCGTCCACGCGGACGCAGTGCTCGCGGTCCGGCACGCAGTGCAGGTCCAGGTCGACGACGTCGTCGGGGTCCGCGTCGTCGTGCTCGGTCACCCTCTGATCCTCCCGCGGTGACGTCCCCAGCGGCGGCGAGGACCTGGTCCCGGCCGACATGCAGAAGTCGCGGGACCCGGCAGCGATCGACACCCTGGCGGGACTTCCGCATGCCCGACGGGACGCCGCTGGAACGCCGCCGGGGCGCGGCAGCACGGTGGGTCCGGGCCCTCGACGGGCGAGATCAGCGCCGGTGGTGGATCCTCAGCGGAGCCGGCGCCCGCCGGCTCCGGCCGGGCGCCCGCGCGGCCGCCCCGCGACCTCCGGAAGAAGGCCCCCGTGCGCCGCCCGCTCGACGCCGCCCTGACCCGCGACCAGGACGCGGAGGTCCTCCACCTCGTCGGAGACCTCGACCTCCAGGCGGCGCCGGAGGTGAAGGGCTGGTCGTCCCGGCTGCTCACGGAGCCCGCTGACGGTTCCCGCCGCGCCGTCGCCGTGGTGGTCGACCTCACCGACGTGCCGTTCGTCGACTCCACCGGTGTCGGGGCGCTGCTGTCAGTGCTCCGCGACGTCCGCGGTCGCGGCGGAGACCTCGTGCTCGCGGGGCCGAACCACGAGCTGACCCACCTGCTCGCGTCCTTGGGCCTGCCCGCGGTGCTCCAGGTGTTCGAGACCCGGGAGCAGGCCCTGACCCACGTGCACGATCGGCCCCGTCAGCAGGGCGCCCCCGAGTGAGCGCCGTCGGCGCCGAGGAGCACGACCCGCTCGACGAGGCCTCCCTGGCCCTCGACCTGCGCGGCGGTGACCGGCTCCTGCTCCCGCGCGGGGTCGCGCAGGTCCGCCCCGACGCTCCTGCCGCCGTGCTCGTGGTGGACCTGTCCGCCCGGCAGGTGCTCTACGCGAACGAGGTCGCCGGGCAGCTGGCCCCGGGCCTGCACCTCCCGGTGCCCGTCGAGGAGTGGTCCGCTGCCGCGGACCTGCGCGACCTCGACGGCGACCAGCTCGACGAGACCGCCCATCCCCTCTCGCGCATCGCGCGCTTCGAGCCCGTCGCCGGGCAGGGCGTCTCCGCAGCCCGTCGCTCCGCCATGGGGCGCAGCCGGGAACCGCTGTGGGTGGTGGCGCTGCCGCTCGACGACGCTCCCGACCTGCAGGGGCGTGCCCTGGTGGTGTTCCTCCCCGTGCGAGAGCGCGAGGAGATGCAGCAGCGCGCCGCGGAAGCGCACGGGCGCTCGTCGTCGTCCGAGCCGGTGGCGGCCGGCGACGGCGCGCTCTCCCTGCGCGAGGCCGCGGTGCTCGCCACCGGCCTGTCCTTCACAGTGGCCGACGCGAGCGAGCCGGACCTGCCCCTGGTGTGGGTGAACCCCGCCTTCACGGCCGTCACGGGGTACACCTTCGAGCGGGCCGTCGGCCGCAACTGCCGCTTCCTCCAGGGACCGGGCACCGACCCCGCCGCCACCCGCCGCATGCGCGAGGCGCTGCAGACCGGCAGGTCCATCACGCAGGTGCTCCTCAACTACCGCGCCGACGGCACGGCGTTCTGGAACCAGGTGGCCATGAGCCCCGTGGTCGACGCCGACGGTCGGGTCACGCACTACGTGGGCATCCAGACCGACGTGTCGGGCCGGATCGCCGCCGACGCCGAGCGCGACCGCGCCCTGGCCGCCGAGCAGGCCGCCCGCGCCGAGGCCGAGCTGGCCAACTCCCGCCTGCAGCTGCTCGCCGAGGTCACTCGGCAGCTGTCGGAGGTCACCGACGCGCAGGCGGCCGTCGACAGGCTCGCGCACCTCGTGGTCCCGGCGCTCGCGGACTTCGCGATGATCGCCGTGGTCGGCGACGACACCGCGGTGGCGACCACGCAGCCCCAGGACGACGACGGTCGCGGTGGTGCCCCGGCCGTCGCGCTCCGGCGCCACGGCCTGCGCGACGTCGCCTGGTGGCACCACGACGACGCGCGCCGAGCGCTCGTGCGGACCATCGCCCAGGGCCGCCTCGGAGGGCTCGGCGACGGCGGGCAGCAGCTGCTGCGCTCGCTGCTGGGGCCCGACGGGGTCACGGTGGCCGTGCCCGACACGGCACCGCAGGGGGTGAGCGTCGCCGAGGCGCTCGCGGACCTGATGGCTCCCGGGCAGGTCCGCGACGCGCTGCTGGAGCTGGCGCCCTCGTCGATGGCCACCTGGTCGCTGCGCAGCGGCGGCCGCACGCTCGGGCTGCTCACCGTCGGCACCGACGCAGACCGGGCCCCGCTCACCGCGCGAGACATCGACCTGGGAGCCGACATCGCCGCGCGCGCCGGCCTCGCCCTGGACAGGTCCCGGCTGTTCCGCCAGCAGCGCGACCTGGCCGAGGGCCTGCAGCGCTCGCTGCTGACGCTCTCACCCGGCGCCGTGCCCGCGCACGTCACCGTGGCGGTCCGCTACGTCGCAGCGGCCGAGGCCGCCCGCGTGGGGGGCGACTTCTACGACGTCTTCACCCAGCCGTCCGGGGCCGCCGTCGCCGTCATCGGTGACGTCATGGGCCACGACACCGACGCCGCCGCGTCGATGGCGCAGCTGCGCTCCACGGTGCGCACCCTCGGCATGCTCACCGACGACGGTCCCGCGGAGGTGCTGCGCCGCGCTGACGCGCTCATGCGGGCCTCGGGCATGGACACCACGGCCACCGCGGCCGTGGTGAGGCTGCCCGAGCCCGACGCTCCCGACCGGTCGGGGAGCCGCGCCGAGCGGGCGGCGGTGCTCGTGGAGTGGTCCAACGCCGGCCACCCGCCGCCGCTGGTCCTCGACGACGACGGCGGTGTCCGCCTCCTCACCGCGCCCGCCACGGACCTGCTGCTGGGCGTGGACCCGGGCACCTCCCGGCGGCAGACGCAGCACCCGCTGCGCCTGGGGGCCACGCTGCTGCTCTACACCGACGGGCTCGTGGAGCGCCGCGACATGCCCCTGCAGCAGGGCATCGCCCGCCTGCAGGAGGTGGTGGCGCGGGTCGCCCCGCGTGTCGCCGACCACCACCAGCTGCTCGACCTGGTGCTCTCGGAGATGCTCCCCGAGGTCGCCACCGACGACGTCGCCGTGGTGGCCCTGCGCCTCACCTGACCCACCCCACCGTGATCATGGTCCCCCGCAAGCGGGAGGTGCCCCCATCCCCGTGCAGCTTCAGGCGTGCAGTGCTGACAGCGGGCCTGACAGGCGCAGCTGGACGTCGACCTCGGCGAAGCCGAGGCGCTCGTAGAGCCGCATCGCCGCCGAGTCGCGCTCAGCGACGATCACCAGGCGCTGCGCCCCGAGCGCGTCGAAGGCCCAGCGCCCTGCTGCGGCGAGCAGGGCCGACGCGACGCCGCGCCCGCGCCAGTCAGGGTGGGTGTCCACGGACTGGTAGCGCGCGTCGGGGCCGCCGTCGCTGAAGACGCCGAGCCCGCCCACGAGGGCGTTGCCGGCGAACGCGCCGAACCACCGCCCGCTGCCGCGCTCCACCGCTGCGCGGTAGGCGGCCACCTGCCGGGTGAGGAAGGCGACGTCGTCGTCGTCCTCGTAGGCGTTGTTGACGCGCTGCAGCTCCTGGGCGGCGGCCCAGTCGTCGTCGCCGGCCAGGGGGCGCACCGACATCCCGTCCGGCACGGGGGCGGACGGAGGGGCTCCAGAGGCGAGGGCCACGTCACCTTCGAGCTGGAGCCGGGCGATGTGGCCGGGGAGGACGATCACGGCCGGGCTGGGGGCCAAGCCGAACCTCACGGTCGTCTCGCCGGGGAAGGCGCCGCGGAAGAGCTCCTCGGCCCTGATCCAGACCGGTCCGTCACTGAGGTGGTTGACCAGGACGAAGTTCCCCCACCGGTAGGCGGGGTTGTCCGGCGTGCGGACGAGCGTCAGGGGGCCGAGCTCGGTGATCTCGCTGCCGGTCAGCCGCAGCACCATGAGGTCGGTGCGGTGGCCGAGGCTGAGGGGCGCCGTCATGGAGGGGCAGCGGTCAGAGGTGCAGGCCGTACCCGTCGGCGTCGGCCTCAGCGGCCGCGGCGCCCACGAGGCGCGGTGGGAAGGGCAGCACCTGGTCGTCCTGGACGACGGCGACCACGACGCACGTCACGTTGTCGGTGGCTCCCGCCCGCAGCGCCAGCTCCACCAGCCGCAGCGCGCACGGCCACGACGAGGGCTCCTCCTCCATGACGTGCTGCATCGTCTCCACCGACAGCACGCCCGAGAGGCCGTCGGAGCACAGCAGCCACCGGTCGCCGACGTCCGCGGGGTGGCGGCTGAGCGCCGGCGTGCTCCAGGAGCCCGCGGTCCCCAGGCAGGCGGTGATGACGTGCCCCATCGGGTGCCCCTCGGCCTGCTCGGCGCTGAGGTGGCCCTCGTCGACGAGCTGCTGCACGTAGGTGTCGTCGCGGGTGACCTGCTCCAGCACCCCGCCGAGCGGGCGGCGGTAGGCGCGGGAGTCACCGATGTGGGCGAGCACGACGTCGTCGTCGGTGGCCATGAGCGCCGTCAGCGTGGTGCCCATGCCGCTGGTCTCTGGGTGGTCCGCCGCGTGGTCGAGCAGTGCCGCCTGGGCCCGCGCGATCGCGGCCTCCAGGGCGGCGGCCGGGTCTTCGTCGGGGTGCTGCTCGTCGTCGCGGTCGTCGAGGGGGAGCAGCTCCTCGATGACGATCGAGGAGGCCACGTCACCCGCGGCGCTTCCGCCCACGCCGTCAGCGACCAGCGCGAGGCGGCGGCCGGCGTAGCCGGAGTCCTCGTTGTAGGGCCTGACGGTCCCGCGGTCCGAGCGCGCTCCGGTGACGACGGCGAGGGGCATGTGCGGCTCCAGGTCACTCGACGGTGCGCTCGAGGGGACGAGAGATCGACACCCTGCCACGGTTCGCTGGGACCGGCGCGGGCGCCCGAGCGGATCCGGCGGGTGGACGGCGAGCCAGCTCTGCTGAAGCGGTCGCGACGAGGCGCTCGCGGTTCTCGCGCAGCCAGGCGCGCTCGGCGTCGTGGCGCCTCTGCGCACCACGTGCGTGGAGAAGCCCCCGTGCAGGACCTCCTCGACGTCGTCGTCCACGGCTCCTCCTCGTCAGACCGTCGACGGCTTATGGGCGGTGAGCAGGAAGCGGTGCGTCCTCACCGGCAGCGGTCCGGCCGCGCAGAGACCGCGGAGGGCGTCGAGGTGGTCGGTGACGGACGTCCCGGGCAGCTGCCAGGGCACGAGCCGGAGGTGCCGGACCACCGCGCCGACGTCGTCGAAGACCATCACCGGGCGCTCCTCGACGACCCGCTCGACCACCAGTCCCGCGCGGGCCAGGGCGTCAGCAGCGACCTGCGCCGTCCACGACCCCGGCCTCCGCGGTGGTGGCACCCCGAGGGCGTCGTCGAGGTCGGTGCAGTCCTCGCTGCCCACCTGCTGCGTCAGGAGCGCGCCGCCCGGGGCCATCACCCGCGCGACCTCGCTGGCCACCAGCCGGCCGTGGCGGTCGAGCACGAGGTCCACCGAGGCGTCCGCGAGCGGCAGGTGGTCGCTGGGTGCCTCCCGGACGACGACGCCGAGGGGCTCCAGCCGCGCCGTGGCGATGGGGATGGTGGGCGGCCAGCCCTCGGTGGCCGTGACCTCCCACCCCCGTGCAGAGGAAGCGGTGGCCCGGGCCAGCAAGCGGCTGAGCAGCTCACCTCCGCCGGTGTCGACGTCGAGCACGCGGCGGGCGCTCGCGAGCTCGTCGGCCGGGTCTCCGCCGCGGAGGCAGCCGGCGTCGGGCTGGGCTGCCATGCGGTCACCCTGGGGGAGCGGGCGGTGGTGCGTCGAGCGGGTTCCCGGCCTCCAGGGCGCGGGTGCAGGTGACGAGGTCGTCGCGGAGGCGCTGCGCGCCCGCTCGGCCCAGGGAGGCGAGCATCGCGGCCTCGACGCCCGCCACGTCGCGGCTGGCGCGGGCGAGCAGTTCCTCACCGGCTGGTGTGAGGCGCGTGGGCAGGGCCCGGCCCGAGGGGGCCTGCTCCGGGCGGGTGAGCAGTCCGCGCTGCTCCAGGCCCTGCAGCGTGGTGTGCGCCGACTGCCGGGTGACGAACGTAGCGCGGGCGAGGTCGGCGGCGGACATCCCCGGGCGGTGCGCCAGCTGCTCCAGGCACGCGTACTGCGGGACGGAGAGGTCCAGCGGGCGCAGGGCGTCGTCCATCGCCGCGCGCAGGGCGGCGGCGGCGCGCTTGAGGGCGAGCCCCACGGAGCTCTCGACGTCCACGCGTGCTTGCAACATGTCAGGAGTCTGACATAGAGTCGCTCATGTCAGTCCAGTTGACATCAAGGAGCACTCCCATGGCCGCCGTCTCCGGTCCCGACTTCATCGCCCTGCAGGTCAGCGACGTCGATGCGTCGGCCGAGTTCTACGGGTCCCACCTCGGGCTGCGCCGCGCGCCGGCCAGCCCGCCCGGCGCCGTCGTCTTCGCCACGTCGCCGGTCGCCTTCGCCGTGCGCCAGCCCCTGCCCGGTCTCGACCTCGGCGCCGTCAGCCCCCGCCCTGGAGCGGGTGTGGCGCTGTGGCTCGCCGCCGACGACGCGCAGGCGCTGCACGACGACCTCGCCGCTGCCGGCGTCACCGTGCTGCAGCCGCCCTTCGACAGCCCCTTCGGACGCACCTTCACCCTCGCCGACCCCGACGGCTACGCCATCACGGTCCACGGACCGGCTCCCACGGCGTAGGCCGCGACGGAGCCCTGAGCGGCAGCCCCGGGCTGCTGCTCAGAGGAACGTGAGCGTCGACCCGTGCGGTGCCGCGAGGGCGAGCGGCTCGTCGTCGAGGGAGACGAGGAAGCGCCCGTCGTCGGCCACGTCCGCCGCCAGCCGTTCCGCGAGGTCGGGCAGGACGGCGCGAGCCTCCAGCCCGAGGCGGTGCGCCCCTGCCCCGGAGACCACCTGGCGCACGGCGTCGCGCTCGTCGGCACCGAGGTAGGCCAGGGCGGCGCTGTGCGTCACGACGACGGCCCCGCGCCCCGCACCCGCCACCTCGTCCAGGCGCCGACGTGCCCGCGCGAGGAGCGGGGCGAGGTCCGTGGTCATGTCACCGGCCAGCACGGGCGGCCGGAGCCGCGCGGCGACGTCCAGGGCGGTGCGCAGCCGCTCTTCGCGCTCGACGTGCTCCGGCCACACGAGGCACTGCAGCCACCTGCGGGTGTCGGCGTCGGTCGGGTCGACGGGGGAGAGGTCCAGCCC
This sequence comes from Quadrisphaera setariae, assembly GCF_008041935.1. Classification (NCBI taxonomy): domain Bacteria; kingdom Bacillati; phylum Actinomycetota; class Actinomycetes; order Kineosporiales; family Kineosporiaceae; genus Quadrisphaera; species Quadrisphaera setariae. The sequence continues at coordinate 188,940 of NZ_VKAC01000002.1, forward strand.
CGTGCGCCAGGCGATGGCCGGGACGCTGGCCGGTAGCCGCAGCTGCGCATCAGCCCCGTCGACCGCGCACGGAAGCTCCACGGCGCTGCCCACCGACCCGACGACGTGCTCGCGCCCGCCCGGCAGCGCGTACCGGTAGCGCCACGCGTCGTAGAGGAGGCAGAGACCAGCGCTCGCCCCCACCTCGACGACGGCGAGCGGACCGTCCGTGCGTGCTGCCAGCTCGGCGAGGCCCGGCAGGAGCACCGCGCACCGAGCGGCCTTGTTGGTCTGCGTCGAGCGCTCCTGGACCGTGGCGCGCACCTCGTCCCAGTGGTCCTGCAGCCAGGTCAGCGCGGTGGCCGGGTCCTCGACGGGCACGCCGTGCCAGCGCAGGGCGCCGAACAGCAGGTTCGGCTGCCGCTTGGCGGCGGGGAGTCTCGCGAGCAGGTCCAGCGCTGCGTCGTCGGCGGAGACGGCGTGAGCCAGGCGCTCGTAGACCGGTGAGGACCCTGCGGCTTCGCGCGCGGCCCACCGGCGGTACCCCGCTGCCAGGTCGCTGCTCGTGCTCGTGCGCCCCACACCGCGGAGTAGACCAGCCCTGCCTTCACGTGGACACTCCGTCACGTGCAGGAGAGCTGCTGGGCCGCGCTCGACGTCGTCGTCGACCTCGTGCGAGCGGCCGCTGACCACGGCCTCCTCGACGACGTCGGCTCGCTCAGCGAAGGGCTGGTCGCCCGCGGCTGGCGGCGCCACCGGCGCGGCGGCGCGTGGCTGCGCGACCAGCCGGAGTCCCTCGGCGCGTGGACGTCGGTGACCCCGCCGACCGTCTCGGTGCACCTCAGCTACGAGGACGACGACGACGCCCACGCGGCACTGGCAGGCGTGGTCTCACGCATCGAGAAGCTCCTCGGCGCCGCGCCGATGCGGGATGCGAGCCACGAGCCCGACCAGTTCGCCGCCTTCTGGGGCTGTGAGGACGGCACGGGACTGCAGGTGTCCGCGACGCTCCACCCGACCACGTCGTCGATGGTCGGGCGAGCTGATGACGCCGCCCCCGTCGCGTGGCTGCAGGTCGAGGCGGTCCGGGACCGGACGGCTGGGGAGGCCGCCGAGGCCGATGCCGAGCGCGCCCGCCGCACAGCGCGCGAGGGCACGGCCGTCGAGCGCTGGTACCTGGCCGGGCAGCGCATCCTCCCGCCCGACGTCGTCACGGCGCTCGAGGACGACGACAACCCGCTCGTCGTCAGCGCCGTCCACGGCCACGCGCACATCCGCGCCTTCGTCGCGGGTCAGCACTGATGGGGCCGTGCGACGCTCTGCGGCCGAGCCCCTCCTGCCCTGCCACGTTCCTACGCCGACGCCTTCGCCGAGTGGGAAGCCTCCGGCGGGGGCGAGTGGTGGGAGGCGGTCACCGCTGACGGGTTCGACGACGCGCTCACGCCGCTCTGAGCGCGTCGCGGACCACGGGGAACAGGTCGCCCCAGCAACCGACGATCTTGCCGCCGGCCAGCCGGTAGAACACCAGCTCCTGCGTGCGCACCGTCCGCCCGGTGGGCGCGACCCCCTGGAACGCGCCGGTGTGCGTGCCCTGCCCGACGAGCCTCGCCGCCAGGGTGTCGCCGTCCACGACCAGCTGCTGCACCTCCCAGCGGTAGTCGGGGAAGCCGGTGACGACCGCCCGCACGCCCTCGACGTAGGCCGCGAGGCCGTCATCGGGGCCGGAGCCGCTGATCGAGCCGTCCACGAACTCGCCGAGGTCGTCCACCCGGTGCTCGTTGCAGCACTCGAGGTAGCGCTCGTAGAGGTCGACCACCTGCTCGCGGGTCATGGGGCTCTCATCGGCCATGCGTGATGCTCACACCGCGGCGCTGTGAGCACCACGCGGATGGACCGCCGAGGCGCGCCCTCCGCACGAGGGCCGTGCGGAGCCCGGGCCGGCTGGCCACCTGCCGTGCCTCACCAGGCGACAGGCCGCCCGTCCCGGTCGATGAACTGCAGGCCGGGCCGCCCCTGCTGCGCCTGCACGGTGTCGAGCAGCGGCGGCACGGCCTCCTCGACGGTGGACCCCGCCTGAGGGCCGCCGAGGTCGGTGCGGACCCACCCGGGCGCCAGCAGGAGCAGCGTCCGCTGCTCAGGCTGGCGCGCCGCGTAGCTGCGCATGAGCTGGTTGAGCGCCGCCTTGCTCGCCCGGTACACCTCCCAGCCGCCGCCGTGGTTGCCCGAGACGCTGCCCTGGCCGGAGGACATGACGGCGATCGTCCCCAGCGGTGCGACCAGGTGGCTGAGCTGCTCGACCACCCTCATGGGCGACAGGGCGTTGGTGACGAGCACCCGCGAGAACTCCTCGGTGCTCATCGTCGCGGCGGTGAGCTGCTGGTCGTGCGTGACGCCGGCGTTGACGAGCACCAGGTCGAAGGTCCATCGCGCCAGCCGGTCTCCCAGAGCGCTGATCTGGACGGGGTCGTCGATGTCGAGCCGCTCGACCAGCAGCCGTCCGGCTGCGCCGTCGGCCACCTCGTGGAGCGCGGCCGGCACGTCACCGCGGACGGTGGCGACCACCCGGGTGCCGCGCCGCAGCAGCTCGGCGGTGGTCCCCAGCCCGAGGCCCCGGGAGGCACCGACGACGAGCGCGGAACCCGGGTGCGTCGCTGCGGCGCTGCTGGACGACCTGTCGCTCATGAAGGCTCCTCAGGCTCAGTGGACCCGCCGCTCCGAGGTGCGCCACCGTAGTCCTGTGCGAGATCCGCTGGAGGGCGTCGACGGCGACGGCTGCATCCGCACCGGCGCCGACAGGTCGCGCGTGCCTGCGGTCTACGAGCCGGTCCTCGAAGCCCTGCTCGCCGCCTTCGCGCCGTCCGCGCCGTCGTCGCTGCTGCTCTACGGATCGGTGGCCACCGGACAGGCCCGGCCGCCGACCTCAGACGTCGACGTCGTGGTGCTCGGCGTGCCGCCCGCAGCGACCGAGCCGGTGGCGCAGGAGCTCTCCACGCGCTTCGCCGACCTGTGCCGCGAGGTGGCCGTCGGAGCGGCCCAGGTGGAGGACCACGACGGTGACGACGACGAGGCGCACGGCAACCGCGTCTTCCTGCGGCACTACTGCGTGCTGCTGGCGGGAGAGGACGTCGCCGCGGACTGGCGCCCGTTCCCCGCGGACGCCCGGGCCGCCCGGGGGTTCAACGGTGATGTCGCGCTGCACCTGGACCGGTGGCGCGACGCCGTCCGCACCCGCGCGGGGTGGGACACGCCCTCGTCGCTGCTGGGCCGTCGCCTCGCGCGCAAGACGCTCCTGGCGGCAGCCGGTCTCGTCAGCGTCCACGACAGCACCTGGACCACCGACCGGGCCACCGGCGCCCGGCGGTGGGGAGAGGTCGACACCGTCGTCGCCGACGATCTGCGCCTGCTCCTCGCGTGGGCCGACGGCGACGCCACCGCCAGCACGACCGACATCCTCCGGGTCCTCGCGCCCGGCAGACCCGTGCAGCGGGTGGCCGAGGCGTTCCAGGCCGAGATCGGGCTCTGGAGCGTCAGCTGAGCGCGACGCGGTGCACCAGCGCCGACTTCGGGTAGTCGCTCGCCGGCCCGGGAGGCGCGGTCTCGAAGAGGTCGACCATGAGCTGCAGCGGGTAGGGCAAGCGCTGCGTCGAGCTGTAGACCAGCTGTCCGCCGCAGGCGACGCGCACGCCGTCGTCGTCCCACGCAGCGGTCCAGGTGTGCCTCTCACCGCGGCCCACGGGCACCACCACCTCGGTCATGTCCGTGACGAGGCGCGGGTCGTGGTGGGCCTTCACCCCGACCCGCGCGGTGGTGGTCGCCTCACCCACGGCCTCGGCGTCGACCTCGAAGACGCACACCTCGCCGCTGTCCCGCTCGTCGAGGTGCTCGGTGCCGACGAGCCACACCGCGAGCATGCAGCCGGGGTCGGTGCTCGCCGTCACGGTGACCTCCACCTGCCCGCTGGTCGGTGCCCAGAGCACGCGCTCGGTCACCGGTGTCCGCACCACCAGGCCGTCCGGCCGGTGGCGGTGCGTGCCGCGCTCCGACCCGAGCGGGCCGGAGTACGTCGCCGTCTGCAGGTTGGACACCCGCAGCGGTGCGTCTTCGGGGCGCCAGTCGAGCTGGTCGGCGTCGATGCGCAGCCTCAGCCCCTCACCGGTGAGGTCGTACCGCGCCACCGACCGGTCGGACGTCGTCCACTGCGGCAGGTAGTGGTCCACCCACAGCCCGCCGCCCAACCGCTCTCCGCTGAAGACCTCGACGAACACCGGCGCACGCTACCCGGCTGCTGCCACCCTCGGCGCCGCGTGGAGAGCGGCGAACCCGGGAGCGCCCGTGGTCCGCTGCCCCGTGGGCGCCGCCGGCTGGGCGCGCGTGCGGCGCTCACGCCCGGCCGCGCGCGTCAGCGGCTGCGCGCTGTGGGCCAGGGTGAACCAGACGACGTGGCGCTCGCTGCGAGCAGCGCCGTCGGGGTCGTCGTCCTCCTCGACCTGCTCCAGCTGGCTGCCCCACCCGTCCGACAGCAGCCCGTACAGCGGCAGCCCGCGACCCCCCAGGTGGCAGGTCGTCGGCATGCGGCTGCCCTGGCAGCGTGACGGCGGCAGCGGCGACGTCCCGCCGTCGACCACCTCGATGCCCAGCTGCTCGTCGTCGTCGGCGATGCGGACCAGCACGGGGGCCTCCGGCGCGTGCCGCACCGCGTTGGTGACCGCCTCCGTGGCCAGGAGCAGCGCGGCGTGCAGCACCTGCGGGTTCCACCCCGCCCCGACAGCGGCGAGGTGAGCGCGGACGGTGCGTGCGGCGCCGTCGTCGTGGGGGAGGGCGAGGAACGACCTCGCGCACCCTGAGCCCATGGCGACCGCCCCCGCTGCTGCATCTGTCTCTGCTTCGAGGATGCTCGCTGTCCGTGACGCAGACCACTCGAAACGCCCCCTTGGTCCGTAAGGCGACAGAGGGTGACGTGTCGGCGGCAGCGCTCCTGGCCGCAGCGCACTACGGCGGGGAGGGCGCGACGTGGCAGGAGCGCCTCGCCCGCGCGCTGGCCGCGCCGGACGCACTCTTCGCGATCGCCGAGGTCAGCGGCCAGGTGGTCGCCTGCGCGAAGGCCGCCCGCTGCGCCCCGGTCGATGACGACGACGCACCAGCGGGCCTGTACCTGACGGGCCTGCTGGTCGACCCGGCCTGGCGACGCCGGGGCCTCGGTGAGCAGCTGACGCGCTGGCGCCTGGAGCGCCTGCGCCGGTCCGGGGAGCCGGTGCTCTTCTTCACCAACGCCCGCAACACCGCCTCGCTGGCGCTGCACACGAGGCTCGGGTTCGTGGAGGTCGGCCGGGCTGCCAGCTACCTCGGCGAGCCCTTCACCGGTGGCGTCGGGGTGCTGATGCGGTGGGGTCCCGCTGGCTCGCCGTGATGTGTCGGAACCCTGCCGCGATGTGTCGGAACGGACGTGTGGTTCCGACACATCGCTGCAGGGTTCCGACATCTCGAGGCGCCGGCTCCAGCGGTCGGCGTCCCCTCGCCGCGCGGCTGGCGCCCCAGACCAGCTCCTCGGTCCGTCCCGCCGGCACGCCCGGGCGCCGGACGGAGTCGGGGCCGTGCTCGTAGCGGACGTCTGTCAGGTGCGCCGGCAGCGACCGGCAGGGAACGGGGGCCGTCACGCCGCTGGCTCGTCGTCGATCTCGGCCAGGTCACCGGAGGCCTGCGCTGCGGCAGCAGCACGGATCCGCCGCGCCAGGCGTTCGCCGCAGAGCCCGTGCAGCTCATCCAGCGCGGCGAAGCGCGCTGAGGCCAGCTCGGCCGGCGGCAGCCGCAGGGCGGAGAGGTCGTCGAGGACACCGCCGTCGTAGACGAGGCGCAGCGCCGGGGCGCCGAGCGACCTGTCGGTCCAGTCGAGGCAGAGCAGCCGACCGACGCCCACGCCGTGCTCGCTCGGCGAGAGGCCCAGCTCCTCCGCGATCTCACGACGGCAGGCAGCCCTCGGCGACTCTCCGGCCTCGACGAGACCACCGGGGACCTCCCAGGTCGGCTTGTACGTCGGCTCCACGAGCAGCACCCGGCCGTGGCGGCTGCGCACGAGCACCCCGGCCGCGGTGACGGGGCGGGAGGCGGTCGCGAGCCACGGCGGGAGGTCCACGCGGGTCATCCTGGTGTGCGACGGTCCCGCCACCGGCGGCCGACCTGTGATCATCGAGAGGTGGCAGACCTCACGAGCGCTGACGGCGCCCGGTCGTACGGGGCGGGCCTGCTCGTCGGCGACCTCGTGCAGCTGCGCCCGCTCGTCGAGGACGACCTGGGGCTGCTCGACGCCTGGTGGCACGACGTCGCCCACGCTCCGCTGCAGCGCGGCGTCGTCGTCCCGCGGTCACCCGGCTCCGCCAGCGCGCAGTTCCGCAGCTGGAGCACCAACGACGGCAAGACCGCCGACGTCGGCTTCAGCGTGGTCGAGCGCAGCACCGGCGACCTCGCGGGGCACGTGACGCTGTGGGGGGCCAGCTGGTGGGACCGCTCCGCGAAGCTGGCGATCATCCTCGGCCCCGACCACCAGGGCCGCGGGCTCGGCCCCGACGCGCTGGAGGTGCTGCTGCGCTACGCCTTCGACGAGCTGGGCCTGCACCGCGTCTCGCTGGAGGTGTGGGCCTTCAGCGACCGCGCGATCGCCGCCTACCGCCGCGCCGGCTTCATCGAGGAGGGACGCCTGCGCGAGGTCGCCTTCCACGCCGGCACCTGGCACGACCACGTCCTCATGGCGGTGCTGGAGCACGAGTGGCGGGGCCGGCGCTGACCCGTCAGCACCCCCGGGGGTGCTGACGGGTCGCACCTGTGGTGAGGTGCCTGCCACGCACCGGGGCGTTCCGGTGGGTGGAGTGCCCGAGGAGAGCGGCATGACCCTGCGCATCGACCACGACGTCCGCGGCGGCGTCGACGTGCTCACCGTCCACGGCGACGTCGACCTGTACTCAGCGCCCGCGCTGCGCCAGCGCCTGGTGGACCTCGTCGGGGAGCAGCGCCACGACGTCGTGGTGGACCTCTCGGACGTCCCCTTCATCGACTCGCTCGGCCTGGGCGTGCTGGTGGGTGGGCTGAAGCGAGCGCGGGGCCACGGCGGTGACCTCCGCCTGGCCGGCCCCAACGAACTCACCACGCGAGTGCTGCGGGCGACGGGGCTGACGAGCGCCTTCCACATCCACCCCGACGTCGACACGGCGCTGGAGCACCCGCTCGCCGGCTGACGGGCCCTCACCAGGGCGGAAACCCCGTTGCCGGGCGGTGCCGACCACGGCGACAGTGCCGCGGTGGGCGAGCACGACGACGGCACACCGGTCTGGCGCGGCACCTTCACCAGCAACGAGGCGAACGCCCTGCACGCAGAGGCGTTCCAGACGCGCTTGCTCACCTCCCAGGAGTGGGACTGGTGGGCGCTGGTCCACCGGCACAGCCTCGGGTGGGTGACCGCTCGACGCGGTGGCGCGCTGACCGGCTTCGTCAACGTGGTGTGGGACGGCGCGGTCCACGCCTGGCTGCAGGACGTGATGGTCGCCGACAGCGCCCGACACCTCGGCCTCGGCACCCTGCTCGTCGCGCGAGCGGCGCAGGGCGCCCGCGAAGCGGGGTGCGAGTGGCTGCACGTCGACTTCTCGCCGGGGCTGCGCCCCTTCTACGTCGACGCGTGCGGGTTCGCGCCCACCGAGAGCGGCCTCCTGCGCCTGTGAGGCTCTCCGCTCCCAGCGCCGGTCAGTCGCAGACGAAGCAGAAGACGTTGCCCTCGGGGTCCCGGACCACCTGGTAGGCGCCGGCGTCGTCACGGACTGGTGCGCCCACCCGCTGGCCGCCCAGCTCCTCGGCGCGAGCGGTCGCCACCTGCAGGGCGTCATCGTCGTCGTCGACCTCCACGTCGAGGTGGAGGCGGTTCTTGCCGGTGACGGGCTCCGGCACGGGCTGGAAGGACAGCTTCGGGAAGCCGGGCGGCTGCACGTGAGACCAGCCCCGCGCGCGGTCCACGGGGTCCCCGCCGAGCAGCGCGGCGTAGAAGCGGACGAGTCGCTGGGGGTCGACGGCGTCGATGACGACCTGGTCCAGGCGGTAGCGCATCCCCGCAGACCACGAGCCCCGCCACCTGCGGAGATGACCCTCTCTTGACCCTTCTTGACCATCACCAGACCCGATGTTCACGGACCGTGCACCAGGTGGTGGGGCTGAGGACCCTGGACCGGAGCACTGTCCGGCGCATGGGAGCACTCACGGGTGACCGCCACCAGCACACCGGGCCGCGCACCGTCGACGAGTACGTCGAGTGGAACGCCCGACAGCTCGCCAAGACCCCCGTCTCGCGCCGCGGCGCCATCAAGGCGTTCCTCGGCGTCTCCGGGGGGCTCGTCGCCGCGCAGTACGCGCTCGCCGACGCGGCCATGGCCGCCGGAGGCGGCACCCAGGGGAAGGTCGGGGTGGCCGTCGCGGGCCGGCACCTGTCCTTCGTCATGGACGCCGGCGGCACGCCCGCCACCGCCATGGCGCTCACCGCGCAGCTCGTCACGCAGGACGGCACGCTGCCGAAGGGGTTGAAGGCGTGGGTCGACCTGGGCAGCGAGCACGGCGGGTACGGCTCACGCGTGACGGCCGACGTCGTCCACCTGCTCGGCCAGTACGCCATCGCCGGGGGACCGGTGGCCAGCCAGTACTACGTCAAGGCCCGGCTCACGGGGCTGCGGCCCGACACCGTCTACCACTACCGGATCCAGCTGTCCGACGGGACGACGACGGGCGACGCCCACTTCTCCACCGCGCCCGCCACCGCCCTGGACGGCAGCCGCGGCACGGGCCACGGGCACCACGGGGAAGGGCCCGCAGCGGAGCCGTTCGCCTTCACCGCCTTCGCCGACGTCGGTACCGACACCTCACCGACCGACCCGAAGTGGGCCTGGGGCCAGGACCCCGACTCCGTCAAGGCCGCCGGCGGCACCTGGCCGAAGGGCGTCTTCGACAACCAGTACTACAAGGACGACGACCCGGTGGCCGGCGCCACCGGCACCGACCGCAAGCCGGCGACGTCGATGACCAACCTCATGAGCACGCAGGAGCCGCGCTTCACGCTGCTCGCCGGCGACATCTGCTACGCCGACCCCAGCGGCTCCGGCCTGCCCGCCGACAACACCCAGGCGCTGAGCAACAAGGCGCCCGTCGGCAAGAACGAGTTCAACCCGTACGTGTGGGACGTCTTCTTCACCCAGATCGAGGCGCAGGCCGCGTTCACCCCGTGGATGTTCGCCACCGGCAACCACGACATGGAGCCGCTGTACGGCAACACCGAGTTCCTCGGCGGCAGCCCGAACCACGGCTACGCCAGCCACGCGGCCCGGCTCGACCTGCCGCGCAGCGGCCCGTCGTCGTGCCCGTCGGTGTACCGCTTCACGTACGGCAACGTGGGCGTGGTCTCGGTGGACGCCAACGACCTCAGCCACGAGATCCAGACCAACCTCGGCTACTCCGGGGGCGCGCAGAAGCGGTGGCTCGAGGAGACGCTGCGCACATGGCGCACGGACCCGCAGGTGGCGCCGCACGTCGACTTCGTCGTCCTGTTCCTCCACCACTGCGCCTTCTCGACCGCGAACAACCACGCCTCCGACGGCGGTGTGCGCGCGGTGCTGGAGCCGCTGTGCTCGACGTACCAGGTCGACGTGGTCATCCAGGGGCACAACCACCTCATGGAGCGCACCGACCCGATCCGCAACGGGAAGAAGACCAAGGACGCGCCCGACGGCGCCACCATCTGCCCGGCCACCGACGGCACGACGTACCTCTGCATCGGTTCCGGTGGTCGCCCGCGCTACCCGTTCCGGCCGGCACCGTCGAAGGACGCCCCGGCCCCGGACGGCGTGACGGTGGAGGGCGTGCAGGCGCTGCCCGAGGGGCAGCGGTACCGCGGGTACGCGGGCAACGACGAGGAGAACGGCACCACGCAGGTGGTCAACAGCTACGTCTGGACCGACGCCGGAACCGCCGTCGGCAAGGACGGCTACCCGCAGGGCACCAAGGTGCCAGAGGTCGCCGACTGGTCGCAGGTCCGCTACGACGACTACGCGTTCATCGCGGTGGACGTCGCCCCGGCCCGCCGCGGCGCGCGGACGACGTTCACCATCCGCACCCTCGCCGACGCGCTGCCCGGCTCGGGGAAGCGCGTCACCGAGATCGACAGGGTCACCTTCGAGCGGACCGCGGGTGCTGGGCTCGTCGGGCCCGGACTGGTGGTCCCCGGGCACTGACCACCCGGCGCTGTCACACGGCGTCACCCGGCTCGTACCCGATGAGCCAGGTGACGCCGTGGGCGTCCCGGACCTGCCCGTCGGTCGCGCCCCAGGGGCGCTGCTGCAGCGGGTCGAGCACGGTGCCGCCCTCCGAGAGGGCGTCGAACCAGCGGTGGAGCTCGTCCGGCGCTGCCGCGCCCAGCAGGGACATGAGCAGGCCCTCGGCCTGGAACGGCACGTCCGAACCGCTGGTGTCCGCGGCGAACAGCGACACGGGACCGCTCAGGACGCCGTGCGCGATGCGGTCCGCGGGACCGTCGGTGCGGCTGAAGTCGGCGTAGGTGTGCAGGGCCAGCTCCCCGCCGAACACCTCCCGGTAGCGGGTGAGGGCAGCGCGGGCGGTGCCGGGGAGGAGCAGGTACGGGACGGGGGCGGTGCTGCTCATCTCGGCAGGCTAGGACGGGGTGCCGACAGCGGTGGCCGGTGGCAAGATCCGCGATCGGTGGCGGCGATCACCCGCTGCCGCGGCGTCGTCCGAGGAGGCGGCTGGTGGCGGTGCGCACGAATGGACGGGCGAGCACGCCCTCAGATGAGGAGCGGTGGGAGCAGGCGCTGAGCATCGCCCAGGGCACCCCGACGCCGCCCGCTCTCGACCGGCAGCGACGACGTCGACGGGACGTCCTGCTGTGGCTGATCGGGTTGCTCGCGGCCGCCTCAGCGGCGGGGTTCGTGGCGGGTCTGCTGTTCCCCGACGCTTTCGGCGGCCCTGCCGGCAACTCGGCCGACAGCGACCAGCGGGACGCGGTGGTGCTGGTGACGGTCCTCGTGGGCTTCGCCGTCGAGGCGGTCGGCATCGCCATGCTCGTCCGAGCACGGCAGTGGGGTGCACGGTGGCGTTCGCCCGTCGCGGTGCTGACGCGCACGCAGCGTCGGCTCGTGCTGCGGGAGGTGCGTGGACGCGTCCCCGCCCACCAGGACCACCTGCCGGTCTCGCTCGACCTGGCCCGTCGGCTCGTGTCCACGGACGGGCTGCTCGTGATGTTCGCCGGTTTCTCGATCATGCAGCTGGGCCGGCTCGTCGACCAGAGCGGCCTCGTCAGCACTCTCTGGACGTCGGGCGTCCTCGCCCTCTTCCTGGTCGCAGCGGTGCTGGTCCTCCGAGACCGACTGCGGGCGCAGCGGTTCCTCGACCGGCACGTGCCGTCGGACGGCTGATGTCGCCGCCCGACGCCCGCCGCAACCCCTGGTGGCTCCCGTTCACCCTGGGAACGCTGCTGCTCGCCATCGGTGTCGGCGTGCTGGTCGCGGGTCTGGGATCGGCCCGACAGCAGCAGGTGCTGACCGAGCGCGGTGTCCCCGCCGACGCGGTGGTCACCTCTGTCGACCAGGACGGGCGCAGCCTTGAGGCCACCCTCGAGTGGACCGCGTCGACAGGGCGCAGGATCGTCGAGGCCGGAGTGCAGGTGGATGGCCCGATCGTGGTGGGACGGCACCTGACCGTGATCTACGACCCTCGCCACCCCGGCGTCTTCGTCACCGGTGACGTCGGCGACGGGTACCTCGCGGTCCTCGGGCTCGGGGCGCTGGTGGCTCTCGCAGGCGGGGCGGCGGTGCTGCGTGGGCTGTGGGCGCGGCGCCGTCAGGCGCGGCAGCGAGTGCTGGAGACCTCCTGAGCGCCGCCGCGGTCGCGCAACGCTGCGCTGCTGGGCGAGAAGGAGGCGCGGTCTGACGGGGCGCGGCTCGCCGCGGAGGACGTGCTGGCGGCGCTCGACGCAGGGCGGCGCTCCCGCGACCGCCTGTGATCGTCGTCGACGCCTCCGTCATCACCAGCGCCCTGACCGACGACGGTCCGCTCGGCACGGCGGCTCGCTCCGAGCTGCAGCGGGACCTGCACTGGGCAGCCCCGGACCACCTCCCGGTCGAGGTCTTCTCGGCGGTGCGAGGGCTGCGTACCGGCGGCAGGATCACCGAGGACCGGGCGGTCGACTCGCTCGCCGCCCTGGCGTCGTTCGTGATCGAGCGGGTGCCCGTGGCGCTGCTCCTGGCACGGATGTGGGAGCTGCGCGGGCACGTCAGCGGCTGCGACGCCGCGTACGCGGTGGCCGCCGAGTCGCTCGGCTGCCCGCTGCTGACCGTCGACCGGCGACCGGCGACCGGCGACTGGCGCGGGCAGCCGGCCTGCGGTGCGAGGTCCGCACCGCTGCTGCCTCGATGTGACGCGCTGGCGCTCGATCGTCACCGAGGGGCGGGGTGGGGGCCGGGGCGGCAGAGGGTGTCGGCGGCGGCTGACACAGTGGGCTGCGTGGCGGCGTGTTCGGACGGAGCGGGCGAGCTCGCTCTCGACGTGGCCGTGCCCGCCCAGGTCCGCGCGAAGGCCGCTGCGGCGAAGGGGCGCAAGCGCGCCCCGAAGCCGCCCGAGCCGGTGGCCGAGGTCGAGCCGGTGGCGCGCGTCGTCGTCGACGTCCCCCTGCCCCACCTCGACAGGGCCTTCGAGTACGCGGTCCCCGCGTCGATGGCCGAGACCGCGCAGCCGGGTGTGCGGGTGCGCGTGCGGTTCGCGGGGCAGGACGTCGAGGGCTTCCTGCTCAGCAGGGAGTCCGTGGCGGAGCACACGGGCCGCCTCGCGCCGCTGCGCGCCGTGGTCTCCCCGGAGCCCGTGCTCGACGCCGAGCTGCTCGGCACGTGCCGGGCCGTCGCTGACAGGTGGGGCGGCACCCTCGCCGACGTGCTGCGCCTGGCGGTCCCACGTCGCCACGCCACGACGGAGAAGACGACGGCGGAGCGCGCCGCCGCACGCGACGAGGCTGCCGTGGCCGACGGCGGCGCCGCCACACGCGTGGAGCTGCCCGCAGCACCCGACCCCCACGACCCGACCGGCCCGTGGGCGCCCTACCCCGCCGGCCCCGCGCTGCTGGAGCGGCTGGCCGCCCCCGCCGCCACCTCGGGCGTCCGGGCGGTGTGGACGGCGCTGCCCTCGCGCGCGACGTCGCAGGACTGGCCGGCCGCCCTGGCTGCTGCGGCGCAGGCCGCGCTGTCGGCTGGGCGGGGCGCGCTCATCGTCGTCCCCGACCACCGCGACGTGGCGAGGGTCGACGCCGCGCTGACCACCGCCCTGGGAGGCACCAGGTCCGCGCCGCGGCACGTGAGGCTCACCGCCGACCAGGGCCCCGCCGCCCGCTACGCCGCGTGGCTGGCGCTGCGGCGGGGACACGTCCGCGTGGCCGTCGGCACCCGCGCCGCCGCCCTCGCGCCCGTGGCCGACCCCGGGCTGCTCGCGGTCTGGGACGACGGCGACGACCTGCACGCCGAACCCCACGCTCCCTACCCGCACGTGCGCGAGGTGATGGCGCTGCGCGCCGAGCGCACCGGCGCCGCGCTGCTGGTGGGCGGCCACAGCCGCACCGCCGAGGCGCAGCGCTGGGTGGAGTCGGGCTGGGCCCGCGCCGTGGAGGCCCCCCGCGAGGTGGTGCGCACCTCCTCCCCCCGGGTGCTCCTCCCCGGCGACGACGTCGAGGCCGAGCGCGACGCCGCCGCGCGCTCCGCCCGCCTGCCCTCCCTGGCGTTCCGGACGGCGCAGTCAGCGCTCGCGGGGCGCCTGCCGGGGCAGGCGCGTCCCGGTCCGGTGCTCGTCCAGGTGCCACGCCGCGGCTACCTCCTCACCCTGCGCTGCGAGCACTGCCGGGCCCGTGCGCGCTGCCGGCGGTGCGCCGGCCCGCTGCAGCTGACGGGCGCCGACTCCCACCCCGTGTGCCGCTGGTGCAGCACGGACGACCCGACCTGGACCTGCCCCCAGTGCCGGGGCGACCGCCTGCGCTCGGCGGTGGTCGGCGCGCGCCGCACCGCCGAGGAGCTGGGACGGGCGTTCCCCGGTGTGCCCGTGAAGACCTCCGGCGGGGGAGCGGGCGTGCTCGAGACCGTCGACGGCGACGCCGCGCTCGTCATCAGCACGCCCGGCGCGGAGCCGGTGGCCGAGGGCGGGTACGCCGCGGCGCTGCTCCTCGACGGGTGGGCCCTGCTGGAGCGCGAGGAGCTGCGGGCCGCGGAGGAGGCGCTGCGCCGCTGGTCAGCGGCCGCCGCGCTCGTGCGACCGCAGTCAGCCGGAGGCGCGGTGGTGCTGCTGGCACCGGCCGGCGTGCCGCCGGTGGAGGCGCTGGTGCGGTGGGACCCGGCCTGGCACGCCTCCCGCGAGCTGGCCGAGCGCCGCGAGCTGGGCCTGCCGCCGGGGGCGGCGTTCGCCCGGCTCGACGGGCCGGCGGTCGCCGTGGACGCGCTGCTGGCGGCGCTGCAGCGCACCGACGATTACCGGGCCGCCCTTCCCCCGCACGCCGAGGTGCTCGGACCCACGCCGCTCGAGCCCGACCGCCGCCCCAGCGCTGCCGGGGACGACGGCGGCGCTGCGACGCCACGAGCGTTCGCCCTGGTCAGGGTGCCCCTCGCCGAGCGCGCAGCGCTGGCGAAGGCGCTGCAGGGGGCTGTCGCCGTCCGCAGCGCCCGCAAGGAGGCGGGCTCCGTCAGGGTCCAGCTGGACCCCGAGCACGTCGTCTGACCTCCGCGAGCGAGCAGCCCTCCGCGCTGCTCGGAGCTGTCAGCGCGCGTCCTCCCGCGCGGTGAAGGCGCTGGCCATGGCGGCCTGCTCCTCCAGCACCGCGGTCATCTGGTTCTGCACGGCGTCCAGCCGGCCGATGGTGGCCGCCGCAGCGGCGATGCCCGAGGCCACCGAGGCCGAGGACGCCTGCATGTCACCGACGCGCTGCGCCACGCGCTCGGTCGCCTCGGCGGTGGCCCGGGCCAGCTCCTTGACCTCCCCTGCGACCACCGCGAAGCCCTTGCCGGCCTCGCCGGCGCGCGCGGCCTCGATGGTGGCGTTGAGGGCCAGGAGGTTGGTCTGCTCCGCGATGCTCGTGATGACCTTGAGGATGTCGCCGATGGCGGTGGACGCACTGGCCAGCGACGCCACCTCGGCCTCCACGGCGCGCGCCTGCTCGGCGCTGCGGTCACCGACCTCCACGGCGTCCGTGGTGGCGGCGCGCAGCCGCGTGACGGTGTCCAGCAGGGCCCGCGCGGCCTCGGCGTCCGCCTCGCTGCGGTGCAGCACCTCCAGTCGCTGGGTGACCAGCTGGGCCACCTGGCGCAGCGCGGAGGTCCGCGACTCGGACAGCACCACCGTGCTCGTGGTGAAGAAGTCCATCGTGCCCACCACGCGCCCGCCGAGCACCACCGGGAAGCACACCCCCGACTTCACGCCGGCCCGCTGGGCGGCCGGCGCGCGGACGCAGTCGCTCAGCTCACCGAGGTCCTCTACGGCCACCAGGTCACGAGCGCGCCAGGCCCGTCCCGACAGGCCCACCCCCTCGGCGAACGAGGCCGCCAGCGTCACCGCGCGGAACTCGTCCCCGGCCGAGCCGGACTCCTGCGCGAAGCGGAGCACGCCAGCCTGCTCGTCCAGGCTCCAGAAGGACCCGTAGGCCCACCCGAAGGAGCTGCGCACCTCGTCCAGCGCCGTGCGCAGCGCCTGCTCGGGCGTGTGGGCGCTGTTGAGCCGGGTGACCACGGTGGTCACGGCCTCGCGGTCGTGGAGCGTCTCGGCGATCGCCGCGCCGGCCCGCGCCACCTCTCCGACCTGGGCCGCGATGCGGGAGATGGCCGCCCACTTGCCCTCGCGGCCGTCGAAGAACGGCAGTGGGCGGGTGGAGCGGAACTCGTGCACGGCGACCGTGCGCCCGGCGTGCACGACGGGCATGAGGCCGCCGTGCACGGCGCCCCGGGCCACGAAGGCCGCGCAGCGCTCCAGCGCCTGGGGGGTGCCCTCCTCCAGAGGCAGCTTCACCGGCCGCTTCAGGCTGGCGAACGCCTGGCCCTGGCCCGGCCCCGCGAAGTCCGAGCTCCGCGCGCCCGCTCCCTCGCCGACACCGCTCAGCTCGCCACTGACCGCCTGCAGGACGAAGTCGCCGGAGGCGTCCGGCATCCACACGCCGGCGAAGGAGCAGGACAGCTGCTCGGCGAGGGTGCTCGAGATGCGGCGCTGGACCTCCAGCAGGTCGGAGACCGGCTCCTCGAGCGCGCGCAGCACGGCCTCGAGGGCCTCCACGTCGCGGGGTTCCGCTGCCTGGGTGGGGGGAGTCGCGCGCCGTCGCCAGACCATGGGGTTCCTCGATCTCTCGTGCCGGCAGGTTCCCGGCGACACCCACCTCATCGGTCGTGCGGGAGCCGTCCTGGAGGGGCGTCTCCTGAAGTGCAGACCCTCGCTCGTGGGCGGCCGTCCGCGTGCGAGGGTGCAGGGCGAGCCGGGACCGCCGGGTGGGCAGCACCACCCGCGGCGAGGCACCCCCGCACGCGTCCCCACCCCGCGCCCCGCGAAAGGCCGCCCCACCGTGTACTCGCTCCTGCTGGCGATCATCTACGTCGCCTTCGTCAGCCTCGGCCTGCCGGACTCCCTCGTCGGCGCGGGCTGGCCCGTCATGCAGCGCGACCTCGGCGTCCCGGTGGCCTACGCGGGCATCGTCACCATGATCATCGCGGGCGGCACCATCGTCTCCAGCCTCGCCTCGGAACGGCTCACCCGGCGCCTCGGCACCGGCGTGGTCACCGCGCTCAGCGTCGGGCTCACCGCAGCGGCCCTCCTCGGGTTCTCCCAGTCGGGCTCCTTCTGGGTGCTCTGCCTGTGGGCCGTCCCCTACGGCCTCGGCGCGGGGGCGGTGGACGCCGCCCTCAACAACTACGTGGCCCTGCACTACGCCGCCCGCCACATGAGCTGGCTTCACGGCTGCTGGGGGTTGGGCGCCTCGATCAGCCCGTTCGTCATGAGCCACGCCATCACCTCGGGCGCGGGGTGGCCCAGCGCCTACCTGACGATCGGGCTGGCCCAGGTGGTGCTGACCGCCGTGCTGCTCGTCAGCACGCCGCTGTGGGGCAGAGTCAACCCCGTCGCGCAGAAGGGAGGCAGCACTGGCGGCACCGGCAGCGGGGGAGCGGAGGAGCGGAGCGGCCACGTCCCCCTCGCGCAGGCGCTGCGCATCCCCGGGGTGCGGCTGGTGCTGGTGGCCTTCTTCGCCTACTGCGCCCTGGAGACCACCTCCATCGTCTGGGCCTCCACCTTCCTCGTGACCGCCCGCGACGTCGCCCCCGCCACCGCGGCCGCCTTCGCCTCGCTGTTCCTCATCGGCATCACCGCCGGGCGGTTCCTCACGGGCTTCGTCGCCGACCGGATCGGTGACCGCTGGCTCATCCGCGGTGGATTCGCCGCCGTCGGCGTCGGAGCCCTCCTGCTGCTCGTGCCGCTGGAGAGCGACGTGCTGGCGCTCGCGGGCCTGGTCGTCGCGGGCCTGGGGTGCGCACCGGTCTACCCGGCGATCATCCACTCCACGCCCGTGAACTTCGGGCGCGGCAGCTCTCAGGCGGTCATCGGCATCCAGATGGCGGCGGCGTACACCGGGTCGACGCTGGCGCCCCCGGCGTTCGGAGCGCTGTCGGCGTGGACGGGCCTGTGGGTGCTCCCGCTGTTCCTCGCCGTGCTCGCGGCCCTGGGACTGGTCATGTCCGAGCGGCTCAACCAGCTCGTCACCCGCCGCGCGCTCGTCGGTGAGCACGCCAGCGCGTGACGCCACCGGTCTGGGACCGGACGGTCGCGGGCAGCGGCGCAGCGCTGGCCCTGGTCGGTGCGCCGGCTGCGCCCGTCGTCGTCGCCGCGGTCGTCTTCGCAGCGGGGTCGGGGGCGGTCGCACCGCGGTCGGTACCGTGACCTGGTGCGCATCGTCTTCGCCGGCACGCCCGCGGTCGCCGAGACAGCGCTGGAGGCGCTGCTCGCATCCGACCACGAGGTGGTCGGCGTCGTCTCGCGGCCCGACACCGTCGCCGGCCGCGGCCGCCGCGCCCTGCAGAGCCCCGTGGTGGTCCGCGCCCTCGCCGCGGGCCTGCCGGTGCTGCAGCCGGCGCGCGCGTCCGACCCCGAGTTCCTCGCCGGTCTCGCCGCGCTCGAGCCCGACTGCTGCCCCGTGGTCGCCTACGGCGCGCTGCTGCCGCGTCCGGTGCTCGACGTCCCGCGCCTGGGCTGGGTGAACCTGCACTTCTCGCTGCTGCCGGCCTGGCGCGGCGCCGCCCCCGTGCAGCGCGCGGTCATGGCCGGGGACGACGTCACCGGCACCACCACCTTCCTCCTCGAGGAGGGCATGGACACCGGCCCGGTGCTGGGGACGACGACGACGACCATCGGGCCCCGCGAGACCTCCGGCGAGCTGCTCGGCCGGCTCGCCGAGGACGGCGCGCGGCTGCTGGTGGCCACGCTCGACGGGCTGGAGGCCGGCGCGCTGGTGCCCGTCCCGCAGCCCGCCGAGGGCGTGAGCCTGGCGCCGAAGGTGACCGTGGAGGACGCCCGCGTGCGCTGGGACGAGCCGGCGTTCGCCGTCGACCGGCGGGTGCGCGGGGTGACCCCGGCGCCCGGCGCCTGGACGACGGTGCAGCGCCCCGACGCCGACCCCGGCGAACCGGTGGAGCGGTTGAAGCTCGGCCCGGTGCACCCGCTGGCCCCGGTGGCGCTGGCGACGGCGTCCGGCCCGCGCCTCGCGCCGGGTGAGCTGCTCGTGCAGGGCCAGGAGGTGCTGGTCGGCACGGCGACGGTGCCCGTCCGCCTGGGCGAGGTGCAGCCCGCCGGCAAGCGCGCCATGCCCGCGGCGGCCTGGGCGCGCGGCGCCCGGCTCGACGCCGGGGAGGTGCTCGCATGACCCCGCCCGAGCGCGGCGGACAGCCCGGTGGTCCGCGCGGCGGACGTCCCGGTGGGCCTTCCGGCGGACGGTCGAACGGCCAGCCCGGCGGGCGGAGCGGCCCCCAGCGCGGCGGCCCCCAGCGGTCCGGCCGCCCGGGCCAGCGCGGCGGACAGGGCAGCGGACAGCCCGGCCAGCCGCGTCCCTGGACGACGACGGCGCCGTCCGCGCGCCCGCGCAGCGGCGACCCCGCCCGGCGGGTCGCCTTCGACGTCCTGCGCGCCGTGGAGGAGCAGGACGCGTACGCCAACCTCGTGCTCCCGCGCCTCCTGCGCGCCGCCCGCCTCGACGGGCGCGACGCGGCGTTCGCCACCGAGCTGGCCTACGGGGCGCTGCGGGGGCGGGGCACCTACGACGCCGTGCTCGCCGCCTGCGTCGACAGGCCGCTGGCCCAGCTCGACCCGCCCGTCCTCGACGCGCTGCGACTGGGCGCCCACCAGCTGCTCGCCACCCGCGTGGCTCCGCACGCGGCGGTGAGCGAGACCGTCGCGCTGGTGCGCGGCGCCATCGGCGCCGGCCCGTCGGGCCTGGTCAACGCCGTGCTGCGGCGGGTCTCCGAGCACGACCTGCCCACCTGGCTCGACAGGGTCGCGCCGCCGGTGGAGGGGCCGGGGGCCGACCCCACGGCCGCGCTCGCCGTGCGCGAGAGCCACCCCGCCTGGGTGGTGCGCGCGCTGCGCGAGGCGCTCGTGCTCGCTGGGCGCCCTGCGTCCGAGCTGCCCGACCTGCTGGCCGCCGACAACGCCCGCCCCCTCGTGGCGCTGGCCGCGCTGCCCGGGCTCGCCGATCCCTCCGAGCTGGTGGCGGCGGGCGCGCAGCCCGGGCGGTGGTCGCCGCTGGCCGCAGTGCTGCCGGACGGAGACCCCGGCGACCTGCCCGCTGTGCGCGAGGCTCGGGCCCGCGTGCAGGACGAGGGCAGCCAGCTCGCCGCGCTGGCGCTGCTGGCCGCTCCGCTGGCCGGTCCCAGCGGCAGGCCGGGCCGTGACGAGCGCTGGGCGGACCTGTGCGCGGGCCCCGGAGGCAAGGCCGCCCTCCTCGCTGCGAGCGCCGCGCAGCGGGGCGCCCACCTGCTGGCCGTGGAGGTGGCGCCGCACCGGGCGCAGCTCGTGGAGCAGGCGCTGGCCGGTGTCGTCGCGTCGTCCTCGTCGTCGGAGGGCCGCAGCGTCGTGGAGGTGGTGGCCGGCGACGGTCGCACCGTCGGGGCTGAGCGGCCGGGGGAGTTCGACAGGGTGCTCGTCGACGCCCCGTGCACCGGGCTGGGGGCGCTGCGCCGCCGTCCGGAGGCTCGCTGGCGGCGCACCCCCGCCGACGTGTCGGCCCTGGCGCCGCTGCAGCGCGAGCTGCTGTCCTCCGCGCTGGAGGCGGTGCGTCCGGGCGGGGTGGTCGCCTACGTGACGTGCAGCCCGCACCCCGCGGAGACGCAGGCGGTGCTCGACGACGTCGTGCGCCGCTGGGCCAAGGACGGCGAGCAGCTGGAGGTGCTGGACGCCCCCGCGGTGCTGCGCGAGCTGGCCGGTGTGGACGCCGGCACGGGAGCCGGGTCGAACCGTGCCCAGCTGTGGCCGCACCTGCACGGCACGGACGCCATGAGCGTCAGCCTCCTGCGCCGACCCCGCTGACGACCGGGGCGCCGCCACCCGGCCAGGGCAGGAGGAGGCGCCGGAGGCGCGGTCCCTCTACGGTCGGGGCGTGGCAGCTGGCACGGGCAGGGGCGGGCGAGGCCGCAGCGGCACCGGGAGGGCGTTCCGCAGCGCGCTCGTGACGATCGGGCTGGGCGTGGTCCTCGCCGTCGTCGTCGGTGTGGTGGTGGGACTGGTGCAGGGCGACGTCGCTCGTGGTCTCGCCTCGTGGGGGAGCCCGGTCTTCTTCGTCGCCGTGGTGGTGGCGGTGTACCTCGCGTACGTCCGCGGGGAGCGCCGCCGCTGAGACGCCCTGAGCCGTCCACCGGCGGCCTGGGTAGGTTGCGACCGTGGCCGTGACCATCGCCCCGAGCATCCTGTCCGCCGACTTCGCCAACCTCGAGGCCGAGCTGGGGCGCATCGCCACCGCCGACTGGGCCCACGTGGACGTCATGGACGCCCACTTCGTGCCCAACCTCACCCTCGGCCTGCCCGTGGTGCAGCGCCTGGCGCAGGTCAGCCCGGTCCCGCTCGACTGCCACCTCATGATCGCTGACCCCGACCGGTGGGCCCCCTCCTACGCCGAGGCCGGCGCCCACTCGGTCACCTTCCACGCCGAGGCCGCCGCCGCTCCCGTGCGCCTGGCCCGCGAGCTGCGCGAGCGCGGCGCCCGTGCGGGACTGGCCCTGAGCCCGGCGACCCCGGCCGAGCCGTTCCTCGACTGGCTGGGCGAGTTCGACATGGTGCTCGTCATGACCGTCGAGCCCGGCTTCGGCGGCCAGAGCTTCCTCGACGGGTGCCTGCCCAAGCTGCGACGCCTGCGCTCCGCCGTGGACGAGCACGGCCTGGAGGTGCGCCTCCAGGTGGACGGCGGCGTCTCCGCCGAGACCGTCGAGCGCTGCGCCGAGGCCGGGGCCGACGTCTTCGTGGCCGGCTCGGCGGTCTACGGCGCCGACGACCCGGCCGCCGCCATCGCGCAGCTGCGCGGACTCGCCGGCGGGTGAGCGCAGCGTGCTGGCGGGCGGCTGGCGCCAGGGCGGGTCGCGGGCGGGTGAACCCACCCCTGGGATGACCCGTCGCCCGGCGGTGTCCCCCTAGGGTCGAGCCGTGGACCCGACATCGGTGCTCGTGCCCGCCGTCATCATCGGCCTGGTCGTCCTGGTCGTGCTGGTGGTGGTCTTCTCCATCGCCCGGCGCTACAAGATCGCCAGCCCGTCGGAGGCGTTCATCGTCACCGGCCGCAAGGGCAAGGCGGTGACGAACCCCGAGACGGGTCAGGTCTCCACCGACCTCTCGGGCCAGCGCGTGGTCATGGGTGGCGGCGTCTTCGTCAAGCCGCTCGTCGAGCGCGTCCACGTGCTGTCGCTGAGCAGCCGCCGCATCTCCGTGAAGATCGGCGGAGCGGTGTCGAAGCAGGGCATCCGCCTCAACCTCGACGCGGTCGCCATCGTCAAGGTGGGCGGCTCCGAGGACAACGTGCGCGCCGCCGCGCAGCGCTTCCTGCACCAGCAGGACGAGATCGAGTCGTTCACGCAGGAGGTCCTCGCGGGCTCCCTGCGCTCCATCGTCGGCACGCTCACCGTCGACGAGATCATCCGCGACCGCGCCGCGTTCGCCGCGCAGGTGGCCGAGGAGTCCATCTCCTCGCTGAGCAACCAGGGCCTGGTCCTCGACACCTTCCAGATCCAGGACGTCTCCGACGACACCAACTACCTGCGCGACCTCGGACGCCCCGAGGCCGCAGCCGCGGCCCGCAACGCCGCCATCGCCGAGGCCGCCGCCCGCCGGGAGGCCAGCCAGGCGCAGGCCAAGGCCGACGAGGCCATCGCCGAGAGCCAGCGCGACCTCGACCTGCGCCGCTCCGCCTTCAAGGCCGACACCGACCGCGCCGCCGCCGACGCCGAGGCCGCCGGCTCCCTGGCCAAGGCCGAGCGCGACCAGGAGGTGCTCACCAGCCAGGAGCGCGTGGCCGAGCGGCAGGCGGCCCTGACCGAGCGCCAGCTCGACACCCAGGTCCGCAAGCCCGCCGACGCCGCCCGCTACCAGGCCGAGCAGGAGGCTCAGGGCCGCCGCAACGCCGAGATCTACCAGGCCGAGGGTGCCAAGGCCACCTCGATCGCCGAGGCGCAGGCCGAGGCCGAGCGCACCCGCCTGGCCACCGCCGCCAACGCCGAGCGCGCCACCACCTTCGCCAAGGCCGACGCCGACGCCGCCCGCGTGGCCGCCGCAGCCGCTGCCGAGAAGGTGCGCCTGGAGGGCGAGGCCGAGCTGGCCCGGCGCACCGCCATCGCCAACGCCGTCCGCGCGGAGGGCGAGGCCGAGGCGGCGGCGATCCGCGCCAAGGGCGAGGCGGAGGCCGAGACCCAGCGCCTGCGCGCGGAGGCGTTCGAGCGCTACGGCCAGGCCGCCACCACGCAGATGGTGGTGGAGGCCCTGCCCAAGGTCGCCCGCGAGCTCGCGGCGCCCATGGCGGCGATCAGCGACCTCACGGTCATCTCCACCGACGGCGCCAGCGCGCTGTCCAAGGGCGTGGCCACCAACCTCACCGAGACCCTCGAGCTGGTGCGCCGCACCACCGGCGTGGACGTCGGCGCGCTGCTGCGCCGCGCCGGCGGCACCACCCCTGCGGCGGCTCCCACCAGCGGTGATGTGGTCAGCGCCGACGGCCAGGCCTGACGCCGTAGGGTGTGGCCCCACCGATCACGCGGGGGGCTGGAGTGAGGAAGTCGGCAGCGGTGCCGCTCGTCATCACGTCGTCGCTGGCGCTGGCCCTGTCGGGCTGCTCCGGCAGCAGCGGTTCCGGCGGCGGTGACACCGCCTCCGACGACCTGCAGTACCAGGGCGTCTGCGTGGACCCGAACACCGGTCAGCGGGTCGACGACGACGTCTGCGACGACGACGACGGCTACCACGGGTCCGGTGGCGGAGTGGGCTCGGCCTTCCTCTGGTACTACTTCCTGCGCGGTCGCGCCTTCCCCGCCGTCGGCGCGCCGGTGAGCACGTTCCGCGAGGGCAGCGACTACGTGCGCTCGGTCCCCACGGGCAGCAGCTACGTCTCCGGAGGAGCGGACAAGGCCGGCGGCACCGTCTCGTCGTCGTCGCTCAGGACCGCCGCGCAGGCGCCCTCCGGGAGGGTCCTGTCCGCCTCGGAGTCGGGCACGACCGTGCGCGGCGGGCTCGGCAGCGGCTCGAAGGCCGGCAGCTGAGTGGGGCTGCGATGAGGCGCATCCGCACCACCCCGCGCCCCGGCTGGCGGGAGGCGGTGGAGTCGCAGGGACTCGTCTACCCCATGACGCCGGCGCGCTCGGGGCTCGGTGAGCAGGAGTACTGGTTCGAGCGGGCCTGCTACGTGCTCGGCAGCGACGAGGTCGACCACCTCGAGTCCGTCACCGAGCGCGCCCACGCGATGTGCGTCGAGGCCGCCCGCTACCTCTGCAGCGGGGAGTGCGGCGACCTCGGCCTGCCGCCCGGCGCGCTCGCGGCGGCCCGCGCCTCCCTCGACGCCTCCCCGCCGTCGCTGTACGGCAGGTTCGACCTGCGCTTCGACGGCCGCGACGACACCCCCGCCAAGGTGCTCGAGTACAACGCCGACACCCCCACCGGGCTCGTCGAGGCCAGCGTCGCCCAGTGGTACTGGCTGCAGGACGTCGCCCCCGAGCTCGACCAGTGGAACTCCCTGCACGAGCGCCTCGTCGACGGTTGGCGCGGCATCCGCGAGCGCACCGGCCTCGGCGTGCTGCACCTGGCGCACCTCGGCGCGGAGAAGAGCGGTGAGGAGGAGATGACGGTCGGGTACCTGCGGGACTGCGCCGACCAGGCCGGCTGGACCACGCGGCAGCTGCAGGTGGAGCAGCTGGGGTGGAACCCCGACGTGCAGCGGTTCATCGGTCAGGACGACGACGTCATCGACGCCCTCTTCAAGCTCTACCCCTGGGAGGACGTGCTCTGGGAGGACTTCGGCGCGCACGCGCTGACCACCCTCGAGCAGGGCTCCACGGTGTGGCTCGAGCCGCTGTGGAAGGTGGTGCTGTCCAACAAGGCGCTGCTCGTGGCGCTGTGGCGGTGCTTCCCGGGCCACGAGAACCTCCTGCCGGCCGCCTTCGAGCCGGACGGGATGGCCGAGTGGGTCAAGAAGCCCCTCCACGGCCGCGAGGGCGACAACATCGAGGTCTCCTCCCGCGACCTGTCGCTGGTCCAGCCCGGCGAGTACGGCGAGGAGGGCTTCGTCTACCAGCAGTACGTGCGCATGCCCGACTTCGAGGGCAACAAGTGCGTCGTCGGCAGCTGGGTGGTGGACGGGCAGGCCGCCGGGTGCGGCATCCGCGAGAGCGACTCGCCCGTCACCGACTACTACGCGCGCTTCGTGCCGCACCACATCGACGGGCCGGCGCCGAGCCCGCAGCAGCGGGCCGCCTGGCTCGCCGAGTGATCGACAGCGATCGAGCAGGATCGAGCAGGAGGTCCGCGTGGACGGGTTGGTGATGGCGGTCGGTGCTGCCGCGGTGTACACGGCGGTGGGGCTCGGGCTGCTGCTCGCGGGCTTCTACGCCCTCGACCTCATCGTGCCGGGCAAGCTGGCCACGCGGGTCTTCCGCGACGCCGAGCCCGGAGCGGCGCTGGTCACGGCCGCCGGTGCCCTCGGCGTGGGACTGATCACCTTCACCACCATCTGGCGCAACGCGGACGCCGGCTTCGGGCCGGCCCTGCTGTGGACCGTGGTCTTCGGGCTGGTCGGGATCGTCATGCAGGCGGTCGCGCTCGTCGTGCTCGACCTCCTCACCCCCGGCAGGCTCGGCGACCTCGTGTGCACCCACCTGCCCAGCGGCGCGATGCACCCCGCCGCGTGGGTCACCTCCGCCTTCCAGCTGGCCATGGCCGGCGTCGTCGTCGCCTCCGTCGCCTAGAGCAGCGGCACCAGGCGTGCTGGCGACCTGGCTGGTGACGGGGCTGGTCGACTACCTCGTCAGGGTGGCGAACACCCCGCGGCTGCTGCTCGGCTGGATCCTCGGGACCCTGCTCGCGGTGGTCTCGCCCGCGGCGCTCGCGGCCAAGCTGATCGTCGACTCCGACGCCTGGACCGACCGGGAGCAGGAGGAGGTCAAGCAGCTGCTGCGGCGGGCCGTGGCGCTGCTGGAGGAGGAGCGCGCAGAGCGCCAGCGGGCCTCCGCCGGCGGTGCGCTGGGTGGTGCCGCGGGTGACGTGGAGCACCCGCTCGGCCCCCGGGGTGGCGGAGCGGGGACCGGACGCCCCTAGGCTGGCCGCTCGTGAAGTCGTTCGAGCAGCTCTTCGCCGAGCTGTCCGCCAAGGCCGCCGAGCGCCCCGCCGGCTCCCGGACCGTCGCCGAGCTCGACGCCGGCGTCCACGCCATCGGCAAGAAGCTGGTGGAGGAGGCCGCGGAGTCGTGGATGGCCGCCGAGCACGAGACGCCGCAGCGGGCCGCTGAGGAGATCTCCCAGCTCCTGTACCACGCGCAGGTCCTCATGATCGCCAGCGGCCTGTCCCTCGACGACGTCTACGACCACCTGTGAGCAGCACGATGACCACGACGCTGACCAGCACCTCGACCACGGCTGAGACCCCCCAGCCCCTGCGCATCGCCGTCCCCAACAAGGGGTCGCTGTCCGAGCCGGCGGCGCAGCTGCTGCGCGAGGCCGGCTACGCCACGCGCCGCGAGGGCCGCGAGCTGGTGCTCGCCGACCCCGAGAACGGTGCGGAGTTCTTCTTCCTGCGTCCGCGCGACATCGCCGTGTACGTCGGCTCGGGCACGCTCGACGTCGGCATCACCGGCCGTGACCTGCTCCTCGACTCCCGCGCCGAGGCCGACGAGGTCATGCAGCTGGGGTTCGGGGCGTCGACGTTCCGCTTCGCCGGGCCGGCCGCCGCCGTGAGCAGCGGGCTGGACGTGGCCGGTCTGGACGGGCAGCGCGTGGCGACCAGCTACGCGGGTCTCGTGGCCGACCACCTCGCCGCCGCTGGCGTGAGCGCCTCGGTGGTCCGGCTGGACGGCGCGGTGGAGACCGCGGTCCAGCTGGGCGTGGCCGACGCCATCGCCGACGTCGTCGAGACCGGCTCCACGCTGCGCTCGGCAGGACTGGCCGTCTTCGGCGAGCCGATCCTGCGCTCGGAGGCCGTGGTCATCACGCGCCGCGGGGCCGACGGGCCCGTGCGCCCAGCCGGCCTGGACGTGCTGCTGCGACGCATCCAGGGCGTGCTCGTGGCCCGTCAGTACGTCATGGTCGACTACGACGTGCCGCGCGAGCACCTCGACGACGCGTGCGCGCTGACCCCCGGGCTCGAGTCGCCGACCGTGGCGCCCCTGGCCGACCCGGCGTGGGCCGCGGTGCGCGCCATGGTGCCGAAGGCCAGGACCAACAAGGTCATGGACGACCTCTACGACCTCGGCGCCCGCGCCATCCTCGTCACCACGATCCACGCGTGCCGCCTGTGACGTCTCCGTCGTCGTCCTCCTCCGACGCCGCGCGGCTGCACGCGCCGTTCCGGCCCGTGCGCGGGCGGGCGATGAGCCGTGCGCTGGGCGTCGCGGCGGTGGTCCTGTTCACGGGCCTCGCGGCGTTCGTCGTCGAGCAGACGGTGTGGGACCGGCTCGGGTTCTTCGTGGTGGGGCTCGCGGTCATGGCGTTCTGCGAGATGCAGGCGCGCGTGGTCGCCGTGCCCGACGAGCGCGGGCTGTTCGTCCGCAACCTCGTCAGGAGGCAGCGGGTGGAGTGGGCCGAGGTCGTGGGCGTCTCCTTCGGGGGCGGCCGCCCGTGGGTGCAGCTGGACCTGTCCGACGGCGACACGCTCGCCGTCATGGGCGTGCAGCGCGCCGACGGGGAGCGCGGCGCGGCCGAGGCCGACCGGCTCGCCACGCTGGTCGCCCTGCACAGCCGCTGACGCGGCCGGACCCCCAGAGCCCGGGCTCCCCCCACCCCGCGACGATCGAGGACCGACCGCGAGGGGAGGGCGGCTCCTAGGAGCGGCACGTACGGTGGCGAGGTGCCCGCCGTCCCGCACCGACGGGCCGCCGGCCTGCGGTGGGCCGCCGTCGTGGTCGGCAGTGCGCTGCTCGTGACCCTCGCGATGGTGGGCCGACCGGCCTGGAGCGCGACCGGCGCTGGCGGCGGACCTCAGGACGACGACGTCACCGACGTGCTCGCCCGGGCCGCTGCGTCGGCGTCCGTCCCGTTCACCGGCACCGCCACGAGCAGCGGCGCCCTGGGCCTGCCCGACCTGCCGCGCCTCGGCGACGTCGCCGCGCTCGTGGGGGAGAGCACCCGCACCCGCACGTGGTGGGCCGACGAGCAGACCTGGCGCACCGACGTGCTCACCGCCACCGGCGAACGCGGTCAGTACGCCTCCGGCGGGCAGCTGACCGGGTGGGACTACGAGCGCGACGCCCTGACGGTCGGCGCCCCGCTGTCCGGCGCACGGCTGCCCCGCGCCAGCGACCTGCTGCCCCCGGCGCTGGCCCGCTCGCTGCTCGCCGGCGCCACCCCGGCCGAGCTCCTCGCGCAGGGCGCCGCCCGGACCGGGGAGCGCGTGGTGGCCGGTCGTCTGGCCGACGGCGTGCGGCTGCGCCCGCCCACCGGCAGCGCAGACGACGCAGCCCTGTCCACGCTCGACCACGCCGACCTCTGGGTCGACCGGGCCACCGGGCTGCCGCTCGCCGTGGACCTCGTCGACGTGGTGGGCGGTCCCGTCGTCGCGGCGGCCTTCGACGACATCACCGTCGGCGCACCCGACCCCGCCGCCCTCGGCGTCCCGGACCCGCCGGGCGCCAGCGTCCGCAGCGCCGAGGTCGACGTCGCCGCCGGTGCCGCGACCGCTGCGCCGTGGGTGCTGCCCGACCAGCTGGCCGGGCTGCCCGCCCTGCAGGACCCGCGCTCCACCGGTGCCGTCGCCTACGGCACCGGGCTGCTGCGCCTGGCCGTCGTCTCGCTGCCCGCCGACCAGGGCCGCCAGGCGCTGTTCGCCGCCGAGGCCGCCGGCGCGGACCCCCTCGACGAGACCCGCACCGGAGACGCCCGGACGGCGCTCGTGCGGGCCGGAGCGCTGAGCGCCGCGATCGTCGTCGTCGACGGTCGGGGAGGCCCGCGGCAGGGGCGGGCCTACCTCGTCTCAGGGGCGGTGCAGCCCGAGCTGCTCACCCGTGCCGCCGCGCAGCTGGTCACCGACCCCCCGGAGCGCCGCCCGTGATCCACCCGTGAGAGGACCTGCCGCGAGCGAGCTGGCCGTCGAGACGACGGGCCTGACCAAGCGGTTCGGCAGGGTCCAGGCGGTGGCCGACGTCGACCTGCGCGTCGCCGAGGGAGACCGCTACGGCTTCCTCGGCCCGAACGGCTCGGGCAAGACGACGACCGTCCGGATGCTGCTGGGCCTGGTGCTGCCCACCGGGGGCCGGGTGCGCGTGCTGGGCGGTCGCGTCCCGCAGGACGCCGCCCGCGTGCTGCCGCAGGTCGGAGCCATGGTCGAGGGCCCGGCGGCCATCGGGCACCTGTCCGGGCGGGCCAACCTGCGCCTGCTCGACGCCGCCGTGCCCACCCCGGGCGGGCGCCGCACCCGGCGCCGCCGCGTAGACGACGCGCTGGAGGCCCTCGGCCTGGCGCAGGTGGGGCGCCGGCCGGTCCGCGCGTACTCCCTCGGCATGCGCCAGCGGCTCGGCATCGCCTCCGCGCTGGTGCGCCGCCCGCGCCTGCTCGTCCTCGACGAGCCGACCAACGGCCTCGACCCGCAGGGCATCGCCCTCGTCACCGACCTGCTGCTGCAGCTCTCGGCGCAGGGCACCACGCTGCTCGTCTCCAGCCACCTGCTCTCCGAGGTCGAGCACCTGTGCACGCGGGTCGGCGTCATGGACCGGGGCCACCTCGTGGTCCAGGACCACGTCGACGCCCTGCGCGCCCCCACCGGCAGGCTGCTCGTGACGCTCGCCGGTGGTGCTCAGGACGACGACGGCGGGCGCGTCCCAGCGGCGGCCGCTGCGCTGCTCGGGGCCCGCCTGCTGGGGGCCCCCGTCTTCGGGCCGGAGGGCGTGCGGCTCGTCGCTGCTGACTCCGGTGACGCGGTCGGCGACCTCGTCCGCGGCGGCCTCGTGGTGCGGGAGGCGGTGGTGGAGCGGCGCACGCTCACCGACGTCGTCCTCTCCCGCACCACGGCGGTCGGCGAGGGGATGGGCGCGTGAAGCTGCTGGCGCTGACGGGCGTGGAGCTGCGCAAGCTGGCGCTGCGGCCCCGCACCTGGGTCTCGGTGGGGCTGCTGTGCGCGCTGCCCGTCGTCGTCGCGGCGTTCCTCGCCACGAGCGAGCTGGCGCCGCGGCCCGGGCAGGGCCCGGCGTTCCTCTCGGCCGTGCTCGGCAACGGCCAGCTCTACCCGGCGGCGGCGCTCGGCATCGTCGTCCCGATCTTCCTGCCGGTGGCGGTGTGCGTGGTCGCGGGCGACGCCGTGGCGGGGGAGGCGCAGGCCGGCACGCTGCGCTACCTGCTCGTGCGGCCCGTCGGGCGGACCCGTCTGCTCGTGGCCAAGCTGTTCGCGGTGCTGGCGTTCACCTTCGGGGCGGTGATCGCCGTGGCGCTGGTGTCGTTCGCGGCGGGCACGCAGCTGCTGGGCACCCGGCCCGACGCCCTCGGCACGACCACCGCCTCGCTGTCGGGGACCTCGCTGTCGCCGCAGGAGCTGCTGGTGCGCACGCTGCTGGTGATGGCGTACGTGTCGGTGTCGATGCTGGGGGTGGCGGCACTGGCGCTGCTGCTGTCGACGCTGGTCGACTCGCCCCTGGTCGCCGCGCTCGGGGGGCTGGCGCTCCTCGTGGCGAGCACCGTGCTGGTCGGGCTCGACGCGGCGTCGGCCGTGCACGACCTGCTGCCCACGCGGTACTGGCTGGCGTGGGTGGACCTCTTCCGCGATCCGGTCCTGTGGACGGACGTGCGGCGCGGCGTGCTCGTGCAGCTCGGGTGGGCCGGCGTGCTGCTGGCGGCGGCCTGGGCGTCCTTCACCACCCGCGACGTCACCAGCTGACCGCTACCCACCGGCCAGGAGCTGCCGGCCGCGGGAGGTGAGGGCGTCGCAGTCGGTGGCGGGCGGCGCGGCGTCGAGCACCGGACCGTCGAGGGCCGCGTCGACGACGCCGACGGCCAGCGCGTCCCGCACCAGCCCGCCGTGGTCGACCCTCGACGCCGAGCACACCTGCTGGAGCTCCACGTCGACGGCGCCGCGCAGCGAGGAGGCGTCCGCCGGCGGCACCACCACCTGGTCAGCGGCGGACCACACGCTGGTCCAGCGGACGCCGTCGCCAGGGGTCTCCGGCAGGGACCGCAGCAGGCTGCTCCCCGGCTCGAGCTGCTGGCACGCGAGCGGGCAGTCCTGCGGGGCGTTCACCGCCGCGAAGCGCGCCAGGTCCGTGCCCTGGTGGGGTGAGCCCAGCGTGACCACGCGGCGCACGGGCTCGTCGGCGCCGTCACCGGCCAGCCACAGCCGGGTGACCACCCCGCCGGCGGAGTAGCCGACCACGTCCACCGACGGCGCCCCGCCGGCGAGGGCCGCCTGAGCCGCGGCCTGGACGGCGGTGGCCTGCTCGGCCAGGTCGCCCGTGCCGTCCCCTGCTGCCGACACCACCCGCACCTGCCGCCCGGCGCGCTCGAGCGCCCCCGCCAGCACCTGCAGCCCGGAGGTGCTGCCGCCGTACCCCGGCACGAGCAGCACCGTGCCCTGCACCGCCTGGTCGGCCGGCCCGGCGGAGCTGGCCGCGCCGGACCCGCGCGCGTCGTCGTCCTCAGCGCCACCTGCGGACGGGCCCGCGCCGCGCAGCAGCACCGCCCCCGCCGCCACCACCAGGACGACGACGAGCGCCATCAGAGCGATCGCCAGCCGGCGCCGAGGTGCCACCCAGCGAGCGTGCACGACCCCGGGATCTTCTGCGACAGTGGATGCACCGCCCGCACCACCCGCCCCGGACCCGGAGGCCCTCCCCAGCCATGCTCGAAGCCTTCTACGACCTCTTCAACGGCGACGAAGCCGCTGCGACCACGCCCCTGACCGGGCTCCAAGCGCTGCAGCTCGTCGCCGTCGCGGTCGGCGCGGCGCTCGGGGCACTGGTGCTGGGGATGGTGGTGCACGCCGTCGTCCTGCGGATCGGCCGCAGGTCCGTGGTGGCGCGCACCCTCGCCGCCCGCCTCAAGGGCCCGTTCCGCTGGATCCTCGTGACGCTGGCCGCCCAGCAGGTGTTCGTCAGCTCCACCGGGAACGACGGCTGGCTCATGGCCACCCGCACCGTGCTGCTGCTCGCCGTCATCGCCTGCATCGGCTGGCTGCTGGCCAAGGTCGTGCTGGTGGTCGAGGACCTGCTGCTCGAGAAGTTCCGGGTGGACGTCGCCGACAACCGCCACGCCCGCCGGATCCGCACCCAGATCATCTTCCTGCGGCGCATCGCGCTGCTGGTGATCGCCCTGCTGACCGTCGGTGCGATGCTCTGGACCTTCCCCGAGGCCCGCGTGGTCGGCACCGGCATCTTCGCCTCCGCCGGCCTGCTGTCCGTGGTGGCCGGCCTGGCCGCCCAGAGCTCCCTCAGCAACGTCTTCGCCGGCCTGCAGCTCGCGTTCACCGACGCCCTGCGCGTCGACGACGTCGTGGTGGTCGACGGGCTGTGGGGCCGCATCGAGGAGATCACCCTCACCTACGTGGTGGTCCACGTCTGGGACGACCGCCGCTACGTGCTGCCCTCCACCTACTTCACCTCCACCCCGTTCGAGCACTGGACCCGCAAGGACTCCCAGATCCTCGGCGTCGTGATGCTCGAGGTCGACTGGCGCACCGACTTCGACGGCATGCGCGACGAGCTGCACCGCGTGGTCGAGGCCGACGAGCTGTGGGACCGCCGCGTGGCGGTGCTGCAGGTCACCGACGCCGTCAACACCTTCGTGCAGGTCCGCATCCTCGTGTCCGCGCAGGACGGGCCCACGATCTTCGACCTGCGCTGCCACGTGCGCGAGGCGATGGTCCGCTGGCTGGTGGCCTCCAACCCCCAGGGGCTGCCGCGCCTGCGCCTGGCCGGCTCCGACGCCGAGGAGGCCGCGCTCGCAGAGATGACCCGCGAGCAGCGCGTGCCGGCGAAGAGCGGGCACGACCCGAAGGCCCCCCGCCGGGGCGCGGGAGTGCCGACGCCGGCCACCGTCGTGCTGCCCCCCGTGGCCGCCGACCGCCAGCCCGACCGCCGCGACGACTCCCTGTTCACCGGCTCGATGGAGGCCGTCGAGAGGTCCCGGGCGTTCGCCGGGCCCAGCGAGGCCGAGCAGGCCGACCGCGTCGAGCGCCTCCTCCGTGAGGAGCGGGAGCGGGTGGAGGCCGAGGAGCGCGAGGCGGTCCGCCGCCGCTTCCGGGAGGACCCCGACCCGGCGCTGACCACGTCCGTGATGCCCGCCGTCCCCGAGCGCCGTCGCTGACCCACCTTCCCTCTGCCCCGGCCGTCTGCGTGACGCCGGACGTGCAGAAGTCCTGACCGGAGCCCTCTGCGGCGCTACCGGGAGACTTCTGCACGTCGGTGATCACGGGTCGGACGACGACGGCGCGCCGCCGCTCTGCAACGCACGGCGGTGCGGCAGCGTCTGACCGGTGATCGTCGCGACGAGCGACGGCGCGGTTGCGGAGGGCGGGGTCTGCGTGCGGCGTTCCAGGGCGGGATCGGTCGGTCTGACAGCAGGGGCGGCGCTCGCGGTGGGACTGGCGCTGGCTGGGTGCGGGGGCACCCCGCTGGCGCAGCCGGCGCCGGACGCCAGCAGCGCGTCGCCGTCGTCGTCCGCCTACACCGACCCCGGCCAGCTCTGGCCCGACGCGGCGCGCACGGTCGTCATCACGCCGCAGGGCCAGCGCCCGCCGATGCCTCCGCCCGACGAGGCCCAGCTGCAGGACCTCACCACCTACGCCGAGCAGGAGGGCGTGCCGGTCGAGGCGGTGGTCCGGGAGCAGGAGGACGTGACCGCCTTCCACGACTGGGTCGCCGCGACGGTCACGCCGATCCTCGGTGACCGGTTCTCCGAGGCGCGCCCGGAGATGGAGGGCGGGCCGGCGTGGATCGGGTTCACCGGCGACGTGCCGCCCGAGCTCGTCGCGGCTGCGGAGGCCTTCTACCTGCCGATGGAGCTGCGGGGCGGGGCGCTGCTCACCGCGACGGAGGCAGACCGCGTGCGGTCGGTCGGCACCGACGCCTTCGCCGCGGCAGCGCCGAGGGGCTTCGGCTGGAGCGGGAGCCTCGACACCCCCACGGCGACGTTCACCTACGGCGGCATCCCTGCCGAGCAGTGGCAGGGCGGTGACGAGGTGAGGGCGGCCGTGGTCGCCGCTGCGGCGAAGGCGCTGGGCCGCGACGCGCCGTTCCGCGTCGAGGTCGAGCTGGACGACCGTGACCCCAAGACCACCGAGCCGGCCTTCTGGTACCTCCCCGCAGGCTGGACCGCCGACCCGAGCGCCACGAGCCTGGAGGTCGTCGTCGACGCCCCGGAGTGCGCGAGCGGGGTCAACCCGGGGGAGCGCATGGCCCCGCCGCAGGTGGAGGTCACGGACACGCAGGTCCGGATCGCGGTGTCCACCTACATCCTGAAGGGACCGCAGACCTGCCCCGGACACGGCACGGCCCCGCTGGTGGTCGACCTCGGCCAGCCCCTGGGCGACCGGACGCTCGTGGACGTCAACGGCTCCCTCCGCGGAGACGGCGCAGGACCCGGCGGTGGGCTCCTGACGCCGCCCGCCGGATGAGGACGACGACGACGCGGCGCCGCCCTGCAACGCTCGCGCCTGCGGGAGCGTCTGACTGGTGATCACTGCGCCGGTCGGTGGTGAGGCGGAGGACGGGGTGGACGTGGGACGTTCCAGGGCACGAGCGGTCGCGCTGGCAGCTGGGGCAGCGGGAGCGGTGGTGGTGCTCGCCGGGTGCGGGAGCGCGGCGCATCCGCTACCGCCCGGCGGCGCGTCGTCGTCCTCCTCCTCACCCACCCCGCGCGCCACCTTCGCCTGGCCCGACCCTGCGCTGACGGTCGTCACGACGCCCCGCGGCGTCCGCCCGCCCCTGGACCTCACGTGGGCGACCCCGGGGTCGCTGCAGGACCAGATCGCACAGGAGGAAGGCATCTCGCTGGAGGAGGCCGCGCGGATCGTCCAGGACCAGGAGCTGGTGGGGGTCTTCACCTACGACGTCCAGGAGCGGTTCAGGGACGCTCTCTCCACGTCACACGCGGGGGACGAGTCGTCGCAGGGCCGGCCGTGGGTCGCCTTCACCGGAACCGTGCCGCCGGAGGTCGTCACCATGGCGGAGCAGCTGCCGTTCCCCATCGAGCTGCGCGGCGGAGCGCTCGTGTCCAGCCACCGCAACGGCGTCATCATCGACGCGGCGACGACGGCGTTCGCCGCTGACCTCGGGGTGGCCGAGCAGGGGCTGGTGCTGGGCGGCCACTTCGACTCGACCACCGGCGTGGTCACCATCGACTACTCCACCGACCCGCTCACGCGGCGCCCCGATGCGGGCACGGAGGACGCGGTCATCGCCGCCGCGCAAGGCGCGCTCGGGTGGGACGCGCCGCTGTCGGTCGACGTCCAGGCCGACGACCGGGACCCGACGACGACGAACGCCGCGACGTGGTTCCTGCCGGAAGGCTTCGTGCCCGACCCGGCGGCGACCCGCGTGGAGGTGCTGGTCGTCGAGCAGGGATGCACCGGCGGACGGGGGGCCGAGGGCAACACCGCCCCTCCGGAGGTCGAGGTCACCGGCACGCAGGTGCGCATCGCGGTGTCGACCTACATCCGCAAGGGGGCGCAGGGCTGTCCGAACCACCCGGCGGCTCCGCTCGTGGTGGATCTTGGTCAGCAGCTGGGGAACCGCGAGCTGGTGGACGTCCACGGCCGCATCGACGACGGCGCCGGTGAGGGGATGCACCTGGGAGGCCCCGTGCAGGTGCCCGCCGCCGGCTGACCCGGCACGGCGGCGTCCCCTCGGGCATGCAGGAGTACCGCCGGTGGGGTGGGGAGTCGCTCCCGAGCGACTTCTGCCCGCTGGGCGGGACGAGGGCGCGTGACGCCGGACGTGCAGAACCCGGCCGGAGCGCCCCGTCAGGCCCCCACGAGGAACTTCTGCACGTCCGGCGTCACCGCCAGCCGGTCACCGGGTCGAGCGCCGCCCGGCCCGGGTCGCGAACGCGTCCAGCGCCGCCAGCACCTCGTCGGCCTGCCACAGCCGGCCGCGATCGCGCCCCGTCGTCTCGCGCACCACGCCCGCCTCCACCAGCGGCGCCAGCGGCCGGGCAGCGTTGGCGGCCGAGACCCCCAGCTCGCGGGCGATGGTCGCGCTGTCGACCACCGGCTGCCGCAGCAACAGGTCGGCCAGGCGCCACGCGGCGGAGTCTCGGCGAGCCACCACCACGTCGTCCCACCGCGCCCGCACCGTCCGCAGTTCCGCGGCCAGCTGCCGCCCGTTGACCACCGCGGCCAGCGCGCTCCGGGACATGACCTCGACGATCGGGTCCACCTCACCGCCGCGGTACGCGGTGAGCGCGTCGAAGTACCCGCCGACGTCGGTGAGCAGCCCGGCCGACACAGGCACCGTCACTCGCCGCGCGAGCCCCCGCCCCCGCAGCAGCGCGTGCACCAGCGCCCGCCCGGTGCGGCCGTTGCCGTCCGCGAACGGGTGGATGGTCTCGAACTGCGCGTGCGCCAGCGCCGCGTGCACGAGCACCTGCACGTCACCGCGGCTGCTGAACGCGACGAGGTCGTCGATGAGGGCGGGCACATCCTCGTGGTGGGGCGGCACGAACTCCGCCCCGTGCGGCCCGTACGTGTCCCCGCCGATCCACACCTGCTCGCTGCGCCACCGCCCCGCGATCGACGGCGCGCTCGCCTCCAGCAGCGCCCGCTGCATCGCCAGCAGCCCCTCGGCGGTGAGCTCGTCGGCCAGGGCGAGCGCCGCCTGCATCGACCGCACGTTGCCGAGCACGAGCTCAGCGTTCCGGGTGGCGCTTCTCCCGAGCTCAGCCACCGCGATCGCCCGCGCCCCCGACGTCAGCCCCTCGATCTGCGACGACGACGCAGACTCGCTGCGCAGCAGCAAGAACGGCAGCGGCCCAGGGCCGCCGCCGTCGGACTCTGCGGGCGCGCTCGCCTGCTCCGCATCGAAGCGCGCCACCTCGGCGGCCGCCTCTTCCGCCAGTGCCGCTGCCACCGATGAGACCGCAGGCGTGGCTCCCGCGATGAACGGCACCACCGCCGCTGCGTACGGCCCCCGGTGGCGCTCGCGGATCGAGCGCGGCACGAGGTCGGGCGGGAGGGTCGGCATCCACGGCACCTCCCGGCTGCCGAGCGCCGGCCAAGCGCCGGTGTTCGCGGCTCGACCTGAAGGCACACTCGGACGTTACCTTCACTTCTGCCGCTGAGTGATGGTGACGACATCGCCTGTTCTCACTTCTCCCTGGCGGCGTCACGCCAACCGCTGGGCCGGACTGGCGAGGGCGTGCCAGCCCTCCGCGTCAGCCGAAGCGCTCCCCGGCGCGCGCCGGCACCTTCTCCCGGGCCGACGCGTCGTCCAGACCGGCCACCATGAGCAGGTCCACGGTCGCCGAGCGGACCTGCGCCAGCACCACGTCGGCCGACAACGACGAGCGCGGCACCACCACCGACGCCAGGCCCACGGCCGCCAGCGCGTCCACGGCGCCGTCCAGCGGCCGCCCCGCGCCCAGGTCCTCGGACAGGCGCAGCACCGCTGCCGCCAGCTCGTCGACCAGCGCGAGCAGCTCCTCGGGCACCACCTCCATCCGCTCCGTGGCCACCGCCAGGCGTCGGGACAGCACGCGGACGTTGCGCACGGCCCGGTCCAGCGGCACCGCCAGGGCCTGCACGGTCTGCGCGCGCACGGCGTGGTGGCGACGGAACGGCGTCAGCCGTGCCACGTCGAGCCCCTCGGCGGCGGCGGCGCGCAGCCTGTCGAGCCGCTCCTGGGTACCGCGGGCGTGGGCGAGGGCGTCCCGGCCGCGCTCCACGTCTCCGTCGCGCGCCGCCGAGGACGCCTCCAGCAGCAGGTCCGCCACGGTGGCGAGCACCTCCTGCGCCAGCACCACCGGCCGGCGCAGCTGGCGGCGCGGCACGAGCGTGGCCAGCAGCAGCGCCACCACCCCGCCGGTGGCGGCGTCGGTCCACCGACCGACGATCGCGCCGGTGGTGGTCTGGGCGTACAGCGTCACGAAGACGCCCTGGATCGCGATCTGGTTGATCATGAGGGTGCCGGCGCGCAACAGGATCGCCACCGACATCCCCAGCCCGACCACGAGCGCGATCTGCCAGGCGCCGGTGCCGAACGCGCGCACCATGAGGTCACCCACGAGCACGCCGATGGCGACGCCGACCACCACCTCGCCCACGCGCCGCAGGCGCTGCCCGTAGGAGACGCCCAGGCCCAGCACCGCGGCGATGGGCGCGAAGATCGGCTGCTCGTGGCCCAGGAGGTGCCGCGCCAGCAGGTAGGCGAGCCCAGCGCCGACGGCGCACAGCACCACGTGCGGCGCGTACGAGCGCAGCCGGTCCACGCGCGCCCGCAGCTCCAACCGGCTCACCGGCACCATCCTGCCCGGGAGGGGTGCCTCACGTGCGCAGCACGAGGTCCGCGCGGTCCCGGGTGCCCTCCGCGGTGAACAGCGCTCGCTCCTGCACCGCCCAGCGCTCCCAGTGGGGCCGGTACGCCTCGCCGTCGCGCTCGATGCCGCGCCGCATGCGCTCGTCGTCGTCGGCCTCCACCCACACCAGGGCGGTCAGGTGCGGCGCGCACGGACGGGACCCGCACCCCACCCCCTCGACGACGACGACGTCCGCCGCGGGCACCGGCACCTGCTCCGCCCAGCGGTGCGCCACCCAGTCCCAGCGGCGGAACTGCGCCGGCGCGCCGGCGGTCAGCGGTTCGAGCACCTGGGTGGTGACCAGGCCGACGGACTCTGCGAGCCCGTCCCACCCCGGGTAGAGGTCGTCCATGTGCACCTCGGAGGTGCTCACCCCGCGCTCGCGCAGGAGCTCCGCGACGGCGCCGGCCAGGGTGGTCTTGCC
The DNA here is from genome assembly GCF_008041935.1 of Quadrisphaera setariae. Taxonomy (NCBI): domain Bacteria; kingdom Bacillati; phylum Actinomycetota; class Actinomycetes; order Kineosporiales; family Kineosporiaceae; genus Quadrisphaera; species Quadrisphaera setariae. The sequence continues at coordinate 227,589 of NZ_VKAC01000002.1, forward strand.
GGAGCCGCTGGGGCCGTCGACGGCGAGCACGCGCACGCCGCCCGGCCCGGCGGCGCGCCCGAGCACGAGGTCGGCGGCGGCCTCGGCCGCTCCGGCGGTCAGGTGCTCCGGCACCGGGCGACCCTAGCCGCGTGCCGGGGGCGCCTAGGCTGGGCCGACGTGAGCCTGGCCGTGCGCGTGATCCCCTGCCTCGACGTCGACGCCGGCCGCGTGGTCAAGGGCGTCAACTTCCGCGAGCTGCGCGACGCCGGTGACCCCGTGGAGCTGGCGGCCCGCTACGACGCGCAGGGCGCTGACGAGCTGGTGTTCCTGGACGTCACCGCCTCCTCCGGGGACCGCGAGACCACCTACGACGTGGTCCGTCGCACCGCCGAGCAGGTCTTCATCCCGCTCACCGTGGGAGGCGGGGTCCGCACCCCCGACGACGTCGACAGGCTGCTGCGCGCCGGCGCCGACAAGGTGGGCGTCAACACCGCGGCCATCGCCCGCCCGGAGCTGGTGCGTGAGATCGCCCAGCGGTTCGGCAACCAGGTGCTGGTGGTGAGCCTCGACGCGCGGCGCACCCCGGAGGGCGGACCGCCCACGCCGTCGGGCTTCGAGGTCACCACGCACGGCGGACGCCGCGGCACGGGCATCGACGCCGTCGAGTGGGCCGAGCGCGTCGCTGGGCTGGGCGCGGGCGAGCTGCTGCTCAACTCCATGGACGCCGACGGCACCAAGGCCGGTTTCGACCTGGAGATGCTGACCGCGGTGCGCGCCCGGGTCGGCGTTCCCGTCATCGCCAGCGGCGGTGCCGGTGCGGTGGAGCACTTCGCGCCGGCGGTGGCGGCCGGCGCCGACGCGGTGCTCGCCGCGAGCGTCTTCCACTTCGGGCAGATGACCGTCGGCGACGTGAAGGCGTCCCTGGCGGCAGCCGGTCACCCCGTCCGCTGACACAGCGCGGTGGTCGACCACCCATGATCACGCAGGGTGATCGAGGTTGAAACGCGGGGTGACCTCTCGGTAACACGGCAGCCCTACGGTCGCCGTTCGTGACCCAGGACACCCACCGCGCGACGGCGTCGTCCGCGCGCGTCCCCGCCCAGACGGGGGCCACGCCCACCCCCGACGGCCCCGGCGACCTCAGCGTCGCCCACGCCGCCGGCGAGACGCTGGAGGACTACACCCTCCGCTTCGCCCCGCGCTCCTACCGGCGCTGGTCCACCGGCGTCGTCGCCGTCTCGGCCCTGGGCGGCATCGCCTACCTCGCCGACTTCGCCATCGGCGCGAACATCGGCATCTCCTACGGCACCACCAACGCGCTGTGGGGGATCGGCGTCTTCGCCCTCGTCGTGCTGGCCACCGGGTTCCCGCTGGCGTACTACGCCGCGCGCTACAACCTCGACCTCGACCTCATCACCCGCGGCTCCGGCTTCGGCTACTACGGCTCGGTGGTCACGAACGTCATCTTCGCGACGTTCACCTTCATCTTCTTCGCCCTCGAGGGCTCGATCATGGCGCAGGGCCTGCAGCTGGGCCTCGGGGTGCCGCTGTGGCTCGGGTACGCCGTCTCGACGATCGTGATCTTCCCGCTGGTGGTCTACGGCATGAAGGTGCTGAGCACCCTGCAGCTGTGGACGACGCCGCTGTGGCTCGTCCTCATGGTCGCGCCGTTCGGGTACCTCATCGTCAGCCACCCCGAGTCGGTGGGTGCGTTCTTCGAGTACCAGGGCGAGTCCGGGAACGGCACGCCCAGCTTCGGCGCCGTGATGCTCGCGGCGGGCGTCTGCCTGTCGCTCATCGCGCAGATCGCCGAGCAGATCGACTACCTGCGCTTCATGCCGCCCAAGACGGCCGAGAACCGCCGCCGCTGGTGGGCCGCGGTGCTGCTCGCCGGCCCCGGCTGGGTGCTGTTCGGCGCGGCGAAGCAGGTGGTGGGGCTCTTCCTCGCGGTCTACATCCTGGCCAGCGCGACGGACGGCGGCGCCGCCATCGCCAACCAGCCCGTGCACCAGTTCCTCGAGATCTACCGCGACTGGATGCCCGCGTGGGCCGCGGTGGCCCTCGCCGTCGTCCTCGTGGTCATCAGCCAGGTGAAGATCAACGTCACGAACGCCTACTCCGGCTCCCTGGCGTGGACCAACTCCTTCACGCGCCTCACCCGGCGCTACCCGGGGCGCCTGGTCTTCGTGGGCGTCAACCTGGCCATCGCGCTCGCGCTGATGGAGCTCAACATGTTCGACTTCCTCAACACGATCCTCGGCTTCTACGCCAACTGCGGGATCGCGTGGATCGTCGTCGTCGCCGTGGACATCGCGGTCAACAAGTACGTGCTCGGGCTCTCGCCGAAGCAGCCGGAGTTCCGCCGCGGGATGCTCTACGACATCAACCCCGTGGGCTTCGTCTCGATGCTCGCGGCGGCCGGCGTCTCCATCGTCTGCTTCTTCGGCGGCCTCGGTGCCGGGCTGGCACCGTTCAGCCCGCTGGTGGCCGTGGTGCTCGCCGTGGTGCTGCCCCCGGTGCTGGCCGTCGCCACGAAGGGTCGCTTCTACCTGCGGCGCTCCGACGACGGCATCGACGCTCCGATGCTCGACGACGACGGCAACCCGTCCGGCGAGGTCATGACCTGCCACGTCTGCCACCAGGGCTTCGAGCGCCCCGACGTGGCGGCCTGTGCGGCGCACTCGGCCGTCGTCTGCTCCCTGTGCCTGTCGACGGACCGCACCGGCGAGCACGTGCTGCCCGCCGACCCGCCGCTCGCCCGCGCCTGACCCCACACGACTCCACACCCGTGATCATGGGCGCTGTGTGCAGCCGTGCGCACAACGCCCATGATCACGGGTGGTCGTGTTCGCAACTCCCATGATCACGGAGGGGGTGGGTCACATCTGCTGGACCACGCCCGAGAACGCCGCCACGGCGTCCTCGGGGCCGCTGAGCTCCACCCGCGCCGCCCCGCGGCGGCCGGTGGCGTGCAGCACCAGCTCCTCGACCTCGCCGGTCACCACGACCTGGCGTTCGCGCCGCACCGCCACGAGCTGCGGGCCCGCCGGGACGGCGAGCACCACACCCACGGAGGCGCGCCGGTAGACGAGCCGAGCGAGACCCTTGAGGCTGCGCCACAGCGCCTCGCGCTGACCGGGGCGCAGCTCCTCGGCGGCGGCCGGGTCGGACGGGTCCCAGCCCGGCGCGGCGCGGCGCACGTCCTGGCCGTGCACGTAGAACTCCAGGCCGTTGGCCAGCGCCTCGACCTGGGGCAGCGCCTGCGGCGTCCAGCGCGGTGGCCCCGACCGGAAGCGCTCCACCAGCTCGGAGAAGGGCAGCGCCCGCAGCCGGCCCTCCACGGCGTCGGCGTGCTCCACGGCGCGGCGCAGGACGGTGACGCGCTCGGCCCGTTCACCCAGGCGCTCGCCGAGCTGCCGCGGCACGAAGGCGTCGGGCCGGCCGTCGCGCACGACGAGGTGCACAGCCAGCTCTCGGGCGTTCCACCCCTCGCACAGCGTCGGCGCGTCGGGGCCGGCCTCCAGCAGCAGGTCGGCGAGGTGCGCGCGGTCGGGCCCGGTCACCGGATCATCCTGCCGCGACCCGCGCCCGCCGGCACCGCGGGGTGCGCCGTGCGGGCGGCTGTCGGTGGCTCGTGTTTCGATACATCGAGTGAGTCGCCTGTGAGTCCCCCCGCCACACCCAGGGGCACGTTCCTGCCCGGTCTTGTGGTCCTCGCGCGCGGCGCCCGGGAGGAGCGCCGCCTCTTCGCCTGGGCGGTCCTCGGCAGCGTCGTCTACGGCGTCGGCACCGCCGGCAGCGGCTGGATGGTGGGGCGCGTCACCGAGCGCGTCGTCGTCCCCGCTCTCACCCCCGGGTCCGCGGAGCGCGTGACCACCGGTGACGTCTGGCTCGCCGGAGCGGCCCTGCTCGCCATCACCGTCGTGACGGTCGGCGGTGTGCTGGTCCGCCGCATCCTCGCCGGCGCCACCATGTACGCCCTGCAGGCCCGCTACCGCCGCGCGCTGGTCCGCCGCTACCTCGACCTCCCGCTGAGCTGGCACCACGCGCACCCCGCGGGCCGGCTGCTGGCCACCGCCGCCTCCGACGTCGAGGCGACGTGGCAGGCCATGGCCATCCTGCCGTTCGCGCTGGGCGTCGTCGTCCTCATCGCGGTGGCCGGGGCGGCGATGGTCGCCGCGGACCCGGTGCTCGGCGGCATCGGGCTGGTGGTGGTCCCGGCGCTCGTGGTGGCCAACGCCGCGTACTCGCGGGCGATGTCGCCCAAGGTGCGCCGCGTGCAGCGCCTGCGCGGAGAGGTCTCCGCGGTCGCCCACGAGAGCTTCGAGGGGGCCCTCGTGGTCAAGACCCTGGGGCTGGCCGGCGGCGAGGTCGCCCGCTTCGCCGAGGAGTCCGGGCGCCTGCGCGACGCCAACGTCGCCGCCGGACGCACCCGCGGCGCGTTCGACCCCGTCATCGAGGCGCTGCCGCAGCTCGGCACCCTGCTCGTCCTGGCCGTCGGCGCGGCCCGCGCGGCGGGCGGCGCGGCCGACGTCGGCGACATCGTCCAGGTCGCCTACATGCTCAGCCTGCTCGCCTTCCCGGTGCGCGCCATCGGCTGGACCCTGGCCGAGCTGCCGCGCACCGTCGCCGGCGACGCGCGCCTCCAGGCGGTCCTGCGAGAGAGCGCCGCCACCCCGTGGGGCGCGCGACGCGCCGCTCGGGTGGCCGACCCGGCCGCCCCCTCGACCAGGGGCCTGGAGCACCACCACCCGGTGCCCGTCCCCGACCCCGACGACGAGGACGACGACGCCGGCGACGCCGGCTCGGCGGCCCGGCCGGCGAGGGCTCCGCGCCCGCCCCGCCCGGTGCTCAGCGGCGTGGACCTCGACGTCACCCCCGGCACCACCACCGCGCTCGTCGGCGGCACCGGCTCCGGCAAGTCGACGCTGGCAGGACTCCTGGTCCGCCTGGTCGACCCGACGTCAGGGCAGGTGCTCCTCGACGGCGTCGACGTGCGCGAGCTCGCCGAGGGCGAGCTGGCGGGGGTCGCGGCGCTGGTGCCGCAGTCGACGTTCGTCTTCGACGACACCGTGCGCGGCAACGTCGCGCTCGGCCTGGAGGAGGGCCTCGACGCCGGCGCAGGCCCGAGCGCCGACGCGGGGGCGCCCACCTCCCGCCGGGTCAGCGACGAGGACGTCTGGGCAGCGCTGCGCCTGGCCCAGGCCGACGGCTTCGTCGCCGCGCTGCCCGAGGGGCTCGACACGCGGGTGGGGGAGCGCGGTGCGTCGCTGTCCGGAGGTCAGCGCCAGCGGCTGGCGCTCGCCCGGGCCCTCGTGCGCCGCCCGCGGCTGCTCGTCCTCGACGACGCGACCTCCGCGCTCGACCCGGCCGTCGAGCGGGCCGTCCTCGACGGGCTCGGCGCCTCCGGGCTCGGCACCACCGTGGTGGTGGTCGCCTCCCGCCCGGCGACCATCGCCCTCGCCGACGAGGTCGTCCACCTCGAGCGCGGCCGGGTGGTCGACCGGGGCACCGCGGCCGAGCTGCTCGAGCGCGACGAGGGCTACCGGGACCTCGTCTCCGCCTACGCCCGCGCCGCACGCGAGCGGGCGGCCGCCAGAAGCTCGGTCACCAGCTCGGCCAGCAGCACGGGCACCGGAGGAGGGAGCACCTCGTGAGCACCGCCACCGCTCGAGTCCAGGCCGCCGCCACGACCGCGTCGAAGCCCCAGGGCGTCATCGCCCGTGCCCGCGAGCTGGCGCCCGAGGTCGCCCAGGGGCTGGGTCTGACGCTGGTCTTCGCCAGCGTCACCACCCTGGGCCGCATCGTCGTGCCCGTCGCGGTGCAGCAGACCATCGACTCCGGCGTCCGGGCGCCCGGAGGCGTCGACGCCGGGCGCGTCGCGCTCATCACCGCGGCTGCCGCCGTCGTCGTCCTGCTGACGATGGGCACGTCGTGGCTGGTGAACTACCGGCTCTTCCGGGCCACCGAGGCCGGGCTGGCCAGCCTGCGCACCCGGGCGTTCGCGCACGTGCACCGGCTGGCCGTGCTCACGCAGAGCGGTGAGCGGCGAGGGTCGCTCGTCAGCCGGGTGACCAGCGACGTCGACACCATCTCGACGTTCCTGCAGACCGGCATGGTGGTGCTGGTGCTCGCCGTCGGGCAGCTGCTCCTCGCGACGGTGCTGATGTTCGTCTACTCCTGGCAGCTGGCGCTGCTCGTGCTGGCGTGCTTCGTGCCGGTGCTCGTGTTCCGCTCGCGGCTGCAGCGGCCCGTCACCCGCGCCTACCAGCAGGTGCGGCTGCGCATGGGCGAGCTGCTCGGGGCGGTCTCGGAGACCGTGGTGGGCGCGGACGTCATCCGCGCGCACGCCGCCTCCGCCCGCAGCTGGCGCTCCGTCGACGCCGCCGTCGAGGCGCACCGCAGGCAGGCCGTCAGGGCGCAGGTGGCCACCGCCTCGACCTTCTCCGTCGGCGTCTTCGTCTCCGGGCTGGTGCTCGCGCTCGTCGTGGTGGCCGGGACGCTGCTCGGGGTCGACGGCGACATCACGCTCGGCCGCCTCCTGGCCTTCCTCTTCATCATCGGGCTGTTCGTCATGCCCGTGCAGGCGGCCACCGAGGTGCTCAACGAGCTGCAGAACGCCCTCGCCGGGTGGCGGCGCGTGGTCGAGCTCATCGACACCCCCGTCGTGGTGCCCGACCCGTCGCCCTCCGACGCGGTGGAGCTGCCGGCTGGACCCGTCGAGGTGCGGCTGGAGGGCGTCGGCTACACCTACCCCGGCACCTCCCGCCGGGTGCTGTCCGACGTCGACCTCGTGCTGCCGGCCGGCTCGCGCATCGCCGTGGTGGGGGAGACGGGGTCGGGCAAGACAACGCTGGCCCGGCTGGTCACGCGCCTGGTCGACCCCGACGCCGGTCGCGTGCTGCTCTCCGGCGTCGACGCCCGCCGGGTGCCCGAGGCCTCGCTGCACCGCCGCGTGGTCGCCGTCCCGCAGGAGGGCTTCCTCTTCGACACCACCGTGGGGGAGAACATCCGCCTCGGCCGGCCCGGCGCCACCGACGCCGACGTGCGGGAGGCGCTGGCCGAGCTGGGGCTCCAGCGATGGCTGGAGCAGCTGCCGGACGGGCTCGACACCCCGGTCGGGCAGCGCGGCGAGAGGCTCAGCGCGGGGGAGCGGCAGCTGGTGGCGCTGGCGCGGGCGCACCTGGCCGACCCCGACCTGCTCGTCCTGGACGAGGCGACCTCCTCCGTCGACCCCGCCACCGAAGTGCGGCTGCAGCGCGCGCTGGAGCACGTGCTCAGCGGGCGCACGTCGGTGGCCATCGCGCACCGCCTCTCGACCGCGGAGGCGGCCGACGTCGTGGTGGTGGTCGATGCGGGACGCCTGGTCGAGGTGGGACCGGCCTCGGACCTGGCCCGTGCCGGAGGGCCGTACTCGCGGCTGCACGCCGCCTGGACCGCCCAGCACGTCTGACGTCCGGCCCTCTCCGCACGTTCCTCGGCGAGCACGCTTCACGCTCTTGTCGCACTTGCCGCGGAGAGTGCGACAAGAAGGACCCTCCGTCTCGCACTTGCCGCGGAAAGTGCGAGACGGAGGGGCGCTCAGGCGTCGCTGGCGGTCAGGCGGGTCGCAGGTAGGGCGCGCTCGCCGCGGTCAGCGCCGGGTCGGAGGCCACCACGCCACCGAGCAGGTCGTCGATCTTCGTCATGACCTCGGCGGGCAGGCGCACGCCGGAGGCCTTGACGTTGTCGGTGACCTGCTCGGGGCGAGAGGCGCCGATGATCGCCGCTGCCACGTTGTCGTTCTGCAGCACCCACGCCACGGCCAGAGCGGCCATCGACAGGCCGAGGTCAGCCGCGACGGGCTTGAGCTCCTGGACGGCGGCGAGCACGTCGTCGCGCATCCAGCGCGAGATCATCTGCTGCCCGCCCTTGGTGTCGGTGGCGCGGCTGCCCTCCGGCGGCTGCTGCCCGGGCAGGTACTTGCCCGTCAGCACGCCCTGCGCGACGGGGGAGAAGACGATCTGCGACAGGCCCAGCTCGCGCGAGGTCGGCACGACCTGCCCTTCGATGACCCGGTACAGCGCCGAGTACTGCGGCTGGTTGGACACCAGGCGGAAGCCCGCCTGCGTGGCCAGCGCCTGGCCGGCGCGGATCTGGTCCGCGGTCCACTCCGAGACGCCGATGTAGAGCGCCTTGCCCGCGGCCACCACGTCCGCGAAGGCGGAGATGGTCTCCTCCAGCGGCGTCTCGTGGTCGTAGCGGTGCGCCTGGTAGAGGTCGACGTAGTCCATGCCCAGCCGCTCGAGGCTGTTGTCGATGCCCTCGAGGACGTGCTTGCGCGACAGGCCGACGTCGTTCTTCCCCTTGGGGCCGACGGGCCAGTACACCTTGGTGAAGACCTCGAGGGACTCGCGCCGCTCGCCCTTGAGCGCCTCGCCGAGCACGACCTCGGCGGCGCCGTTGGCGTACACGTCCGCGGTGTCGAAGGTCGAGATGCCCGCGTCGAGCGCGGCGCGCACGCACCGCGTGGCGACGTCGTTCTCGACCTGCGAGCCGTGGGTCAGCCAGTTGCCGTAGGTGATCTCCGAGATCTTGAGACCGCTGCGTCCGAGCTTCCTGAACTCCATGCCCCCATCCAACCCCGTGAGGTGTGACGGCGCTCACCCGGTCTGATGTCAGGCAGGTCCGCGTGATGCGGAGAAGACCCGGCAGCTGCCGTCCGTCCCGAGGCCGACAGACCCCTCCACCACCTGCTGGGCCGTCGCACCGGGGTCGACGCCGCTCTGGTCTGCCGACACCAGGAAGCCGCGCGAGGCCCCCGAGCCGTCGAGCACCTCCACCGTCACGTCGTACCGCACGCGGGTGTCGGTGGAGTTGGTGATGGACAGGTAGGCGGCGTAGCCGCTCGGCACCGGCGCGCAGCGGTCCACCCTGACGTCCTGCTCCGCCGGCCGGTCCGGGCCGGCGCTCGCTGCGGCCTGCTGGCGCTGCTGGAAGGCGCGTGCCTCGGACCCCACCACCACGGGGACCGCCACCACCACCCCCACCACGGCGAGCAGCCCCAGCGCCAGCGCGGTGACGCCGGTGCCGCGACCACCGGCACCCCGGCTCGCCGCTCGCAGCACCACCACGCCGAAGACGATGGCGACCAGTCCCGCGAGCAGGCCCAGCAGCCGCAGCGGCAGGGTCACGCCGACGACGAGGTAGCCGACGCCGGGGGCGAGCACTGCGACGACCAGCACGAGCGCGATGACCAGGGCCAGCACGCCCAGGGCGACCGCGGGCACGACGGGACCGCGGGGAGGAGGACCGGAGCTCACAACCGCGATCGTGTCAGGGCCGTGGGCAGGGCGTCGAGGAGCGCGTCGACGTCGGCGTCGGTGGAGCTCCAGCCGAGCGTGGCACGGACCGAGGTGCGCGCGGCGTCGTCGGACAGCCCCATCGCGAGGAGCACGTGGGAGGCGTCGTCGCTGTCCGCGGAGCACGCCGACCCCGACGAGCACGCCACGCCCGCCAGGTCGAGCTCCGCCAGCACCACCTCGCCGGACAGGCCCGGCAGCACGAACGACGCGTGCCCGGGCAGCCGCTCCGGGCCCGGTGCGGCGCCGGTCAGCCGCACGGTGACGCCCGCCTGCGACCCCACCTCCAGCACCCCGGCCACCAGCCGGTCGCGCAGCCCCGCCAGCCGCGCCACCTCGTGCTCGCGCCGCGCGGCGGCGGCGGACAGCGCCGTCGCCAGGCCCACGGCGGAGGCCACGTCCACCGTGCCCGAGCGCCGTCCCCGCTCCTGGCCGCCGCCGAGGGCCACCGGCTCCAGCGGTGTGCCGGACCGCACCGCCAGCAGGCCCGACCCGCGCAGCCCGCCCAGCTTGTGCGCCGAGACGCTCACCGCCGCCACCCCGCCGGCCGGGGCACCCAGGGACCAGAGGTCGCGCAGGTCCAGCACCCCGGCGCTCTGGACGGCGTCGACGTGCAGCGCCACCCCGCGCTCCGCGCACAGCTGCGAGACCCCGGCCAGCGGCTGCACCGTGCCGACCTCGTTGTTCGCGTGCATGACCGACACCAGCGCGGTGCGCTCGGTGACCAGCTCGGACAGGGCGGGCAGGTCGACGCGGCCCTCGCCGTCGACCCCGACGACGTCGACGCGCCACCCGCGCCGCTCCAGCTCGCGCGCCGGCTCGAGCACGGCGGAGTGCTCGACGGCGGTGGTCACGAGGTGCCGCTCGCGCCCGCGCGCCGCCACCACCGCGGGGGCGATCCCGAGCACGGCGAGCCCGTCGGACTCCGTCCCGCCGGACGTGAGGACCACCTCTCCCGGCCGGCACCCGAGGGCCGAGGCCGCGGTCGCCCGCGCGCGCTCCAGCCCCTCCTTCGCCTGCTGGCCCGGGGTGTGCACGGACGCCGGGTTGGCGGTCACCTGCACGAGGTACGGCCAGACGGCCTCGAGCACCTCCCGCGTGGGTGGGGAGGTGGCGGCGTGGTCGAGGTAGTGCGTCACCTGCGTCGTCCTGGCCGTCCGCGTCAGCCCGTGCGGGTGCGGACCGGGGCCACCTCGGCGTCGGCGCCGACGTCGAGCCCGACGTCGAGCGCGGCCGACGCCTGCGTGAGACCGCCCACCGACACGAGGTCGACCCCGGTCGCCGCGATGGCGCCGATGGTCTCGCGCCGCACGCCGCCGCTGGCCTCGACGAGCACCCGCCCGCCGTGGGCCCGCTCGTGCTCGCGCACCGCGGCCACGCCCGTGCGCAGGTCGTCCAGGGAGAAGTTGTCGAGCAGCACCCCGTCCACGCCGGCGGCGAGCACCGCGGGCAGCTGGTCCAGCCTGTCGACCTCCACCTCGACGAAGGTGGTGTGCGGCACCCGCGCGCGCACGGCGGCGAGCGCCGTGGTGACGTCACCGCCGACCAGTGCGAGGTGGTTGTCCTTGACCAGCACCGCGTCGGACAGCGACCACCGGTGGTTCGACCCGCCGCCGCACCGGACGGCGTGGCGCTCCAGCGCCCGCAGGCCCGGGGTGGTCTTGCGGGTGTCGGCGACGCGGGCGGCCGCGCCGGCGGCCGCGACCAGCTCCACGTGCTCGGCCGTGGCCGTCGCGATCCCCGACAGGTGCTGCACGAGGTTCAGCGCGATGCGCTCGGCGCGCAGCACGGCCAGCGCGCTGCCCTCCGCGCGGGCGAGCACCTGCTCCGGGGCGATGCGGTCGCCGTCGGAGGCGAGGAGCTCGACGACGACGGCCCCAGGCCCGTCGTGCGGGGCGTCCACCAGGCGCGACGCCTGGGACAGGGCCTCGGCGAACGCCCCCAGGCCGGCGAGCACGCCCTCCTGGCGGGCGCGCAGCACGGCGGTCGTGGTCACCAGGCCGCCGGGACGGTCCGCGAGCAGCGACTCGCTGGTCAGGTCGCCCCAGGGAGCGTCCTCGGCGAGGGCGCGGGTGACGACGTCGGCCAGCGCGCCTGCGACCGACCCCGTCACGCGGCACCTCCGGTGGTGGCGCGCAGCAGCACGTGCCGCGCGGGGTCGCGCCGCCCGGGGTGGTCGGAGCGGGCGTGCGCGCCGCGGCTCTCCTCGCGGGCCAGCGCACCGGCGGCGAGCAGGGCGGCGACGTCGGTGAGCGCGCGGTCCTCGAGCGCCGCGACCGAGGCGACACCGCGCCGACCGGGAGGCGCGGCCGAGCCGGGAAGGTCTCCGGGTGCCTCCGGGGTCGTCAGGTCCTCCCCGTCGGTGCGCTCGCCGGGTGCCGCAGCGCCGGCGAGGGTCTTGGTCAGCAGCTCCAGGCCAGCGCGGTCGCGCAGCAGCCCGGCGTGCTCCCAGACGTGCTCCTGCAGCTCCTCGCGCGGCAGGGTCCCCGCCGGCAGGTCGACGTCGAGGAGCACCTCGTCGGCGTCGACCGCAGCGGCGGCCGGCGCGTCCGCAGCCCCGGTCGCCCCGGCGACGATCGAGGCTGCCGCGCGCGCCCCGAAGACCGCGCCCTCCAGCAGCGAGTTCGAGGCCAGGCGGTTGGCGCCGTGCACGCCGGTCGAGGCGACCTCGCCGACCGCCCACAGGCCCGGCAGCGTGGAGCGCCCGTCGAGGTCGGTGAGCACACCGCCCATGGCGTAGTGCGCGGCGGGCGTCACCGGCACGGGCTCGCGGGTCCAGTCCAGCCCGGCGGCGCGCGTCAGGGCGTCGATGCCGGGGAACCGCGTCCGCAGCCCGTCGACGCCCCTCGCGTCGAGCAGGACGGGCGTGCCGCCCTGGGCGGCCATGGCGGCGGCGCAGGCGCGGGCGACCACGTCGCGGGGGGCCAGCTCGTCGCAGAACCGCCGCCCGGTGGCGTCGAGCAGCACCGCGCCCTCGCCGCGCACGGCCTCGGAGACGAGGAAGGTCCGGCCGTCGCGGCCCGCGCCGGCGGTGGGGTGGAACTGGACCATCTCGACGTCGCGGGCCACCGCCCCGGCGCGGACGGCGGCGGCGAGGCCGTCTCCGGTGGCGACGGCTGGCGTGGTGGTGTGCGCGTACACCTGCGCGTGCCCGCCGGTGGCGAGGACGACGGCGCGAGTGCCGACCAGCACGTCCTCGCCGCCGGGGCCGCGCAACCGGGCGCCGGTCACGGCCGTGCCCGGGCCCGCCGCGGTGGTCAGCGCCACCAGCGCCGTCCGCTCCAGCAGCGCGGCGCGCGAGGCGCGCACCGCGGCGCCGAGCGCGGCCGCGACGTGGGCGCCCGTGGTGTCCCCGCCCGCGTGGACGATCCGGGGTCGCGAGTGCGCGGCCTCCAGGCCCCGGGCGCGGGTGCCGTCGGCGCGGCGGTCGAGCACCAGCCCGTACCGCTCCAGGGCGGTGACGGCGTCCGCGCCGGCGCCGCACAGCACGGTGACGGCGTCGGGAGCGCACAGGCCGTCGCCCGCGGCGAGCGTGTCGGCCACGTGGAGGGAGACCGCATCAGCGCCGACCGGCTGGTCGTCGGCGAGCACCGCGGCGATGCCGCCCTGCGCCCAGCTCGTCGCGCCGTCGCCGAGCGACGCCTTGGTCGCCACGGCCACGCGAGCGCCGGGCGCCAGGCGCAGCACCTCGAGCGCCGTCGTCAGCCCGGCGATGCCCGACCCGACGACGAGCACGTCGACGTCGAGCCGCTGCTCGTCCAGCGCCGTGGGCTCGGGCGTCACCGTCGGGCTGGTCACGGGACCACCGCCAGCATGCGCTCCAGCGCGGTGCGCGCGTGGGCGGCGGACTCGTCGTCGACCACGACGCGGTTCACGACCGGGCCCAGCTCGGCCTCGGGAATCCCGGCGGACCTCCCTCGCTCTCGCTCAGCGAGCGACTCCAGCACCCACGCGAGGTAGCCGGGGTGGATCCGGTACATCGTCGAGCAGGGGCAGATCACCGGGTCCAGGCAGGTGATGGTCTTGTCGGGGTGGGCGTCGGCGAGGCGCCGCACGAGGTTGATCTCGGTGCCGATGGCCAGCGAGGACCCGGCCGGGGCCGCCTCCACCGCCTTGATGATGAACTCGGTGGAGCCGGCCTGGTCCGCGGCGTCGACCACGGCCTGCGGGCACTCGGGGTGCACGACCACCTGCACGGACGGGTCGGCGGCGCGGGCGGCGTCGATCTGCGCGGTGGTGAAGCGCTGGTGCACCGAGCACCAGCCGCGCCACAGCAGCACGCGGGAGTCCACGAGGGCCTGGACGCTGTTGCCGCCCATCGGCTTGCGGGGGTCCCACAGGGGCATGAGGTCGGCCGGCACGCCCATGGCCTTCGCGGTGTTGCGGCCCAGGTGCTGGTCGGGCACGAAGAGCACCCGGCGGCCGCGGGCGAACGCCCAGGTGAGCACCGCGGTCGCGTTGGAGGAGGTGCAGACGATGCCGCCGTGCTCCCCGCAGAACGCCTTGATCGCCGCGGAGGAGTTCATGTAGGTGACGGGCACGACCTCGACCAGGCCGTCCTCGCCGGGCACGTCGAGGGGGCGGCCGATCGCGGCCTCGAGCTGGTCCCAGCAGTCCTGCACGGAGTCGAGGTCGGCCATGTCGGCCATGGAGCAGCCCGCGGCCAGGTTGGGCAGCACCACGGCCTGGTCGAGCCGGGTGAGCAGGTCGGCGGTCTCGGCCATGAAGTGCACGCCGCAGAAGACGACGTACTTCGCCTCCGGCCGCTCCAGGCTGCGCCGCGCCAGGAGGAAGGAGTCTCCGGTGACGTCGGCGTGCTCGATGACCTCGTCGCGCTGGTAGTGGTGCCCCAGGACCACGACGGAGCTGCCGAGCTCGGCCTTGGCGGCGCGGACGCGGGCGTGGACCTCGTCGGCCTGCATGCGCCGGTAGCGCTCGGGGATCTGCTGCTGCACCGGCGTGTGCGCGGGTGCGGTGTCGACCACCGAGGCGCCCGGGCCGTACTCCGGGGCGGGCGCGGGCAGGCCGGGCATCGCGTCCAGGGCGAACGGCTCGCCGGCGAGCCGGGCGTCGCAGGAGCTCACGGATGCGCTGCTGGCGCCGGGAGCGCCGGCGGGCGCGGAGCGGCCGAGGGTGACGGCGACGGAGACCATGTCTTCTGTTCCTCCGGACTGGGTGGGTTCAGCCGAGCTCGGGACGTGACTGCCAGGGCGGGTAGCCGCCGGTCGCCCCTCCGGGGGGCAGCACGGCGCGGTAGAGGCGGGCGGGGCGGTGGGCGGCGCCGGCGCGGACCTCGTCGGTGGCCTCCACGGCTCCGGAGGCGGCCACGCTGCGGCGGAAGTTGGCGGGGTCGAGGCTCTTGCCGAGCACCGCTTCGTGCACCCCGCGCAGCTCGGCGAGGGTGAACGTCTCACCGAGGAAGTGCTGGGCGATGGCGGCGTAGCCGACCTTGGTCCGCAGCCGCCACAGCGCGTAGTCGACGATCTCGGCGTGGTCGAAGGCGAGCTCGCCGACGGTCTCCGGCAGCCGGTCGGCGGGGGCCCAGCGCACGTTCTGGCCCACCTCCACCGCGGCGGCCTCGGGGGCGCGGACCAGGGCGGTGTAGACCACCGACACCACGCGTCCCGTGGGGGAGCGGTGCGGGGCACCGAACGTGTAGAGCTGCTCGATGTAGCTGGGGCGCAGCCCCGTGGTCTCGGCCAGGGTGCGGCGGGCCGCGGAGCTGAGCCGCTCGTCCGGGGTGACCCACCCGCCGGGCAGCGCCCACCGCCCGTCGAAGGGCTCACAGGTGCGCCGGACGAGGGGGAGGTGCAGCTGGGGCGTCTCGTCACCGCAGCCGGCGCTGGTGCCCGGCAGCAGCGCCAGGATCACCGTGGAGACGGCGAGGTCGAGCGACGCGCTCACGCGCTCCTCCTCGCTGACGGCTTCAGGTCAGCGAGACACTAACACCACTTCGAGTCAGTCCCACCCGAACACGCCACCCCGGTCTCCGCGGTGGCGCGCCGACCTCACGGACGCACGGCACCGACCGGCACGAGCAGCTCGGCCCGGATGGCGCCGCCGGTCAGCTCGCGCACCCGGTCCAGGAACGCCGCCGTGGCCGGCCGGGCCTCGTGGGCGGCGTGCCCGCCCTCGGCGTACTCCTCGAAGAAGACCCGGGCCAGCGGCTCGCCCTCCACCGCGTGCACCACGTAGGTGAGCGTCCCCGGCTCGTCGGCGGCGAACCCCGGCAGCACGTCCGCCACCAGCTCGTCGAACGCCGCGAGGGCCGCTGCGTCCGGCAGGTCGAAGCGCACGGCGATCGCGCGCGCGGGAGACGCTGCGGCGTCGCGCGCCAGGGCGTCCCGCAGGACGCTCCCGTGGTCGAAGGCCAGCCGCTCGCCGCCGCGCCCGCCGTCGTCGCCCTCGGCAGCTGCGTCGCCCAGCACCTCGGCCACGGGCACCCAGGACGCCTCGGCGGCGTCGTCCCCGCCGGCCACCTCCTCCGGTGCGCTGCCCTCGGGCAGGCGCACCCACCACGCGCTGCTGACCACGCGCCCGCGCGGGTCGCGCCCGGGCGCCCCGTACACGCCCAGCTCCCGCAGCGCGACGCCGGCGAGGTCCAGCCCCGTCTCCTCCGCCAGCTCCCGCAGGGCGGCGACCTGCGGATCCTCGTGCGCGTCCACGAACCCGCCGGGCAGCGCCCACCGCCCCGCGAAGGGCTCCGACCCGCGCCGCACCAGCAGCACCCTGTCCACCCCGCCCCAGCGGTGCAGCGCCACGACGTCCGCCGTCAGCGCGGCGTTCGGACGGGCCGTCGGCATCTCCTGCTGCTCGCTCACCCGGCCACCCTGGCACCGCCGCGCGCACCCGGCCCGCTGGTCCGCGCTCCGGTGCGGACCGGGCTGCCACGCCGGCTGGGATGATGACCCGCGTGAGCAGCGCCACCACCGGTGAGACCACCGGCTCCCCGCTCGACCCCGCCGTCGCCTCCCAGCTGAAGCGCGACGCCGCCGGCCTCGTGGCCGCCGTCGTCCAGGCCCACGACACCCGCGAGGTGCTCATGGTCGGCTGGATGGACGACGAGGCGCTCCACCGCACCCTCACGACCGGCCGCAGCTGGTTCTGGAGCCGCAGCCGCTCCGAGTACTGGCGCAAGGGCGACACCTCCGGAGCCGTCCAGCGCGTGCGCAGCGTGAGCCTCGACTGCGACGGAGACGCCGTGCTCGTCACCGTCGACCAGAGCGGCGGCGCGTGCCACACCGGGGACCGCACCTGCTTCGACGCCCGCCCCCTGCTCACCGAGGAGCCGACCTCGTGACCACCGCTGAGAGCCCGACGACGACGAGCGCCACCGCCGACGAGCCCGCCGCTGCGCCCGCACCCGACCTGACGATCGGCGCCACCTGGCCCGACCTGCCGACGTTCCGCCAGCTCGCTCGCGACCGGCGCGTCATCCCCGTCGTCCGCCGCCTGCTGGCCGACGCCGAGACGCCCGTCGGGGTCTACCGCAAGCTCGCCGGCGAGCAGACCGGCACCTTCCTGCTGGAGTCCGCCGACCACGGCGGCGTCTGGTCCCGCTACTCCATCGTCGGCGCCCGCTCCGCCGCCGTCCTCACGGAGTCCGGCGGGCAGGCCCGCTGGCTCGGGACCCCGCCGGCCGGCGTCCCGCTGGACGGCGACCCGCTCGTCGCCGTCCGCGAGACCCTCGCCGCCCTGCGCACGCCCCGCCTGCCCGGCCTGCCGCCCCTGACGGGCGGACTGGTCGGCGTGCTCGGCTGGGACGTCGTGCGCCGCTGGGAGAAGCTCCCCAGCCCCCCCCGCGCGCAGGGCACCGAGCCGCCCGAGCTGGCCCTGTGCCTGGCCACCGACCTCGCCGTGGTCGACCACGCCGACTCCTCCGTGCTGCTCGTCGCCAACGCCGTCAACCTCGACGGCACCGACGAGCGCGTCGACGAGGCCTGGGCCGACGCCGTCGCCCGCCTCGACGCGATGGCCGCCAGGCTGGCCGAGCCGGCGCCCTCCACGGTCTCCACCCTCGACCCGGCCGCCGCCGCCGAGGCCGCCGCCGCTCAGCCCCGCCGCACCTCCACCGCCGCGGAGTACGAGGCCGCCGTCGACGCCGCCAAGGTCGCCATCCGCGACGGCGAGGTGTTCCAGGTGGTGCCCTCGCAGACCTTCGAGGTCGACTGCGCCGCCGACGCCCTCGACGTCTACCGGGCGCTGCGGGCCACCAACCCCAGCCCGTACATGTACCTCTTCCGCTTCGAGGACCCGGACGGCGGCCGGTTCGACGTCGTCGGCTCCAGCCCGGAGTCCCTCGTCAAGGTCGAGGGCGGACGGGCCATGACCCACCCCATCGCCGGCACCCGCCCCCGCGGCGCCACCCCCGAGCAGGACACGGCGCTCGCGGCCGACCTCCTCGCGGACGCCAAGGAGCGCGCCGAGCACCTCATGCTCGTCGACCTCGCCCGCAACGACCTGGCCCGCGTGTGCCGGCCGGGCACGGTCGAGGTGGTCGAGTTCATGGAGGTGTGGCGCTACAGCCACGTCATGCACCTGGTCAGCACCGTCACGGGGGAGGTGCGCGAGGGGCGGACGGCGTTCGACGTCCTCCAGTCGACCTTCCCCGCGGGCACGCTGTCCGGGGCTCCGAAGCCGCGCGCGCTGGCCCTCATCGACGAGCTCGAGCCGGTGCGCCGCGGCCTGTACGGCGGGACGGCCGGGTACTTCGACGTCGCGGGGGACCTCGACATGGCCATCACCATCCGCAGCGCGGTGCTGCGGGACGGCGTGGCCCGCGTCCAGGCGGGCGCGGGCGTGGTGGCCGACTCGGTGCCGGCCAGCGAGGAGGCCGAGACCCGCGCCAAGGCGGCCGCGGTGCTCGCCGCCGTCGCCCGCGCCGGTGCGCTGAGGCCGCTGTCCGGTGCCTGAGGAGGCCCAGCGGCCCGTCGGGGGGCGGCCCGAGCGACCGGGCCAGCAGTCGGGCCAGCGCTCGGGTCGGCGGCGCCTGCGGGGCCGGGCGCCCGTCGTCCTGCTCGGCCTCGTGGCCGGGGGTCTCCTGCTGGCGGTGAGCACGCAGCCGTGGGTGCTGGCGTCCCTGCCCGTGGGACCCGGTGGCAGCGCCCCGGACGTTCCCGTGACCGGTCGCGCGGCAGCGGCTGCCGTGCCCGCGGTGGGTGTCGTGGCGGTGGCCGGCTCCCTCGCGCTGTCCACGCTGCGCCGTGCCGGTCGCGCCGCCGCAGGCGTCCTGCTGGTGCTGGCGGGCCTGTCCGCCGCGGCGGCCGCCGCCGCGCTGCTCCTCGACCCCGTCGGGGCGGCCGTCAGCGCGGCGCGAGCGGCCACGGGCGTGGGCGAGGTCGACGGCGCCCGCACCACCGCGTGGCCCCTGGTGGCGCTGCTCCCCGCACTGGGCGTCGCTGCCTCCGGGGCGCTGGCCCTGGCGGCGGGGCGCTCCTGGGGCAGCTCGGAGCGCTTCGAGGCGCCCAGCGCCGCGGCCGCGCGAAGGTCCGCCGCACCGAGCCGCGCCGGCCTGTGGGACGGGCTCAGCAGGGGCGAGGACCCCACCGACGGTCCCGACCCCGACGCCGGCGGCGGGCGCGCCGACGGGTCGTCCGCCGCTGCGCGGCAGGACCGGGCAGAATGACGGTCGACGTCCCGGACCGGAGCCGCAGCCAGCTGGCGCAGGACCCGCCCGCAGCACGAGGAGCGAGATGAGCACCGACGCCGACAGCAACCCGATCGTGCAGGCCCGCCGCGAGGAGGTCGAGGAGCACATCGACCACGGCCACTCCGTCGCCGGCTGGACCGGCGCCGGCCTGGGCCTGCTCGGCTCGGCCATCGCCTCCGTCGCCATGGTCCTGGCGATGGTGTGGCTCTTCTGGGTGGGCATCGTCGTGATGCTGCTCGGGCTGCCCGTCGGCTGGGCGCTCGGCCGCGCCGGCAAGGGCCAGAAGCAGCACCCGCAGCAGCACGGCAAGCCGACCCCGGTGCGCTGACGCGCGACCCCGCCCGAGCACGAGGGCCCGGTCACCAGGGAGATCCTGGTGACCGGGCCCTCGTGCTGCCGGGGTGGCGAAGCCGGTCCCGGGCGGGTCGTCAGTTGCTGGGAGCCTCCACGCCGAGCTGGTCGGCGATGCACTGCTGGACCTGCTGCTCGGACGCGCCCGAGGCGGCGAGCTGGGAGCAGTCCTGCACCTGCGAACCGATGAACGCGCCGAAGGCGACCACGGCCACGGTCAGGACGATGCCGATGGCGCCCAGGACGATCCCGGTGATGGCCATGCCCCGGTTGGTGGCCAGGCCGCGCTTGGCGCGTCCGCTGCCGATGAAGCCCAGCACGATCGCCACCAGGCCCAGCAGGCCGCCGATGACGAAGAAGCCCGTGATGATCGCGAGGATGCCGAGGATGAGCGCGGCGATCCCGATGCCGTTCTTGGGCGCGGGCCGGTCGTAGCCGCCCTGGCCCGAGTGAGCCGGGTAGCCGCCCTGGGAGCCGGGCCCGTCCGTGTACGGAGCGGGCTGCTGGTAGCCGCCCTGCTGGGGGCCGGCGGGGTAGCCCTCACCGGACGGACCGGAGGGGGCGGACTGCTGCCACGACGGCTGCGAGCCCGACGCGGGGCTCGATCCGGTGCGCTGCGGCTGGTCCGACGTGCCGTAGGGGTCCTGGGTGCTCACGGGGGCCTCCTCGTCTGGTGCGCGCCGCTGGCGGGCGGCCTTCCCCGGCAACCGTAGCGATCATGCGGCAGCGCGCCTCTCGATCAGCACCCGGACGAGTGCTCCCTCGAGCACCCGGTCGAGCACCTGCTCGGGGCCCCCGGGGGCGAGCGGACGGAGGTGTCTCCGACGACGACTACCCTGGCCCTGTGAGCGTGCTGGAGGACATCCTCGCCGGCGTCCGGGAGGACCTGGCCGAGCGCCAGGCCGCCACGTCGCTGGACGAGCTGAAGGAAGCCGCGCGCCGTGCGCCGTCGGCGCGCAACGCCCTGGAGGCGCTGCGGCCCGGTGGTGACGAGCGCGGGCAGGTGACCGTCATCGCCGAGGTCAAGCGGTCGAGCCCGAGCAAGGGCGCCCTGGCGCCCATCGAGGACCCTGCGGCCCTGGCCAAGGAGTACGAGGCGGGAGGGGCCAGCGCCATCAGCGTGCTGACCGAGCGCCGCCGCTTCGGTGGCAGCCTCGACGACCTGCGCGCGGTGCGCGCCGCCGTCGACGTGCCGGTGCTCCGCAAGGACTTCGTGGTCTCGAGCTACCAGGTCTGGGAGGCCCGCGCGGCCGGTGCGGACCTGGTGCTCCTCATCGTGGCCGCCCTCGAGCAGGAGGCGCTCGTCTCCCTCGTGGAGCGGATCCACTCCCTCGGCATGTGCGCGCTGGTCGAGGCGCACGACGAGGACGAGGTCGACCGCGCCGTGGCCGCCGGGGCGAAGCTCATCGGCGTCAACGCCCGCAACCTCAAGACCCTCGAGGTCGACCCGACCACCTTCGCCCGCTGCGCGCACCGCATCCCCGACTCCGTGGTCAGCGTCGCCGAGTCCGGCGTGCGCTCCGCGCACGACGTGGTCGAGCACGCCCGCGCCGGCGCCGACGCGGTGCTCGTGGGCGAGGCCCTGGTCACCGGTCGCGACCCCCGCACGGCCGTGGCCGACCTGGTCGCCGCCGGCTCCCACCCGTCGCTGCGCGCGGTCTCGCGCAGCGGCAAGCCGTGAGCGCCCCCGTGTCGGCGTCGCCGACCCCGTCGCCGGAGCAGCTGCTCTTCGAGCGCGTCGGCGACCGCGGCCCGTACTTCGGCGAGTTCGGTGGGCGCTTCGTGCCCGAGGCGCTCATCGCGGCGCTGGACGAGCTCGACGAGGAGTACTCCCGCGCCGCGGCCGACCCGGCCTTCGCGGCCGAGCTCGACCGGCTGCAGCGCGAGTACACCGGCCGGCCGAGCATCCTCACCGAGGTGCCCCGCTTCGCGGAGCACGCGGGCGGCGCGCGCGTGCTGCTCAAGCGGGAGGACCTCAACCACACGGGCTCCCACAAGATCAACAACGTCCTCGGGCAGGCGCTGCTGACGGTCCGCATGGGCAAGAAGCGCGTCATCGCCGAGACCGGCGCGGGACAGCACGGCGTGGCCACCGCCACCGCCGCGGCGCTCATGGGCCTTGAGTGCACGGTCTACATGGGCGAGGTCGACACCCGCCGCCAGGCGCTCAACGTGGCCCGCATGCGCCTGCTGGGCGCCGAGGTGGTCCCGGTCAGCACCGGCACCGCCACCCTCAAGGACGCCCTCAACGAGGCCTTCCGCGACTGGGTCGCCCACGTCGACGACACCCACTACGTGCTCGGCACGGTGGCCGGCCCGCACCCGTTCCCGGCCATGGTCCGCGACTTCCACCGCACCATCGGCGTGGAGGCCCGCGCCCAGGTGCTCGAGCGCGTCGGGCGCCTGCCCGACCTCGTGGCGGCCTGCGTGGGCGGTGGCTCCAACGCCATCGGCATCTTCCACGCGTTCCTCGACGACCCGCAGGTCCAGCTGCTCGGGCTGGAGGCCGCGGGTGACGGCGTCGAGACCGGCCGCCACGCAGCGTCCATCACCGGTGGCGTCTCCGGCGTGCTCCACGGGGCCCGCTCGATGATCCTCCAGGACGAGGACGGCCAGACCCTGGACAGCCACTCGATCTCCGCCGGGCTCGACTACCCCGGCGTGGGGCCCGAGCACGCCCACCTGGCCTCGATCGGGCGCGCCCGCTACGAGCCGGTCACCGACGACGAGGCCATGGAGGCGTTCCGCCTGCTGTGCCGCACCGAGGGGATCATCCCCGCCATCGAGAGCGCCCACGCCCTCGCCGGCGCCCTGCGCGCGGGCCGGGAGCTGGGCCCGGAGGGAGTCGTCCTCGTCAACCTGTCCGGCCGGGGTGACAAGGACGTGGACACCGCCGCCCGGTACTTCGGGCTGGTCAGCGACGCCGACCTCGTGGCCTCCGAGGCGGAGCGGGTCAGCGGGCCCGTGGAGCAGACGGAGGCGAACGGCTGGTGAGCACCACGGACCTGCCCGCGGCGAGCGCCGGCGCTGACACCACCGCGCCCGTCCCGGCCGGCCTCAGCAGCGCCTCGGCGCTCGACGCCGCCCGCGCCGCCGGTCGCTCGGCCCTGGTCGGCTACCTGCCGGCCGGCTTCCCCGACCGCGCCGGCTGCGTCGACGCCCTGCGGGCCTCCGTGGCCGCGGGCCTCGACGTCATCGAGCTGGGGCTGCCCTACTCCGACCCCGTCATGGACGGGCCGGTCATCCAGGCCGCCGCGGAGACGGCGCTGCGCGGGGGCACGCGCATCCGCCACGTGCTGGAGTCGGTGGAGCAGCTCGCCTCCGCCCCCGACGGCGAGCGCGCCCCGGTGCTCGTCATGAGCTACTGGGCGCCCGTGCTGCGGTACGGCGTCGCCGCCTTCGCCCGCGACCTGGCCTCCGCCGGTGGGGCCGGTCTCATCACCCCCGACCTCGTGCCCGACGAGGCGGGGGACTGGATCGCCGCCAGCGACGAGCACGGGCTGGAGCGCGTCTTCCTGGTCGCGCCCTCGTCGACGCCGGCACGCCTGGCCTCCACCGCCGCTGCTTGCCGCGGGTGGACCTACGCCGCGTCCACCATGGGCGTCACCGGTGCCCGGACCTCGGTCGGATCGGCCGCCGAGGGCCTCGTCGCCGCCGCGCGCGGGGCCGGCGCCGAGCGGGTCTGCGTGGGCCTGGGAGTCTCGACGGGGGAGCAGGCCGCCGAGGTCGGCGCCTACGCCGACGGGGTGATCGTGGGCTCCGCCCTCGTGCGCGCGCTGTCCGACGACGGCGTCGCCGGTCTGGAGCGCGTCGTGCGCGACCTGGCCGCCGGCGTCGCCGGCGCCCGCGGGTGACCGCGTGGTGAGCGCCGTGCTGGCCGCGGACGTCCTGGCGTACATCCCCAGCCCGTCCCAGGGGGTGTGGCACCTCGGCCCCGTGCCGCTGCGCGCCTACGCCTTCTGCATCCTCGCCGGCATCGCGCTGGCGGTGTGGCTGACGGACCGCCGGTGGCGCGCCCGCGGTGGACTGCCCGGCCAGATCGCCGACATCGCCCTGTGGGCGGTCCCCTTCGGGATCGTCGGCGGCCGCTTGTACCACGTGGTCTCCTCGCCGGAGGCGTACTTCGGCCAGGGCGGTGACCCCGTCGCGGCCTTCTACATCTGGAACGGCGGCCTGGGCATCTGGGGCGCCATCGCGCTGGGTGCCGTCGGCGCCTGGATCGGGTGCCGCGCCGTCGGCGCCCGCTTCTCCTCCTACGCCGACACCCTCGCCCCGGGCCTGCTGGTCGCGCAGGCCGTGGGCCGCTTCGGCAACTGGTTCAACCAGGAGCTCTACGGTCGGCCCACCACGCTGCCCTGGGCGCTGGAGATCAGCCCGGAGCACCGCGAGCCCGGTTACGAGGACGTCGCCACCTACCACCCGACGTTCCTGTACGAGGCGCTGTGGAACGTCGCCGCGGCGGTCGTCCTCATCTGGGCCCAGCGCCGGTTCAAGCTCGGCCACGGCCGGGTCTTCTTCGGCTACGTCGTCCTCTACACGCTGGGGCGCGTCTGGATCGAGGCGCTGCGCATCGACCCGGCCGAGCAGGTCCTCGGGCTCCGGCTCAACATCTGGACGTGCCTCGTCGTCGGCCTGGCCGGCGTCGTGGCGTTCGTGGTGAGCGCTCGCCGGCACCCCGGCGTCGAGCCCTCCGTGCTCGTGCCGGCTCGCTCCGCGGGGTACCGGGACGCCCAGGCAGCCGCCGCTGGCGAGGACCTCGACCCGGCTGGTGCCGTCGCCGCGCCGGTCCGCAGCAAGGGCGGCGCTGTGACCGCCGACGGCGCCAGTGGCGTCGACGAGGGAGAACCGTCCGGTGGACGGGACGTCGCGTCTCGCGATGTGAGATAGCAGTCACGATCGCGAGCACCGGAGGTGTCCCCCGCCGGTGCTATCGTCCATGTCAGCGTGCCGGGCCAGCGCCGTCCCCGCTCGACGAGCCACTCACCACCAGTCGATCAGCAGCAGCACTGCCGCCAGCCCCGAGACCACACCCGGCGGGCTCTGCCCGCCGGCCAGCCCCGAGGACGGTCACCATGGCCCCCACGCGCGACACCTCCCGCGCACTGCAGCGCTTCTCCGCGCAGCCCGGTGCGCAGGGCCTGTACGACCCCGCCGCGGAGAAGGACGCCTGCGGCGTGGCCTTCGTGGCCAACCTCCGGTCGGGAGCCACCCACGAGGTGGTGGAGCAGGCGCTCACCGCGCTGCGCAACCTCGACCACCGCGGCGCCGTCGGCGCCGAGGTCGACAGCGGCGACGGCGCCGGCATCCTCCTGCAGGTGCCCGACGCCTTCCTGCGCGCGGTCTGGGCCGAGCAGGCCGAGCCGCCGGGCGTGGAGCTGCCCCCGGCCGGCCAGTACGCGGTGGGCCTGGGGTTCCTGCCCGACGACGACGCCGAGGAGGCGATCGCCAAGGCTGAGATCGCCGCGACCGCCGCCGAGGAGGGGCTGCGCGTCGTGGGCTGGCGCGAGGTGCCCGTGACGGCATCGCTCGTGGGCCACACCGCCCGCTCCTGCATGCCCCGCTTCCGCCACCTCGTGGTGGCCGGCAACGGGTCGCAGCAGGGAGTCAGCGGCATCGAGCTCGACCGCCTCGCCTTCGTGCTGCGCAAGCGCGCGGAGCGCGAGCTCGACGTGTACTTCGCCTCCCTGAGCAGCCGCACCCTCGTCTACAAGGGCATGCTCACCACCGGGCAGCTCGAGCCGTTCTTCCCGGACCTGTCCGACCGCCGCCTGGCCACGCAGCTGGCGATCGTGCACTCGCGCTTCTCCACCAACACCTTCCCCAGCTGGCCGCTGGCGCACCCGTTCCGCTACATCGCCCACAACGGCGAGATCAACACGGTACGAGGCAACCGCAACTGGATGCGGGCGCGCGAGAGCCAGCTGGCCACCCCCCTCATCGACGGTGACCTGTCCCGCCTGTTCCCCATCTGCACCCCGGGCGCCAGCGACTCGGCGTCCTTCGACGAGGTGCTGGAGCTCCTGCACCTCACGGGGCGGTCGCTGCCGCACGCCGTCCTCATGATGATCCCCGAGGCGTGGGAGAACCACGCCCAGATGGACGAGGCCCGGCGGGCCTTCTACGCCTTCCACGCCAGCTTCATGGAGCCCTGGGACGGCCCTGCCGCGGTGACGTTCACCGACGGCCGCCTCATCGGCGCGGTGCTCGACCGCAACGGCCTGCGCCCCTCGCGCTACTGGGTCACCGAGGACGGGCTGGTCGTGCTGGCCAGCGAGGTGGGCGTGCTCGACATCGCCCCCGAGCGCGTGGTGAGCAAGGGCCGGCTCCAGCCGGGCCGGATGCTCCTGCTCGACGTCGGCACCGACACCGAGCCGGGCCGGATCATCCCGGACGACGAGGTGAAGGGTGAGCTCGCGGCCCAGCACCCGTACCGGGAGTGGCTGGCCGAGGGGCTCATCGAGCTCGGCGACCTCCCCGAGCGCGAGCACGTCCTGCACACCCACGCGTCGGTCACCCGCCGCCAGCAGGCGTTCGGCTACACCGAGGAGGAGCTGCGGCTGATCCTCGCGCCGATGGCCGCCGCCGGCGCCGAGCCCGTGGGCTCCATGGGCACGGACACGCCCATCGCCGTCCTGTCGGAGCGCCCGCGCCTGATCTTCGACTACTTCACCCAGCTCTTCGCCCAGGTCACCAACCCGCCGCTGGACGCCATCCGCGAGGAGGTCGTCACCAGCCTCGGTGTGGAGATGGGGCCGGAGTCCAACGCCCTCGACGCGACCCCGGCGCACTGCCGCCAGCTGCGGCTGCCGTTCCCGGTGATCGACAACGACGAGCTCGCCAAGATCACCCACATCGGCGCGGACGGCGAGCTGGAGGGCTTCTCCACCCACCGCGTGCGCGGGCTGTACCGCGTGGCCGGGGGCGGCGAGGAGCTGGAGCGGCGCCTGCGCGAGATCTGCGCGGAGGTCTCCGACGCCATCGCCGACGGTGCGCGCTTCGTGCTCCTGTCCGACCGCGACTCCGACGCCGTCTGGGCGCCGATCCCGTCGCTGCTGCTCACCAGCGCCGTCCACCACCACCTCATCCGCGAGAAGACCCGCACGCAGGTCGGCCTCGTGGTCGAGGCCGGAGACGTCCGCGAGGTGCACCACGTCGCGCTGCTCATCGGCTACGGCGCGGCCTGCATCAACCCGTACCTGGCCATGGAGTCCGTCGAGGACCTCTGCCGCCACGGGCTCCTCGAGGGCTCCGACCCGCAGCAGGCGGTCCGCAAGCTCATCTACGCGCTCGGCAAGGGCGTGCTCAAGGTGATGTCCAAGATGGGCATCTCCACGGTCGCCTCCTACCGCGGCGCCCAGGTCTTCGAGGCGATCGGCCTGTCCCAGGAGCTGGTGGACCGCTGGTTCACCGGTACCACCACGCAGCTGGGCGGCGTCGGCATCGACGTGATCGCGGCCGAGGTGGCCGCCCGCCACGCCCGCGCCTACCCCGTCGAGGGCGCTGCCCCGGCGCACCGCCGCCTCGACGTGGGCGGCGAGTACCAGTGGAAGCGCGAGGGGGAGCCGCACCTGTTCGACCCGGAGACGGTGTTCCGCCTCCAGCACGCCACCCGCTCGCGCCGCTACGACGTCTTCCGGCAGTACACCGAGCGCGTCGACGACCAGTCCGAGCGGCTCATGACGCTGCGCGGCCTGTTCACGTTCAGGGACGCCGCCGCCACCGGTCGCCAGCCCGTGCCGATCGACGAGGTCGAGCCGGTCAGCGAGATCGTCAAGCGCTTCTCCACGGGGGCGATGAGCTACGGCTCCATCTCCGCCGAGGCGCACGAGACCCTCGCCGTCGCCATGAACCAGCTCGGCGCCAAGTCGAACACCGGTGAGGGCGGCGAGGACGTCGAGCGCCTCCTCGACCCGGAGCGCCGCAGCGCCATCAAGCAGATCGCCTCGGGTCGGTTCGGCGTCACCAGCGCCTACCTCACCCACGCGACCGACCTGCAGATCAAGATGGCGCAGGGCGCGAAGCCGGGCGAGGGCGGCCAGCTGCCCGGCCCGAAGGTCTACCCGAACATCGCGAAGACCCGTCACGCGACGCCGGGGGTGGGCCTCATCTCGCCGCCGCCGCACCACGACATCTACTCCATCGAGGACCTCGCCCAGCTCATCCACGACCTCAAGAACGCCAACCCCGCGGCGCGCGTGCACACCAAGCTCGTGTCCGAGGTCGGCGTCGGCACGGTCGCGGCGGGCGTGGCGAAGGCCCACTCCGACGTCGTCCTCATCTCCGGGCACGACGGCGGCACCGGTGCGGCACCGCTCACCTCGCTGAAGCACACGGGCGCCCCCTGGGAGCTCGGCCTGGCCGAGACGCAGCAGACGCTGCTGCTCAACGGCCTGCGCGACCGGGTGAGCGTGCAGGTGGACGGTCAGCTCAAGACCGGCCGCGACGTCGTCGTGGCGGCGCTGCTCGGCGCGGAGGAGTACGGCTTCTCCACCGCACCTCTCGTGGTCAGCGGCTGCATCATGATGCGCGTCTGCCAGCTCGACACCTGCCCGGTGGGCGTGGCCACCCAGAACCCCGTCCTGCGCGAGCGCTTCACCGGCAAGCCGGAGTTCGTGGTGACGTTCTTCGAGTTCCTGGCCGAGGAGGTGCGCGAGCACCTCGCCGCGCTGGGCTTCCGCAGCCTCGACGAGGCCGTCGGCCAGGTCGGCTCGCTCGACGTGCGCCGTGCGGTGGAGCACTGGAAGGCGTCCGGGCTGGACCTGTCCCCGGTGCTGGCGGACGTGGAGGTCGCCGACGGCGCCGCCCGCCGCCAGACCTCCGTGCAGGACCACGGCCTGGAGAAGGCGCTCGACCACCAGCTCGTCGCGGCCAGCCGGGCTGCGCTGGACAGCGGCGAGCGGGTGAGCGCCACCTTCGCCATCCGCAACGTCAACCGCACCGTCGGCACGATGCTCGGCCACGAGGTCACCAAGAGCTTCGGCCCTGACGGCGCCCCGGACGGGACCATCGACCTCACGCTCGTGGGGTCTGCGGGCCAGTCCTTCGGCGCGTTCCTGCCGGCCGGCATCACGCTGCGCCTCGTGGGAGACGCCAACGACTACGTGGGCAAGGGCCTGTCCGGCGGCCGGGTCGTCGTCACGCCGCACGAGTCCGCGCCGTTCGCCGGCGCCGGCGCCGTGGAGAACGTCATCGCCGGCAACACCGTCGGCTACGGCGCGACCTCCGGTGAGCTGTTCCTGTCCGGCCGGGTGGGCGAGCGGTTCGCCGTGCGCAACTCCGGCGCCTCCATCGTCGTGGAGGGCACGGGCGACCACGCCTGCGAGTACATGACCGGAGGCGTCGTCGTCGTCCTCGGCGAGACCGGCCGCAACGTCGGCGCAGGCATGTCCGGCGGCACGGCGTACGTGCTCGACCTCGTGCCCGAGAAGCTGAACGCCGCTGCTCTGCGCAGCGGTGAGCTGACCTCCCGCCCCCTGGCGGAGGGCACCGACGCCGAGCGCGAGCTCGTCGCGCGGCTGCTGGCCCGCCACGTCGAGGAGACCGGCTCCTCCGTCGCCTCGTCGCTGCTCGAGGGGAGCGCCCTGACGGGCGAGGCCCTCGGCAGGTTCACCGCACTCGTCCCGCGCGACTTCGCGCGCGTCACGGCGCTGCGCGAGCGCGCCATCGCCGAGGGGAACGACCCCGACGGCGCCGACGTCTGGCAGCAGATCATGGAGGCCGTCCGTGGCTGACCCCCGAGGGTTCCTCACCACCCCCGTCCGCGAGAACGCCCCGCGCCGCCCGGTGCCGGTGCGCATCAAGGACTGGCGCGAGGTCTACGAGCCCGTCGACCAGGCCGTCCTCAGCCGCCAGGCGGGGCGCTGCATGGACTGCGGCATCCCCTTCTGCCACAACGGCTGCCCGCTGGGGAACCTCATCCCCGAGTGGAACGACCTCACGCGCCGCGGTGACTTCCGCGAGGCGATCGAGCAGCTGCACGCCACCAACAACTTCCCGGAGTTCACCGGCAAGCTGTGCCCCGCCCCGTGCGAGGCGGCGTGCGTGCTCGGGATCAACCAGGACCCGGTGACCATCAAGCTGGTCGAGGAGTCGATCATCGAGCGGGCCTGGGACGAGGGCTGGGTGCAGCCCCTGCCGCCCGAGCGCCTCACGGGCAAGACCGTGGCCGTCATCGGTTCCGGCCCCGCGGGCCTGGCCGCCGCACAGCAGCTCACGCGCGCCGGTCACACCGTGGCCGTCTACGAGCGTGACGACGCCCTGGGCGGGCTCATGCGCTACGGCGTGCCCGAGTACAAGATGGAGAAGCGCCACATCGACCGGCGCGTCAAGCAGATGGAGGCGGAGGGCACCCGCTTCCGCACCGGGGTGGACGTCGGCGGCGCCGTCGACGCCGCGCGCCTGGCCGACCGGTACGACGCCGTCGTGATGGCCGTGGGGGCGCTGCAGCCGCGAGAGCTGGACGTGCCCGGGCGCGACCTGCGCGGCGTGCTCCAGGCCATGGAGTTCCTGCCGCAGGGCAACAAGCTGGCCCTGGGCCAGCCGGTGCCCGACTCCGTGCCCGCCGAGAAGCGCCTGACGGCTGAGGGCAAGGACGTCATCATCATCGGCGCCGGCGACACCGGCGCGGACTGCCTCGGCACCGTGCTGCGGCAGAACCCGAAGTCGGTGACGCAGCTCGCGATCGGCCCGACCCCGCCGCCGGACCGCACCGGCAACCAGCCCTGGCCGACCTACCCGCTGGTGTTCCGCACCTCCTCGGCCCACGAGGAGGGCGGCGAGCGCGTCTACACCGCCTCCACCACCGAGCTGGTCGACGACGGCGAGGGTGGCGTGGCGGGGCTGCGCATGGTCGAGGTCGTCCGCCACCCCGACCGCACGTACACCGTGGTCGAGGGGTCCGAGCGCGAGCTGCCGGCGCAGCTGGTGCTCCTCGCGCTGGGCTTCTCCGGCGTCGAGAAGATGCCCATGGTGGAGCAGCTGGGCCTCGAGGTCGGTCGTGACGGTGCTCTCGTGCGCGACGCGGGGTGGCAGTCCTCACGCCCGGGCACGTTCGTGGTCGGCGACGCCGGTCGGGGCGCGAGCCTCATCGTGTGGGCCATCGCGGAGGGGCGCGCCTGCGCTGCCGCGGTCGACGAGTTCCTCACGGGCCGCCCGAGCACGCTGCCGGCGCCGGTGACGCCGTCGGCTCGCCCGCTCGTCGTCTGACGCTCCGTCGCTCGACCGGTCATCCGGCGGCGGGACCACGGTTCCGCCGCCGGATGACCAACTCCTGACCCAGGTGAACGCCGTGTGAACGTTCACATCGTGTCGCGCGCGAGCAGCCCCCGAGGTCGGGAGCGCCCGGCGCGGGCCTAGGGTTGGGGCCATGCGCCGCGCGAAGATCGTCTGCACGCTGGGGCCGGCACTGGACACCCCGGAACGGATGGCAGCCGTCATCGAGGCCGGGATGGACGTCGCCCGCCTCAACATGTCCCACGGTGACCAGGCCGACCACCTGCGTCGCTACAACCTCGTCCGCGAGGCCAGCGACGCCGCTGGCCACGCGGTCGCGATCCTGGCCGACCTCCAGGGCCCGAAGATCCGCCTCGGTCGCTTCACGGACGGACCGCACCAGCTGGCCGTCGGTGACAGCTTCACCATCACCACCGAGGACGTGCCGGGCACCAAGGAGATCTGCTCCACCACCTACAAGGGCCTCGCCGGTGACGTGGCCCCCGGCGACCCGCTGCTCATCGACGACGGCCGCGTGGGCCTGGAGGTCCTCGCGGTCGACGGTCCCCGCGTCCGCACGAAGGTCGTCGTGCCGGGCCCGGTCTCCAACAACAAGGGCATCAACCTGCCCGGTGTGGCCGTGAGCGTGCCCGCCCTGTCGGAGAAGGACGCCGACGACCTGCGCTGGGCCCTCAAGACCGGCGTGGACTTCATCGCCCTGTCGTTCGTGCGCTCCGGTGCCGACATCCACGACGTCCACGCGATCATGGACGAGGTGGGCGTCCGCCGCCCGGTCATCGCCAAGGTCGAGAAGCCGCAGGCCGTCGCCGACCTCGACGGCATCGTCGCCGCGTTCGACGGCGTCATGGTCGCCCGCGGCGACCTGGGCGTGGAGCTCCCGCTGGAGCAGGTCCCGATCGTCCAGAAGCGCGCGGTCGAGCTGTGCCGCCGCAACGCCAAGCCGGTCATCGTGGCCACGCAGATGCTCGAGTCGATGATCAGCGCCCCGCGCCCGACGCGCGCTGAGGCCAGCGACGTCGCCAACGCCGTCCTCGACGGCGCTGACGCGCTCATGCTGTCCGGTGAGACCAGCGTCGGCGAGTTCGCCATCGAGACGGTCCAGACGATGGCCCGGATCATCGCGAACACCGAGAAGGAGGCGCTCGACCGCATCCGCCCGCTCGGCACCACGCCCCACACCCAGGGCGGTGCGGTGACCTGGGCGGCGCGCGCCATCGCGGAGAACATCGGCGCCAGCCAGCTGGTCACCTTCACGGTCTCCGGAGACTCGGCCCGCCGCATGGCTCGCCTGCGCTCCCCGATCCCGGCGCTGGCGTTCACGCCCGACGCGGCCACCCGCAACCAGCTCGCCCTGACGTGGGGCACGGAGCCGTTCCTGGTGCCGTTCGTCGACACCACCGACGACATGGTCGCCCAGGTCGACAAGGCGCTCCTCGAGATCCACCGCGTGGAGAGCGGCTCGACCGTGGTCATCGTGGCCGGCTCGCTGCCGGGCAAGGTCGGGTCCACCAACGCGATCCGCGTGCACCGCGTGGGCGACGCCAAGAACCAGTAGGACGACGACGGCGAGGGGCCGGGTCGGGCGCAGCTGCTGCGCCGGGCCCGGCCCCTCGCCGTCGTTCCGGGGCGCAGCTCATCGCGCGGCGGGGGAGCGGTCAGCTCTTGGGGCCGACGTGCTCGTCGAGGATCGCCACGGATGCCTTGCGCGCCACGGAGACCACGTCGCGCCGTGGGTGCGTGTGGGCGACGCCCAGCCGGTCGAGGGCGGCGCAGCAGATGCTGATGATGTCGGCAGGGGCGTTGCTGAAGAGGTAGCGCGGGTACCCCTCGTAGCGCTGCCCGTTGGCGCCGATCGCCCAGTTCTGCACGCGGCAGCCGTCGCTGTGGAACAGGCCGCGCAGCAGCCGCCCGGGGTGCTCGTCGACGATGTTCTGCTGCCACGGCTCCAGCACGACGGGGCGGTCGTGCTTGTGGCCCTCCCCGTGCTGGGGGAGCAAGCAGGGCCAGTGGTGCCACGAGGCGCTGATGGCGCTGCAGCCCTTGAGGCGGCGCCGCCAGACGCTCGTGCCCGGCTGCACCGCCTTGATGGACGCCTCGACCTCGTCGTTCAGCGCGGGGTACCGATCGTCGTTGTAGATGGACAGCAGCCGCGACGTACCGCGCGCGAGCGCGATGTGTCCGTCGCCGAGGTACCAGCCCAGGAGGTGGGCGTACGCGGCTCTGTCGAGCGTTCCGCTCTCGCAGCGCGGGCGAGGGGCCGATCCGGCGCGGCCCGGGGCGCTGGTCAGCCCCTCACGGCGGATGCGCCTCCGCCACCGCCGGATCGTGTTCACGCAGATGCCGAGCCGGAGCGCGACCTGCGCGTCGGTCAGGCCAGCCGCGCGGAGACGGGCTGCTTCCTGCAGGACGGGCCAAGGCGTGGGGGCGGGCACGTGGTGATCGAACACGC
Organism: Quadrisphaera setariae; assembly: GCF_008041935.1. Taxonomy (NCBI): domain Bacteria; kingdom Bacillati; phylum Actinomycetota; class Actinomycetes; order Kineosporiales; family Kineosporiaceae; genus Quadrisphaera; species Quadrisphaera setariae. The sequence continues at coordinate 260,593 of NZ_VKAC01000002.1, forward strand.
GGCCACTGACAGCGCCCGGGGGATGTGTGCCGGGTGCGGGACTCGAACCCGCACGCCCTTTCGGGCAGAGACTTTTGAGATCTCGGTGTCTGCCTGTTCCACCAACCCGGCGGTGAGGGCACGACCTTCGTCAGGACCCCACTCCACGACCACTAAAGTACCGGTCGTGAGCGAGCAGGGTACCCAGGCGGAGCCGGGCGCGGGGCCGCGTCGGCGCGTCGTCGTCGCGGAGGACGAGGCGATCATCCGCCTCGACGTCGTCGAGATCCTCCGTGAGGCGGGCTACGACGTGGTCGGAGAGGCCGGTGACGGCGAGAGCGCCGTCCGCCTCGTCGAGGAGCTGCAGCCCGACCTGGTGGTCATGGACGTGAAGATGCCCGTCCTGGACGGCATCAGCGCCGCCGAGCGCATCGGCAAGGCGCGTCTGGCGCCCGTCGTCCTCCTGACGGCGTTCTCCCAGCGCGAGCTGGTGGACCGCGCCCGTGACGCCGGCGCCATGGCCTACGTGGTCAAGCCCTTCACCTCCGCGGACCTGCTGCCCGCCGTCGAGATCGCCGTCTCCCGCTTCCAGGAGATCGCCGACCTCGAGGAGGAGGTCGCCGACCTCACCGAGCGCTTCGAGACCCGCAAGCGCGTCGAGCGGGCCAAGGGCCTGCTCATGACCCGCATGGGGCTCTCCGAGCCCGAGGCGTTCCGCTGGATCCAGAAGACCTCCATGGACCGCCGGCTGACGATGCGCGAGGTCGCCGACGCGGTGCTGAGCCAGGTCAGCAGCTGACCCGCGGCTGAGCTCCGGGTGACGGGCGGTCACCGGGGGTGCTGAGCAAGATTCACAGCACCTTCGGAGGCCGCCCGCACGCGCGTCCGAGGCGCGTCTAGGTCACGGATGCACAACAACCGAGGTCAGGACCTCCTCGGGCGGGCTCGCAGGCGCTTACGGTCGCCAGACCCGCGCGGCGCCGCACGTGAGCGCCGCACCCCCGAGAGGACCTCCATGATCCGATCCCTGCGCGGAGCCGGCGCCTTCGCCGTGCTCGGCGTCGCCTCCCTCACCCTGGCCGCGTGCGGCGGCGGCAGCAGCGACCCCGCTGCCACGTCCGCAGCGCCGGCCAGCTCCGACGCCTCCGCGAGCAGCACCGCGGGCACGGAGCAGGCCCCGGTCGAGCCCGGTGACGGCACGCTGACCATCGGCACGCTGCTCCCGCAGACCGGTTCCCTCGCCTTCCTCGGTCCGCCGGAGTTCGCCGGCGTGCAGCTGGCCCTCAACGACATCAACGCCGCCGGTGGCTACAACGGCAAGGACGTCGTCTACAACCAGACGGACTCCGGCGACACGACCACCAACATCGCCTCGCAGTCGGTCGACCGCCTGATCGCCGCGAAGACCGACGCCATCATCGGCGCCGCCTCCTCGGGCGTCTCCAAGACCGTCATCGACGCCATCACCGGCGCCGGCGTCATCCAGGTCAGCCCGGCCAACACCTCGCCGGACTTCACCGACTACCCCGACCGCGGCCTCTACTGGCGCACGGCGCCGTCCGACGTGCTCCAGGGCCGCGTCATGGGCGACCTGCTCCTGCAGGACAACCACCTCGACGTCGCGACCATCACGCTGGACGACCCGTACGGCTCCGGCCTGCAGTCGAACATCCAGAAGTCGCTCGAGGCCGGCGGCGGCAAGATCGTGGCGAACAAGGTGTTCAACCCCGACGCCGCGACCTTCGACTCGATCGCCTCCGAGGTGTCCGCCGCCAAGCCCGAGGCCGTCGTGGTCATCGGCTTCGAGCAGACCGTCCAGATCATCCAGGCGATGATCGCCCAGGGCATCGGCCCGGACAAGATGCCGATCTACTTCGTCGACGGCAACCTGGCCGACTACTCGACCGACTTCCCGGCCGGCACGCTGAAGGGCGTCAAGGGCACCCTGCCCGGCGCGAAGACCAGCGACGACTTCCGCCAGCGGCTGCTGCAGGTGGACCCGAAGCTGACCGACTTCAGCTACGCCCCCGAGTCCTACGACGCGACCGTGCTCGTGGCGCTGGCCGCGGCCGCCGCCAAGGACGACAGCGGCACCGCCGTCGCTTCCAAGATGCAGGAGGTCTCCGAGGGCGGCACCAAGTGCACCGCCTACAAGGAGTGCCTGGACCTGCTGAACGCCGGCACGGACATCGACTACGACGGCTTCTCCGGCCCGATCGACTTCAGCGCCAAGGGTGACCCCACCAAGGCGACGATCGGCATCTACCAGTACGGCGACGACAACAAGTACACCAACGTCGACTACATCACCGGCTCCCTGTGACCTGCAGGTAGCCGCTGGCAGCCGATGGGCTGCCCGGACCGCGCCGAGGGCGCCGCTCCCACCCGGGGGCGGCGCCCTCGCTGCGTGTGGCCGGGGGGCGAGGCCTGCGACCCCGCAGATCCGCGAGGCCCCCGGGGCGGGCCCCAGGGGCGCACGGGCGGGTCCCGGGTGGCAGAGGCTGTCCTCGGGGCGGCCCAGGGCGCGTCCGTCGTCGTCCTGAGCCCTCCACGGGCGGCCGGGAGCGGAGGACGACGACGAGGGGCGCCACCCGGCCGGGTGGCGCCCCTCGTCGTCGGTGCGGGCTGCTCAGTTCTTGGCGAGCGTGCCCAGGTAGAGCTCGATGACCTTCGGGTCGTTCGCGAGGTCGCGACCGGTGCCCGTGTAGGCGTTGCGACCCTGGTCCAGCACGTAGGCGCGGTCGCAGATCTGCAGGCACCGCGCGGCGTTCTGCTCGACCATGACCACGGACGTGCCGGTCTTGTTGATCTGGCGGGTGCGCAGGAACACCTCGTCCTGCATGGCGGGTGACAGGCCCGCGCTGGGCTCGTCGAGCAGCAGCACCGACGGGTCCATCATGAGGGCCCGGCCCATCGCCACCATCTGGCGCTCACCGCCGGACAGGGACCCGGCGCGCTGGGCCCGCCGGGTGCCGAGGGCGGGGAACAGCTCCGTGACCACGTCGAACCGCTCCTTGAAGCGGTTCGGCGCCTGGTAGCAGCCCATCTGGAGGTTCTCCTCGATGGTCAGCGACGGGAAGACGTTGTTGTTCTGCGGCACGAAGCCGACGCCCTGCCGCACGAGGCGGTCGGCGCGCAGCCCGGTGATCTCCTCGCCCTTGAGCCTCACGCTCCCGGAACGGATCTTCACCAGGCCGAACAGCGCCTTGAGGAAGGTGGACTTCCCGGCGCCGTTGGGGCCGATGATGCCGACCAGCTCACCCTCGTGGCAGTACAGGTCGGTGCCGTTGAGGATGTTCACCCCGGGGAAGTACCCGGCCACCAGCTCGTCGGAGCGCAGCACGGCCCCTTCGGCGGCGGCGACGTGCACCGACCGGTCCTGGATGGTCGTGGCCCCCGCGCCGCTCATGCTCGGCCGCCCTTCGCGTCGTCGTCGCTGTGCTCGGCGGCGATCTCCGCCTCGACCTCGGCCTCGACGGCCCTCTCCAGCGCCTCCGCGGCGGAGTCGTCGGCGAGGGAGACGTCGTGGTGGCCGCCGAGGTAGGCCTCGATGACGGCGGGATCGGCCATGACGGAGTCCGGCGGGCCCTCCGCGACGACCTTGCCCTGCGCCATGACGACCACCCAGTCGGCGATGTCGCGGACCATGTCCATGTCGTGCTCGACGAAGAGCACCGTCATGCCCTGCTCGCGCAGGTCCTTGACGTGGCCCAGCAGCGACTGCGTCAGCGCGGGGTTCACCCCGGCCATCGGCTCGTCGAGCATGACCACCTGCGGGTCGCTCATGAGCGCCCGGGCCATCTCGAGGAGCTTGCGCTGGCCGCCGGAGAGGCTGCCGGCGAAGTCGTCGGCCTTCGTGTCGAGCTTGAAGCGTCCGAGGAGCTCCATGGCGCGCTCGGTGTTGGCCTTCTCCTGGCTGCGCCAGGTGCCGGCGAACGCCGCGCGCAGCAGGCTCTCGCCCTTCTGGCCGGAGGCGCCCAGCAGCATGTTCTGCATCACCGTCAGGCGCGAGAGCGCCTTGGTGAGCTGGAACGTGCGGACCATGCCGCGCCGGGCCACCTTGTGGGCGGGCACCCGCGCCAGGTCCGTCCCGTCGAACGACCACTTCCCCTCGTCCGGCCTGTCGAAGCCGGTCAGCAGGTTGAAGAACGTGGTCTTGCCGGCGCCGTTGGGCCCGATCAGCGCGGTGATCGCACCGCGCTGGACCTCCACGTGGTCGACGGACACGGCGGCGAGGCCGCCGAAGCGGCGCACCACGCCGTCGGCGACGAGCACCGGGTCCGGCTTCTCAGCCCCGGGCACGCGGGGGACGTCGGCCAGCGCGCGCGTCGCGGCCTGCTTGCGAGTGCCCTCTGCCGCAGCAGGGGCGGTCGTGTCACCGGCCATCGAGAGCCAGCTCCCTCCGGTCGCCGAAGATGCCTTGCGGCCTGTAGATCATGAGCAGCATGAGCGCGAGCCCCACCAGCATGAACCGGACCTGGCCGACCTGCGTGGTCGACATGAGCCCGTCGGGGATCCAGCCCTCGGCGATGGCGCCGCGCAGGACGCCGTCGGTGAGGGACAGCACCACCCAGAAGATCGCCGCGCCGACCACGGGGCCGAGCACGCGGGCGGCGCCGCCGAGCAGCAGCACGGTGTAGGCGAAGAACGTGAAGGCGGTGGCGTAGTTGTCGGGCTGGACCGCCGCGCGACCCACCGAGAACACGAAGCCCGCCAGGGTGCCCACGAGGCCCCCCAGGACGAGCGCCTGCATCTTGTACGCGTAGACGTTCTTGCCGAGGGCGCGCACGGCGTCCTCGTCCTCGCGGATGCCCTTGAGCACGCGCCCCCACGGGCTGCGCATGAGCGCCCAGGTGACCAGCGCGACGAACGCGACCAGCAGCCAGCCGACGAGCAGGACCCACGTGGTCCGCTCGTTGTTCTGCCACGGGCCGAAGCCGTACGTGCCCTGGGGGAACGGGTTCATGGCGTAGAAGTCGTCGGCGAAGCCGGTGAGGCCGTTGGAGCCGCCGGTGTAGGCGCCCAGGCTGTTCGACCGCGCCAGCAGGCGCACCACCTCGGAGGCCGCGATGGTGGCGATGGCGAGGTAGTCGGCTCGCAGCCGCAGCGTGGGGACGCCGAGCAGCAGCGCGAAGACCACCGAGCCGAGGAGGCCGACGAGCACGCCCACCCAGAAGGGCAGCCCGGCGATGCTCACGATGCTGGCGATGCCGTAGGAGCCGATGGCCACGAACGCGGCCTGGCCGAAGTTCAGCAGGCCCGCGTAGCCGAACTGGATGTTCAGGCCGAGCGCCGCGAGGGCGTAGATGACGGTGTCGAGGCCGATCGCCGCGGCGAGGGCGTTGTTGAGGATGGAGATGTCCATGGTGGCCTCTCAGCCGATCCGCTGGGCGCGGCCGAGGATGCCCTGGGGCCGCACGAGCAGGATGAGGATCAGGATGACGAGCGCGCCCAGGTTCTGGAGCTCCGTCGGGATGACCAGCGTGGAGATCTCGACGAACAGCCCCACGATGAGCGACCCGAGCACGGCGCCGAACGCCGTGCCGAGACCGCCGAGGGTGACCGCCGCGAACACCAGCAGCAGGATCTGGAAACCCATCTGGAAGCTGATGCCCTGCTGCAGGCCCAGCACCACGCCGGACAGGCCCGCCAGGGCCGACCCGACGATCCACACGGTGCGGATGACCCTGTCCACGTCGATGCCGGAGGCCGAGGCGAGGGCCGGGTTGTCGGCCACCGCGCGGGTGGCCTTGCCCAGACGGGTCTTCACCAGCGCCAGGGCCACGACCACCAGGACGACGACGGACAGGCCCATCGTCCACAGGTCCAGCGGACGCAGCAGCACCCCGGGGAGCACCTGGACGCCCGCCTGGCCGGCGTAGCCCGGGAAGGTGCGCACGCCGCCGCCGAAGAGGTAGAGGTAGAAGTAGCGCAGGAACAGCGAGAGGCCGATCGACACGATCATCATGGCGATGAGCCCGGTGCCGCGGCGCCGCAGCGGCTGCCAGAGCACCCTGTCGTTGAGGTAGCCGAAGACCGCGCAGCTCACCAGCCCGAGGGCCGCGGCGAGGAGGAACGGCAGCCCGGCGACCGCCGTGTACAGGTAGGTGGTGAGCGCACCGAGGGTGATGAGCTCGGAGTGGGCGAAGTTGGTCAGGCCCGTCGTGCCGAAGATGAGCGACAGGCCGATGGCGCCCAGGGCGATGACCAGGCCGAAGCGCAGGCCCGTCGCGATGCGCTGCAGGACCTGGCTGCTGGAGGCGCCGCCGGCGGCCTCGTCGCTGCCGGGCTCGGACAGGCGGAACGCCACGGTGCGGCCCAGGCCCTCCTGCACGGTGGTGGCGATGGTGTCGCTGCGCGGCTCCAGGCCCTTGGCCGCCGAGGGCAGGGAGGCGACGTCGAGCTTGACCTGGTAGTCGCCGGGAGAGGGGGCAGCCAGCGCGGCGGTGCCGCGGTCGTCGGTCTCCGCGGTGGCGACCTGCTGGCCGCCCTGCAGCAGCTGCACCGTGGCGCCGGGCACGTCCTCACCGTCGCCGGTGCGGACCCTGACGTTGATGGACAGCCCGCTCGCCGCGGCGCCGTCACCCGCGCTGGCCGAGGGGTCGGCAGCGGACGGGCTCGCCGAGGGCGAGGCGGCAGCTGTGGCCGGTGCTGCGCCGGCGACGCCGACGACCAGGACGGCCAGCAGTGCTGCCGCGGCGAGCACGAGGCCCAGGAGCACCTGGGCTGCTCGTCGGGGTGTTCTCCGCACGGTGCGGACCTCCAAGGGGTGTGGCGCGGGTGGTGCACCGCACGTCGTCGTGGGGGCACACAGCCTGTCGTCAGGGGCGGGCGAGCATAACTTCCAGGTGGGCGTGCTGGCTGAGCCGTGACCTGGCTGTGATGCAGCAGTCTGCGGGGCTGGAGCCCCGGGCGCACGAGGGGCCCCGCACGGGTGCCCCCAACCAGGCCGCAGGGCTACTCTCCCGCGGGGGACCGGAGCGGTGCGCGAGCTGGAGGGTGCGGTGGCGAGCAGGACCTTCGCGGTGCGGCGAGCGGACCCCGCCGACCCGGTCGACCTCTCGCTGCTCCAGGAGGCGGTGGCGGCGGCCCCCGGAGCCGCACCGGTGCCCGCCCAGCGCGAGCCCCTCGCCGCCGCGGCCGAGGCCCCGGAGGGCTCGACCGCCTCGGCCGGGGCTGTCGCTGCGCTGCTGGCCCACCCCGACGTCGACGTCCTCCTGGCGCTGTCGGCCGACGGCGAGCGTCCCGAGGTGGTGGGTCTGGCGGTGCTGCGCCGCGGGCAGGTCGTGCTGCCCGCCCCCGCCGTCGTCGTCCACGTCGAGCAGCTGTGGGTCGACCCGGCCTGGCGCCGCCGCGGCGTCGGCCACCAGCTCGTGGCCGCGGCCGCCGCGTGCGCGGAGGCCGCGGGGGCCGACGAGGTCAGCGCGGCGGCCGCGTCCGGCCAGCGCGACGTGCAGCGCTTTCTGGCCCGCCTGGGCTTCGCCCGGCCGATGGTGGTCCGCTCGGCACCGCTGCCGGTGCTCCGCTCCCGGCTCGCCGCGGCGGGCCCGGCGGCCGGCGTGCGGCGCGACCGGCGTCGCGCCGCCCTCGACGAGCTGGTCGCCCGCCGCCGCCGGCAGCTGGACCGCGCGCCCGGCTGACCCGGGCCGGCGCGGGGCGGCAGCGGGTCAGCGCGGAGGGGCGTCCCTCAGCTGGCAGGTGATGCGGGACGTGCACACGCGCCGCCCCTGCTCGTCGGTGACGACGACCTCGTAGGTCGCGGTGGTCCGCCCCTGGTGCAGCGGCTCCGTCCGACCGGTGACCACGCCGGAGCGCACCGCGCGGTGGTGGGTGGCGTTGATGTCCACGCCCACCGCCACCCGCCCGGGGCCGGCGCCCAGCGCCGCCGCCACGGAGCCGAGGGTCTCGGCGAGCACCACCGAGGCGCCGCCGTGCAGGAGCCCGTACGGCTGGGTGTTGCCCTCCACCGGCATCGTGCCGGTGGGCCGGGAGGGGTCGCTCAGGTCCAGGCGGATGCCCATCCGCTCGATGAGCGTGCCCGCGGTGAGCAGGACGGCGTTGCCGGCGAGGTCCGCCGGGACGCCGGTCAGGGTGGTCGGGCTGTCGGTCACCCCGCCTAGGCTGGCAGACGTGACGACGACGAGCAGCGCCACCAGCGACGACGCCGTGCTGGACGGACCCCGCCCGCGCCTGCTGCTGGTCGACGGGCACTCCCTGGCCTACCGCGCGTTCTTCGCGCTGCCCGCGGAGAACTTCTCCACCTCCACCGGCCAGGTCACCAACGCCGTCTACGGCTTCACCTCCATGCTCATCAACCTCCTGCGCGACGAGGCGCCCACGCACGTCGGGGTGGCCTTCGACGTCTCCAAGCGCACCTTCCGCACCGAGGAGTACCCCGAGTACAAGGCGGGGCGGGCGTCCACCCCCACCGAGTTCCTCGGCCAGGTCGACCTCGTCAAGGAGGTCCTCGCGGCGCTGCGCATCCGCGTGGTGACCAAGGAGGGCTACGAGGCCGACGACGTCATCGCCACCCTCACGGGCGCCGCCCGTGCGCAGGGCGCCGAGGTGCTCGTGGTCACCGGAGACCGCGACGCGTTCCAGCTCGTCGACGACGCCACCACCGTCCTGTACCCCCGCAAGGGCGTCTCCGACCTCGCCCGCATGACCCCGGCGGCCGTCGAGGAGAAGTACGGGGTGCGCCCGGAGCGCTACGGGGACCTCGCCGCGCTCGTCGGCGAGAGCAGCGACAACCTCCCGGGCGTGCCCGGCGTCGGCCCCAAGACCGCCGCCAAGTGGCTCACCGCCCACGGCGACCTGGAGGGCCTCGTGGCGGGCGTCGGGTCCCTGACCGGGAAGGCGGGCCAGTCCCTGCGCGACCACCTCGACCAGGTGCTGCGCAACAAGCGCCTCAACGCCCCCGTGCGCGACCTGGAGCTTCCGGTCGTCGTCGACGACCTCGCCGTGCGCCCGTGGGACCGCGAGGAGGTGCACCGGGTCTTCGACGGCCTGGAGTTCCGCGTCCTGCGCGACCGGCTCTTCGCCACCCTGTCCGCCGACGAGCCCGAGGTGGACGGCGGCTTCGCCGTCAGCGCCGAGCGCCCCGCCGGTGAGGACGCCGCCGCCTGGCTCGCCGCCCACGCCGCTCCCGGCGGTCCCGCCTCCGGCGTGGCGGTGCTGGGCCGCTGGAGCGGCGGTGCCGGCGACGCGTGGGGCCTGGCCCTGGCGGGCGCCGACGGCGCCACCGCGTGGTTCGACCTGCGCGAGCTCTCGCCGGAGGCCGAGTCGGCGCTCGCGGCCTGGCTGGCCGACGAGAGCGCGCCGAAGGTCCTGCACGACGCCAAGACCGCCCTCCACGCCCTCGCCGAGCGGGGCACGCCCCTGGAGGGTCTGTCGGCCGACACGGCGCTGGCGGCCTACCTGTGCCAGCCGGACCAGCGCAGCTACGACCTGGCCGACCTCGCGGTGAGGTTCCTGCAGCGCGAGCTGCGCGTCGACGAGGGCTCCTCCGACCCCGGGGAGGAGCAGGGCGTGCTCGACCTCGACGGGGACGCCAGCGGCCCCGACGAGGGACAGCTCGCGTGCGTGCGCGCGGCCGCGACCCTGGAGCTGTCGCAGGTCCTCGCCCAGCAGGTCGAGCAGCGCGGGGGCACGGCCCTGCTGCGTGACCTCGAGCTCCCGCTGGTGCCTCTGCTGGCGCAGATGGAGGCCGACGGCATCGCGGTCGACACGACGGCGCTGGAGCGCCTCGAGGGCGAGTTCGCCGAGGTGGTCGCCGACGCCGCCGAGGAGGCCTACGCCGCCATCGGCGGCCAGAAGATCAACCTCGGGTCGCCGAAGCAGCTGCAGGTGGTGCTCTTCGAGCAGCTGGGCATGCCCAAGACCAAGCGCACCAAGACCGGGTACACCACCGACGCCGAGGCCCTGGCCGACCTCAACGTCCGCCAGCCCCACCCCTTCCTCGACCACCTGCTGCGCCACCGCGACGCCTCCCGGCTGCGCCAGACCGTGGAGGGGCTGCTGAAGTCCGTCGCCGCCGACGGGCGCATCCACACGACGTTCCAGCAGACCATCGCGGCCACGGGGCGCCTGTCGTCCACGGACCCGAACCTGCAGAACATCCCCATCCGCACCGCCGAGGGCCGTCGGATCCGGGAGGCGTTCGTCGTCGGCAGGGACGCCGAGGTGCTGCTCACAGCTGACTACAGCCAGATCGAGATGCGGATCATGGCGCACCTCTCGGGCGATGAGGGCCTCATCGAGGCGTTCCGCTCCGGGGAGGACCTGCACCGCTTCGTCGGCGCCCGCGTCTTCGGCGTGGAGCCGGCCGACGTCACCGGCGAGATGCGCGCCAAGATCAAGGCGATGTCCTACGGGCTGGCCTACGGCCTGTCGGCGTTCGGGCTGTCGCGCCAGCTGACCATCCCGGTCGACGAGGCCCGCGGCCTCATGGACGACTACTTCGCGCGCTTCGGCGGCGTGCGCGACTACCTGCGCGGCGTCGTGGAGGAGGCTCGCGCCACCGGGTTCACCGAGACCGTGCTCGGCCGCCGCCGCTACCTGCCCGACCTCACCAGCGACAACCGCCAGCGCCGCGAGATCGCGGAGCGGATGGCCCTCAACGCCCCCATCCAGGGCTCTGCCGCCGACGTCATCAAGCTGGCGATGCTCGGCGTGGAGCGCGCCCTGCGCAGCCAGGACCTGCGCTCGCGCCTGCTGCTGCAGGTGCACGACGAGCTCGTCGTCGACGTCGCCCCGGGGGAGCGGGAGGCCGTGGAGGCCCTGCTGCGCGAGGAGATGGGCACGCGGGTGCAGGAGCGCACCCGGCTGTCCGTTCCGCTGGACGTGTCGGTGGGCGTCGGGGCGTCGTGGCACGAGGCCGGTCACTGACGCCGAGGCGGTCCGCCGCCTGACGGGTGGCGGACCGACCGGGTGACGGCGTGCGGCGCCTGCTGCGCCGCCGGGCCGGTCTGCCGGTGGAGGGGCGTGGAGTCCCGCGCGCACGACGGTGCCGGCTCCGAGCCGCACGCCGGTCGTCCGGTGGTGGCGCGGTGGACCGGCGTCCTCGTCGACGACGCGCAGGAGCAGCGCTTCCGGGCCAGCGGCCAGCGGGTGCTGCGGCGCGACGTGCAGGTGGTCTGCGCAGCCGGGCTGGTCTACAACGCGTGGGCGGTGCTGGACCAGGTGCAGCAGGCCGGCGGGCTGTCCGCAGCGCTCGGTGGCCTGGTCACCAGCGCCGTCCTGCTCACCGCGGCCACCGCTGCGATCATCGCCGTACGGGCGAGCCGCACGTGGACGGCGGCGGCGAGCGTCCTCGTCGCAGGGGTGGTCCTCTGCACGGCGGTCACGGTGGTCAGCATCCTCACCGGTGCGCTCACCCCGCTCACCCCGCTCAACGCGGTGCTCATCGCGGTGATGACGGTGGTCGTCCTGCACCCGCACGCGCAGCTGCAGCTCGTCCTCACGGCGTGCGTCACGCTCGCCTGGACGGCAGCCAGCACCGGCGCCGTCGCCCTGGCGCCGCCCAGGCCGACGACCCGGTGAGCGCACTGACGCTGAGCGTCGGCGCTGGGACCGCGCAGCCGCACCCGCAGGAGGCGTGGACCGCGGCCTTCCACCACGTGGACCCGCTGCCGCCCCCGCCCGCCCGGGAGCCGGTCGTGGGCGCGGCGGTCCCGGAGTCCCCTCCGGCGGTCAGCGGCTGAGCCGCTCGCAGACGAAGACGGCGGTGCCGGGCAGGTGCTCGCCGCGCAGCGCGCTCCAGCCGCCCCAGGTGGGCTGCTCCGGGTGGCTCCACTCCGGCTCCACCAGGTCGAGCAGCCCGAAGCCGGCGGCGCGCAGCATGCGCACCCAGTCGCCGAGGGTGCGGTGGTGCTCGGCGTACAGGAGCGCGCCGTCGTCGTCCCGCTCCACGTAGGGAGTCCTGTCGAAGTAGGAGCGCTCCGCCACCAGGCCCCGGGGTCCGGGGTCGTCCGGGAACGCCCACCGCACGGGGTGGCTGACGGAGAAGGTCCACCGCCCGCCCGGCCGGAGCACCCGGTGCACCTCGGCGAGCACGCCGGCGGCGTCGGCGGTGAAGGGCAGAGCGCCGTAGGCCGAGAAGGCCACCGCGGCGCTGCCGCCGGCCAGCGGGATGGCCCCGGCGTCGGCCTGCAGGACCGGCACCGACGCGCCCGTGGCGGCGTCCAGGGCCCGGCTGCGGGCGAGCATGCCGGCGGACAGGTCCACCCCGACGGGCCGGGCGCCGTGGCGGGCCGCCCAGCGCGACCCCTGGCCCGCACCGCAGCCGACCTCGAGGACGACGGTGCCGGCGAGGTCGGCGGGGTCCCCGAGCAGGTGCGCCTCGTCCTCGGTGAGCCCCTCGGGGCCCCAGACGAGCACGTCGGTCCCCAGGGTGTCCCCGTGCTCCTCGAGGTAGGTGCGGGAGGCGCCGTCCCAGTGGCTCCGGCTGGCGCGCACGCTCTCGTCGCTGCCGGCGTGGCCGTAGCCCGCGCTGGAAAGGGATCCGCTCATTCCGGTAGTCTCTCCGCTGGGTGTGTCGTGCGCTGTCACAGGTCCCGCCGGGCGGGGTCGATGTCAGCAGCGCCGGCCGCTGCGGTGCAGAGGGTGTGCTTTCCGGTGCTACTCCCCGTGGTGGTCGCGCGAGCGTCGCTCCCGTCAACCGTCCACCACTCATTCCCTGTCCGCATCGGAGCCCACCCCTTCATGACCGCCACCCTCCCGACGTCGAGCGCTCCCCAGGTCGCCATCAACGACATCGGCACCGCCGAAGAGCTGCTCGCCGCGATCGACGAGACGATCAAGTACTTCAACGACGGGGACATCGTCTCCGGCACCATCGTCAAGGTCGACCGCGACGAGGTCCTCCTCGACATCGGCTACAAGACCGAGGGCGTCATCCCCTCGCGCGAGCTGTCCATCAAGCACGACGTCGACCCCAGCGAGGTCGTCGGCGTCGGTGACGAGGTCGAGGCCCTCGTCCTCCAGAAGGAGGACAAGGAAGGCCGCCTCATCCTGTCCAAGAAGCGGGCTCAGTACGAGCGCGCCTGGGGCACGATCGAGAAGCTGAAGGACGAGGACGGGGTCGTCACCGGCACCGTCATCGAGGTCGTCAAGGGCGGCCTCATCCTCGACATCGGCCTGCGCGGCTTCCTGCCGGCCTCCCTCGTCGAGATGCGCCGCGTGCGCGACCTGGCCCCCTACGTGGGCCAGCAGCTCGAGGCGAAGATCATCGAGCTCGACAAGAACCGCAACAACGTGGTCCTGTCGCGCCGCGCCTGGCTGGAGGAGACCCAGTCGGCCGTCCGCCAGAACTTCCTGCAGACCCTGCAGCGCGGTCAGGTCCGCCCGGGCGTCGTGTCCTCGATCGTCAACTTCGGCGCCTTCGTCGACCTCGGCGGCGTGGACGGCCTGGTGCACGTCTCGGAGCTGTCCTGGAAGCACATCGACCACCCCTCCGAGGTGGTCGAGGTCGGCCAGGAGGTCAAGGTCGAGGTCCTCGACGTCGACATGGACCGCGAGCGCGTCTCCCTGTCGCTGAAGGCGACCCAGGAGGACCCGTGGCAGCAGTTCGCCCGGACCCACGCGATCGGCCAGGTCGTGCCGGGCAAGGTCACCAAGCTCGTCCCGTTCGGTGCGTTCGTGCGCGTCGAGGAGGGCATCGAGGGCCTGGTGCACATCTCCGAGCTGGCCGAGCGCCACGTGGAGCTGCCGGAGCAGGTCGTCAACGTCGGTGACGACATCTTCGTCAAGGTCATCGACATCGACCTCGAGCGCCGCCGCATCTCCCTGTCGCTCAAGCAGGCGAACCAGGGCGTCGACACCGAGTCGGACGACTTCGACCCGTCGCTGTACGGCATGGCCGCGGAGTACGACGAGGCGGGGAACTACAAGTACCCCGAGGGCTTCGACCCCGAGACCAACGACTGGCTCGAGGGCTTCGAGCGCCAGCGCGAGGAGTGGGAGCGGCAGTACGCCGAGGCCCACGCCCGCTGGGAGGCGCACCGCAAGCAGGTCGCCGAGGCGCGCGAGCGCGACGCCGAGGCAGCGACCTCCGGCGAGTCGGCCGCGACGAGCTACTCCAGCTCGGCTCCGGCGGAGTCCACCAGCTCGAGCCGCTCCAGCGGCCCCGCGGCGGAGGGCACCCTGGCCTCCGACGAGGCGCTGGCCGCTCTGCGCGAGAAGCTCACCGGCGGCTGACCACCGCTGAGCGCTCGCTCACGCACGACGAGGCCCCGCAGCCCCTTCCCAGGGGGTGCGGGGCCTCGCCCGTGTCCGGCCGTCCCCGCCGTAGGGTCACCGGGTGCTGTTCGTGGGGCTGACCGGTGGCGTGGGTGCGGGCAAGAGCACGGCGGCCGCCGCGCTGCGGGACCTGGGGGCGGTGGTGGTCGACGCCGACGCCATCGCGCGGGAGGTGGTCGCGCCGGGCACGCCCGGGCTCGCCGCCGTCGTCGCCGAGTTCGGGGAGGGCGTGCTGGGTGCCGACGGAGCGCTCGACCGCCCGGCGCTGGGGCGGGTGGTCTTCGCGGACCCGCAGCGGCGTCGGGCGCTGGAGGCGATCACCCACCCCCTGGTGCTGGAGCGCACCGAGGCCCTCGTGGCCGCGGCGGTGGCGGCCGACCCCACCGCCGTCGTCGTCCATGACATCCCGCTGCTCGTGGAGCTGCGCCGCACGGATTGGTACCACCTCGTGCTGGCGGTCATGGCGGACGAGGGGGTGCGGCTGCGCCGGCTCGTGGAGGGCCGCGGGATGGCGGACGACGACGCGCGCGCCCGCGTCGCGGCGCAGGCCGACGACGACGCCCGCCGCACCGCGTCCGACGTGCTGCTCGACGGCTCCGGCTCCCCGGAGGACCTGGCGGACCAGCTGAGGGGGCTGTGGGTCGAGCGGCTGTCGCCGTTCGAGGAGCACCTGCGCACCGGTGTGCGGGCGCCGCGCCCGGACCACCCGGTGCTCGTGCCGGCGGACCCGGCGTGGGCGGTGGCGGGGGAGCGTCTGGTGGCGCGCGTCGCGCGGGCCGCGGGGGGGCGCGCGCTGGACGTGCAGCACACCGGCTCGACGGCGGTGCCCGGCCTGCTGGCGAAGGACTGCATCGACCTGCAGGTCGTCTGCGCGGACCTCGCGACGGCCCGGGAGGTGGCCGCAGACCTGCGCTCCGCCGGGCTCGTGGCGGAGGCGGGGGAGTGGTGGGACGAGCCGACGTCGCGCCGGGGCCAGGGGGGCGAGGCCTACCGGCGCGTGCCGAAGGCCTTCGCCGCGAACGCCGACCCGGGCAGGCTCGTCAACTGCCACGTGCGCGACGCCGCCAACCCCGAGGCGCGCGAGGTGCTGGCCTTCCGCGACGCCCTGCGCGCCGACCCGCACGCCCGCGAGGCGTACGCACTGCTCAAGCGCGGTCTGGCGCTGAAGCACCGCGACATCGACAGCTACGCGGCAGGCAAGACCGAGTTCATCGCCGAGGTGCTGTCCCGCGCGTCGTGATCGTCGGGCACCTGGTGGGCACCTGCTGGGAACAGCGGATGTCAGACCCGGCGTTCAGACTGTCACCATGCGCCCGGTCACCGATCTCCAGCGTCGCGTCGCGCCCTTCACCGTCGAGTCCGAGTTCTCGCCCGCCGGTGACCAGCCGACAGCCATCGCCGACATCACCCGCCGCATCCGCGCCGGTGAGAAGGACGTCGTGCTGCTGGGCGCCACGGGCACCGGCAAGTCCGCGACCACGGCGTGGACGATCGAGCAGCTGCAGCGGCCGACGCTGGTGCTGGCGCCCAACAAGACCCTCGCCGCGCAGCTGGCGAACGAGTTCCGCGAGCTGCTGCCGAACAACGCCGTCGAGTACTTCGTCTCGTACTACGACTACTACCAGCCCGAGGCGTACGTCCCGCAGTCCGACACCTACATCGAGAAGGACTCCTCCATCAACGAGGAGGTCGAGCGGCTGAGGCACTCGGCGACCAACTCGCTGCTGACCCGCCGCGACGTCGTCGTGGTGGCGTCGGTCTCGTGCATCTACGGCCTGGGCACGCCGCAGGAGTACGTCGACAGGATGGTGACGCTGAAGGTCGGGGACACCGTCGAGCGGGACGACCTGCTCCGCCAGTTCGTCACCATGCAGTACACCCGCAACGACCTGTCGTTCACCCGCGGCACCTTCCGCGTCCGGGGTGACACGATCGAGATCATCCCGGTGTACGAGGAGCACGCGATCCGCATCGAGATGTTCGGTGACGAGATCGAGAAGCTCTACCTGCTGCACCCCCTCACCGGCGAGGTGCTGCGCGACGAGCAGACGATGCACCTCTTCCCGGCCACGCACTACGTCGCAGGGCCAGAGCGCATGGAGCGGGCCATCGGCACCATCGAGGCCGAGCTGGCGTCCCGCCTGGCCGAGATGGAGGCGCAGGGCAAGCTGCTCGAGGCCCAGCGGCTGCGCATGAGGACCACCTACGACATCGAGATGATGCGCCAGGTCGGCACGTGCGCCGGGATCGAGAACTACTCCCGCCACATCGACGGCCGCGCTCCCGGCACCGCCCCGCACACGCTGCTCGACTACTTCCCCGAGGACTTCCTGCTCGTCATCGACGAGTCCCACGTCACCGTGCCGCAGATCGGCGCCATGTACGAGGGCGACATGAGCCGCAAGCGCACCCTGGTCGACCACGGCTTCCGCCTGCCCTCCGCCATGGACAACCGCCCGCTGACGTGGGAGGAGTTCCTCGAGCGGATCGGGCAGACGGTCTACCTGTCGGCCACCCCCGGCGACTACGAGATGTCGCGCGTCGGGGGGGAGTTCGTCGAGCAGGTCATCCGCCCCACGGGCCTCATCGACCCGCAGGTGGTGCTGCGGCCCACGAAGGGCCAGATCGACGACCTGCTCGGGCAGATCCGCGAGCGCGCGGCCAAGGACGAGCGCGTCCTGGTCACCACGCTCACCAAGAAGATGGCCGAGGACCTCACCGACTACCTGCTGGACCAGGGCGTGCGGGTGCGCTACCTGCACTCCGAGGTCGACACGCTGCGCCGCGTGGAGCTGCTGCGCGAGCTGCGCCAGGGCGACTACGACGTGCTCGTGGGCATCAACCTGCTCCGCGAGGGCCTCGACCTGCCGGAGGTGAGCCTGGTGAGCATCCTCGACGCCGACAAGGAGGGCTTCCTGCGCTCGGCGCGCTCGCTCATCCAGACCATCGGCCGCGCGGCCCGCAACGTCTCCGGCCAGGTGCACATGTACGCGGACCGGGTGACGCCGTCGATGGAGCAGGCCATCGACGAGACCAACCGCCGCCGCGAGAAGCAGATCGCCTACAACCGCGAGCGCGGTGTCGACCCGATGCCGCTGCGCAAGAAGATCGCGGACATCACCGACCTCATCGCCCGGGAGGACGCCGACACGGCCGCGCTGCTCGGTGGTGGTGGGCGTCAGCAGTCGCGGGGGAAGGCGCCCGTCCCCGGCATGGCGTCGAAGGGGGCCGAGGGCCGTTCGACCGCGGGCATGGCGGGCGCCGAGCTGTCCGACCTCATCCAGCAGCTGTCCGACCAGATGCACGCCGCGGCCGCGGAGCTGCAGTTCGAGCTGGCGGCGCGGTTGCGCGACGAGATCGGCGACCTCAAGCGCGAGCTGCGGGGCATGCAGCGGGCCACGACCGTCTGACGGGCTGGTCGCGCGGGCGGCGGGCGGGCGGCTCGCCCGTCTGATCGTCACAGCGTGCCGCGGGCGGATGTTCAAGGTACGGTAAAGAGAACGTGAGGGGAGTATCCCTGCGCGCAGGTCCGTCATCACGGATCCCGGTCGGTGCCGGGACCCGGGCCTGCGGCTGACCGGCCCACCGCCGGCAGTGGGAGAGACCTCCGGTCATTTCGCATCAGCTCGAAAACCGGAGGTTCTGATGGACGTCCCCCTCTGGCTGTGGGGAGCCACCCTCGCCGCCATCCTCGGCATGATCGTGTACGACTTCGTCGGGCACGTGCGCACGCCGCACGCCCCGACCATCCGCGAGGCCGCCATCTGGTCCGCGGCGTACGTGGGCATCGCCGTGCTCTTCGGCCTGGGCATCCTCGTCTTCTACGGCGGGCAGTACGGCGGGGAGTACTTCGCCGGGTACATCACGGAGAAGGCGCTCAGCGTCGACAACCTCTTCGTGTTCGTGCTGATCCTCGGCAGCTTCGGCGTCCCGCGCGAGTACCAGCAGAAGGTGCTGCTCATCGGCATCGCCATCGCCATCGTGCTCCGCGGCATCTTCATCGCGGTGGGTGCCGCGGCCATCCAGAACTTCTCCTGGATCTTCTGGATCTTCGGCGCCATCCTCATCTACACGGCGATCGCCCAGGTGAGGGCCCAGAACGACCACGACGAGGAGTTCAAGGAGAACGCGGTCCTGCGCTTCACCAAGCGCGTGCTGCCGACCACCGACGACTACCACGGCGACAAGTTCACGACGAAGATCGACGGCAAGCGGTTCGTCACCCCGATGCTCGTCGTGATCATCGCCATCGGGACGGCCGACCTGATCTTCGCCGTCGACTCGATCCCGGCCATCTTCGGCCTCACCCAGGAGGCCTACCTGGTCTTCGCCGCCAACGCGTTCTCGCTGCTCGGCCTGCGTCAGCTGTACTTCCTCATCGACGGCCTCCTCGACCGCCTCGTGTACCTGCACTACGGCCTCGCCGCGATCCTCGCCTTCATCGGCGCCAAGCTGATCATCCACGCCATGCACGAGAACGAGCTGCCGTTCCTCAACGGCGGCGAGCACATCACCGCCATCCCGGAGATCTCCACGCCCGTGTCGCTAGGGTTCATCGTCGTCGCGCTCGCAGTCACCACGGTGCTGAGCCTGCGCAAGTCCAAGAAGGACTCGCAGTCGGGCGCCGGCAAGGACTCCGAGCGTGAGGGGAACACGATGAGCAGCACCACTGGAGCCGGCACAGGCTCCACCCGCCAGGACGGCTGACGGTGCAGGAGCTGCCGACCTGGTTCGAGGTCGGCACTCTCATCGCGCTCGTGGGGCTGCTGCTCGCCGACCTGCTGGTCGTCGGGCGGCGGCCCCACGTGCCGTCCACCAAGGAGAGCGCCCTGTGGGTCTCCTTCTACGTGGCCCTCGCCATCGTCTTCGGCGTGGTCATGCTCCTCATCCCCGGCGGAGGCACCGAACCGGCGTCGGAGTTCTTCGCCGGGTGGATCACCGAGTACTCGCTCAGCGTCGACAACCTCTTCGTCTTCGTCATCATCATGTCGAGGTTCGCGGTGCCCGCGGAGGACCAGCAGAAGGTCCTCATGGTGGGCATCCTCATCGCGCTGGTGCTGCGAGGGATCTTCATCCTGCTCGGGGCAGCGGTCATCGAGCAGTTCAGCTGGGTGTTCTACATCTTCGGCGCGTTCCTCATCTACACCGCGGTCAAGCTGGTGCTCGACAGGGACGAGGACGAGGAGTACGAGGACAACGTCCTCATCCGCCGGATGCGGAAGGTGCTGCCCCTCAGCGAGCACTACGACGGCGCGAAGGTCCGCACCGTGGTGGACGGCAAGAAGCTGTTCACCCCGATGGTCATCGTGTTCTTCGCCATCGGCAGCACCGACCTGCTGTTCGCGCTCGACTCGATCCCGGCGATCTTCGGCCTCACCGAGGACCCGTTCATCGTGTTCACCGCCAACCTCTTCGCGCTCATGGGGCTGCGCCAGCTGTACTTCCTGCTGGGCGGTCTGCTGGACCGGCTCGTCTACCTGTCCATCGGACTGGCGGTGGTGCTCGGCGGCATCGGCGTGAAGCTGGTGCTGGAGGCGCTGCACACCAACGAGCTGCCGTTCCTCAACGGCGGCGAGCCGTTCCCGTGGGCCCCGGAGGTCCCGATCTGGGTCTCGCTGGTGTTCATCGTGGCCGTCCTGGCCATCACCACGGTGGCGAGCCTGCTGCGCAGCCGCCAGCTGGAGCGCCGGGGCGAGAAGGCCTGAGGGCCTGACGGCCCCCGTCGACGGCACGACCGGCAAGGGCCGTCGTCCTCCCCGCGGGGGAGGACGACGGCCCCTTGCGTGCGCACGACGTTCTCAGACCGTGCCGGGTCGTCTCAGGGGGAGGTCACCAGCCGCGCGCCCGGTACTCGCCCAGGCGCGGCCTCTCGGCGCCGAGCGTCGTGGTCTCCCCGTGGCCGGGGTGCACCACGGTGCTGTCGGGCAGGACGGCGAAGACGCGCTCCTCCAGGTCGTCCATGAGCGAGGTGAAGTCCTCCGGCGACCACGTCCTGCCCGGCCCGCCCGGGAACAGGGAGTCACCGGTGAACAGGTGCGCCACCTCGCCCTCGGCCCCGGGCAGCGCCCCCGCCGGCAGCAGCAGCGCCACCGACCCCGGTGTGTGACCGCGCAGGGCCGTGACGCCCAGCTCGTGCTCGCCGACGCGCACGACGTCGCCGTGGCGCAGGCGGCGGTCGGGCGCCAGCGGCAGCGCGTCGGCGTCGTCGTCGCCAGCCGCGGTGGTGGCGCCGGTGGCGGCCGCGAAGCGGACGAGGGCGCCGGTGTGGTCGTCGTGGCGGTGCGTCGTCACCACCAGGCCCTGGCCCCGGCGCTCCGCCGGCAGGGCCTCCTCCAGCAGCTCCAGGAGCCGGTCGGGCTCGGCCGCCGCGTCGACGAGCAGCCAGGCGCCGCTGCCTCCCGGCACGGCGTCCGTCAGCAGGTGGGCGCGGTTGTCCATCGGCCCCACCGAGACCGTCCGCAGGTCCAGCATCAGCGCTCCAGCTCCTGTCCGTCGGGCCGTCCTGCGCGCTGGTCCGCCGCGGCCAGCGCGTCCGCCGCTCTCACGAGCGCCAGGTGGGACAGCGCCTGCGGAGTGTTGCCCAGCTGGTGGCCCCCGTGCACGTCATACTCCTCGGAGAGCAGGCCGACGTCGTTGCGCAGCTCCAGCAGGCGGCGCATGAGGGCGTGCCCGGCCTCGGCCCGGCCGCTGCGGGCGTACTGCTCCACGAGCCAGAACGAGCAGGCCAGGAACGGGTGCTCGCCGGGGGGGAGGCCGTCGGAGGACGCCTCGGTGCGGTAGCGCAGCACCAGCCCGTCCGGCAGGAGGTCGGACTCGATCGCGGCCACGGTGGCGAGCATCGCCGGGTGGTCGGGCTCGACGAAGCCCACCTGAGGCAGCTGCAGCAGCGAGGCGTCCACCTCGCGCGTCCCGTAGTGCTGCACGAAGCAGCCGCGACCGGGTCGGTCGGGCGTCCCGGTGTCGACGCCGTGCTCGAGGACCTCGTCGCGCACCTGGTCGCGCAGGACCTCCCACTGCTCCGCGGGCCCGTCGAGGCCCCTCTCGCGCACGGCGCGCACGCCGCGGTCCAGCGCGGCCCACACCATGACCCGTGAGTGCACGTAGAACTGCTCCGGCCCGCGCATCTCCCAGATGCCGGAGTCCTTGCGGTCGCTGTGCGACACCACGAAGTCGAGGAGGGCGCGCTGCATCGGCCAGGAGAACTCGTCCTCCGCCAGCCCCGCGCGGCGCGCGGCGTCGAGCGCCACCATCACCTCGCCGAGCACGTCCGCCTGGTACTGCTCGACCGCGCCGTTGCCGATCCGCACCGGCTTCGCGCCGCCGAAGCCGGGCAGGTGGTCCAGCTCGCGCTCGGGCAGGTCCCGCGCGCCGTCCACCGCGTACATGATCTGCACGTCCTCGGGGTCTCCGGCGATGGCGCGCAGCAGCCACCCCCGCCACTCCCGCGCCTCCTCGGTGTACCCGTGCTCCAGGAGCGCCTCGAGCGTGAGGGCCGCGTCGCGCAGCCAGCAGAAGCGGTAGTCCCAGTTGCGGGTGCCTCCGGGCATCTCGGGCAGCGACGTCGTGGCGGCCGCGACGATGCCGCCGGTGTCCTCGTGGGTGAGGGCCCGCAGCACCAGCAGGGAGCGGACGACGGCGGCGGCGTACGGACCCTCCGCCGCCGGACCGTCGCCGCGCGCCGCCCACTCGTGCCACCACCGGCGGGTGGCCTCGAGGCGGTCGGAGACGGACATCGCCGCCGGCGGCTCGCGGTGGGACGGGTACCAGGTGAGCACGGTGTCGACCACCTGCCCCGCGGACACCTTGACCTTGCCGACGTGGGTGCGCCCCTTCGCCTTGGGCAGCTTGCCGGTGGTCCGCAGCAGCACCGCGTCCGGGCCGGCGCTGGCCAGCAGCCCCTTCGCCGCGTCACCCTTGCCGCCCACCCGGCGGACCCACGGCACCACCGAGCCGTACCCGAAGCGGATCACCAGCTCCTGGCGCAGCTCCACGTCACCCGACACACCGACCACCCGCCGCACGAGGTCGGCGCGCCGGTCCCCCATGGGCATGCAGTCGACGACGTCCACCACGCCGCCGTCCTCCAGCGTCCACCGGGTGCGCAGCAGGAAGGAGTCGCCCTCGTAGGCGCGCTCCACCGACACCACCGCCGGCCCGTCCTCGGGCGGCGCGATGGTCCAGTGGCCGTGCTCGCGGGTCCCCAGCAGCGCCGCGAACGCCGCGGGAGAGTCGAACCGCGGCAGGCACATCCAGTCGATCGACCCGCGCTCGCTCACCAGGGCCGCGGTGTGGCAGTCGCCCACGAGGGCGTAGTCCTCGATCCAGTGCCGCGGCTGGTCGGCTCGCTGGTCGGCTCGCTGGTCGGACTGCTGGTCGGACTGCTGGTCGGTGGTGGTCGCTGGCACGGCGTCATCGTGCACCCGTCCCCGATCTTCGGCAGGCTGAGGGCCGTGAGCGAGCGCGAGGAGCAGGCGACCGGCGGTACCGAGAGCGGTCGCGGCGGCAGCAGCGGACCCGAGCAGCCCGGCGGCGGCGGCCACGGGGCCTCCGGAGCGCGGGGCCACTCCGGCGGCGACCCCGTCGCCACCCTGCTGGTGCTGGGCGCCAGCGGTGACCTCGCCTCCCGCCTCCTGCTGCCCGGGTTGGCCCGCCTGCTCGTCTCCGACCGCAACGAGGACCCGGGCCACGGCCACGGGGCGTCCCTGCAGCTGGTGGGGGCGGGCTCGGAGGACTGGGACGACGACCGCTGGCGCGAGGTCGTCACGAAGGCCTTCGCCGACGCGGAGCACCACGAGGACGCCGACCGCCCCGGAGGCTGGGAGGCGGTGTGCGCCGTCCGCGACGCCAGCCGCTACCGGCAGGTGGACGTCACCGACCCGGACGCGCTGACCGACCTCCTGCACTCCTGCACCGCCCCGGTGGCGGTCTACTTCGCCCTCCCACCCGCCATCACGGCCACGGCCTGCGAGAACCTCGTCGGCAAGCAGCTGCCGGAGAGCACCCGGCTGGTCATGGAGAAGCCGTTCGGCTCCGACGAGGCCTCGGCCCACCACCTCAACGAGGTGGTCGCCCAGCTCGTCCCCGAGGAGCACGTGCACCGGGTCGACCACTTCCTGGGCACCTCCGCGGTGCTCAACGTCTTCGGCGTGCGCTTCGCCAACCGGCTCTTCGAGCCGACGTGGAACGCCAGCCACGTCGAGCGGGTGGACGTCGTCTACGACGAGGACCTCGGCCTCGAGGGCAGGGCCCGGTACTACGACAGGGCCGGCGCGCTGAAGGACATGATCCAGAGCCACCTGCTGCAGGTGCTCGCCGTGCTCGCCATGGACGCCCCCGCCGCCCTCGACGAGCGCGAGTTCCGGGACCGCAAGGCCCAGCTGCTGCGGGCCACGCGCCTGGCCGGCTCCCCGCAGGAGGCCAGCCGGCGAGCCGTCTACACGGCCGGGCGCATGGGGGAGCGCGACCTGCCCGACTACCAGTCCGAGGACGGCGTCGACCCCTCTCGCCAGACCGAGACCCTCGCCGAGGTGGTGCTGCACGTCGACACCTGGCGCTGGGCGGGCGTGCCGTTCCGGCTGCGATCGGGCAAGGGCCTGGGGCGGGCCCGCAAGGAGGCGGTCATCACCTTCAAGCCGGTGCCCCACCTCATGGAGGGCCTGCGCGGCGAGGCGCGCCCCACGAGGCTGAGGCTCTCGTTCAAGCCGGGGACCATCAACCTCGACCTGACGGTGAACGCCGAGGGCGACCCCTTCGACCTCGAGGAGGCCACCCTGAGCGCGCAGCTGGGCGACTCCCAGCTGCCGGCCTACGGCGAGGTCCTCGCCGGCGTGCTCGACGGCGACCCGCTGCTGTCGGTGCGCGGCGACACCGCCGAGGACTGCTGGCGGATCCTCGCCCCCGTCATCGCCGCGTGGGAGGCCGACGAGGTGCCGCTGGAGACCTACCCGGCCGGCAGCGGCGGCCCCGAGCCCACCGAGACCTTCCCCGCCGTGTGACCCCTGGTGCGGCGGCGGGTGTGACCCAGGTCGCCCGCCGTCGCGCGCTCGGTCGCGCTGTCGGTGGTGCGACCTACAGTTGACGTCCGTGGATCGACTCGTCGTGCAAGGCGCCCGTGAGCACAACCTCAAGGACGTCTCCCTGGACCTCCCCCGCGACGCGATGATCGTGTTCACGGGCCTGTCGGGCTCGGGCAAGTCCAGCCTGGCGTTCGACACGATCTTCGCCGAGGGCCAGCGCCGCTACGTCGAGTCGCTGTCCGCCTACGCCCGCCAGTTCCTGGGCCAGATGGACAAGCCCGACGTCGACTTCATCGAGGGGCTCTCGCCCGCGGTCTCGATCGATCAGAAGTCGACCAGCCGCAACCCCCGCTCCACCGTCGGCACGATCACCGAGATCTACGACTACCTGCGCCTGCTGTGGGCGCGGGCGGGGCGCGCGCACTGCCCGACCTGCGGGGAGCCGGTGGCGCGCCAGACCCCGCAGCAGATCGTCGACAGGCTCCTGGAGCTCCCGGAGACGACGCGGTTCCAGGTGCTGGCGCCCGTGGTCCGCGGCCGCAAGGGCGAGTTCGTCGACCTGTTCACCGACCTGCAGGCCAAGGGCTACGCCCGGGTGCGGGTGGACGGCGAGACGCTGCAGCTGAGCGACGCCGCGAGCCGCCCGACCCTCGACAAGCGCAAGAAGCACACCATCGAGGTGGTGGTCGACCGCCTCGTCATGCGCGAGGGCGTGCAGCGACGCCTCACCGACTCCGTGGAGACCGCCCTCGGCCTGGCGGACGGCGTGCTCCTCGTGGAGCTGGTCGAGCGGAAGCCGGCCGACGGCGAGGAGAGCAGCGCGTCGTCCGACGGCCCGACGGTGATGCGCTTCTCGGAGAAGCTCGCCTGCCCCAACGACCACCCCCTCGCACTGGAGGAGGTCGAGCCGCGCACCTTCTCCTTCAACGCCCCCTACGGCGCCTGCCCGGAGTGCTCGGGCATCGGCACGCGCCTCGAGGTCGACCCCGAGCTGGTCGTCCCCGACCCCGACCAGACCCTCGCCGAGGGGGCGATCGCCCCCTGGAACGGGGCCGGCAGCAGCGAGTACCACCAGCGGCTCATCGGCGGCCTGGCCCAGCAGCTCGGCTTCTCCGTCGACGTCCCGTGGCGGGCCCTGCCGGAGCGCGCCACGCAGGCGCTGCTGAACGGCGAGGGCTACGAGGTGCACGTCACCTACAAGAACCGCTGGGGGCGCGAGCGCTCGTACACCACCGGCTTCGAGGGCGTCCTGCCCTTCATCAAGCGACGCCACTCCGAGACCGAGTCCGACAGCTCGCGCGAGCGCCTCGAGGGCTACATGCGCGAGGTCCCGTGCCGCGTCTGCGGCGGCGCGCGCCTGCGCCCCGAGGTGCTGGCCGTCACGGTGGGCGGAAAGTCCATCGCCCAGGCCTGCGCCCTGCCGGTCGCCGAGCTGCGCGGGTGGCTCGACACCCTCGAGCTCACCGCCCGGGAGGCGCAGATCGCCGCCGCCGTCCTCAAGGAGGTGCTGGCGCGCGTCCAGTTCCTCGTCGACGTCGGCCTCACCTACCTGTCGCTCGACAGGGCCTCCGGAACGCTGTCGGGCGGTGAGGCGCAGCGCATCCGCCTGGCCACGCAGATCGGGTCGGGCCTGGTGGGCGTGCTCTACGTGCTCGACGAGCCGAGCATCGGACTGCACCAGCGCGACAACCGCCGCCTCATCGAGACCCTCACGCGCCTGCGCGACCTGGGCAACACCCTCATCGTGGTCGAGCACGACGAGGACACCATCCACGTGGCCGACTGGGTGGTCGACATCGGCCCGGGCGCCGGCGAGCACGGGGGCCAGGTGGTCCACTCCGGACCCGTCGCCGAGCTCCTGGCCAACACCGGCTCCATGACCGGCGACTACCTCGCAGGGCGACGCGCCGTCCCCGTGCCCGCGGAGCGCCGCCCGGTGGACCGCGAGCGGGTGGTGAAGGTGGTCGGGGCGCGCGAGAACAACCTGCGCGGCATCGACGTCGAGCTGCCGCTCGGCGTGCTCACGGTCGTGACGGGCGTGTCGGGCTCGGGCAAGTCCAGCCTGGTGAACGACATCCTCTACAAGGTGCTGGCCAACCGGCTCAACGGCGCCCGCCAGGTGCCCGGGCGCCACACCCGCGTCGAGGGCGTGGACCAGCTCGACAAGGTGGTCCACGTCGACCAGAGCCCCATCGGCCGCACCCCGCGCTCGAACCCCGCCACCTACACCGGCGTCTGGGACGTGGTGCGCTCGCTGTTCGCGGAGACCACCGAGGCGAAGGTGCGCGGCTACCAGGCGGGGCGGTTCTCCTTCAACGTCAAGGGCGGCCGCTGCGAGCACTGCAGCGGCGACGGCACCATCAAGATCGAGATGAACTTCCTCCCGGACGTCTACGTGCCGTGCGAGGTCTGCCACGGGGCGCGGTACAACCGCGAGACCCTCGAGGTCCACTTCAAGGGCAAGACCGTGGCCGACGTGCTCGACATGCCCATCGAGGAGGCCGCCGAGTTCTTCGCCGCGGTGCCGCGCATCGCCCGCTACCTCAAGACCCTGGTCGACGTGGGGCTCGGCTACGTCCGCCTCGGCCAGCCGGCGCCCACGCTGTCGGGTGGCGAGGCGCAGCGCGTCAAGCTCGCCAGCGAGCTGCAGCGCCGCTCCACGGGCCGCACGGTCTACGTGCTCGACGAGCCCACGACGGGTCTGCACTTCGAAGACGTCCGCAAGCTCCTGGAGGTGCTCCAGGGCCTGGCGGACAAGGGCAACACGGTGGTGGTCATCGAGCACAACCTCGACGTCATCAAGAGCGCGGACTGGGTGCTCGACATGGGTCCCGAGGGCGGCTCCGGCGGTGGCAAGCTCATCGCCGCGGGCACCCCCGAGCAGCTCGCCGCCGCGCACGAGAAGACCGGCAGCCACACCGGCCGCTTCCTCGGCCCCGTGCTGGAGACCGCGCGCCAGCGCGGCACGGAGGTCAGCGCCGTCGACGTCAGGAAGGACGCAGCCGCAGCGCCTAGCCTCACCTCATGACGACGGAACCGCAGACAGCCGAGTCCCGCCACGCCACGACCGACCCCTCCTCAGCCGCTCCCGCGGAAGAGATCTCTGCACGCGTGCTGCCGTGCTCGCGCCGGGCCCTGCTCGCGCGCGCCGGGGCCGGCGGCGCCGTGCTCGGCGCCGCCGGCCTGCTCGCCGCGTGCGGCGGCACCGGCGAGCCCGCCGGGTCCGCAGGTGGCGACACCGCCTCCGCCTCCGGCTCGGACAGCTCCGCTGCCGGTGGCAGCGGCTCGGGCGCCGGGGTCGCGGCCTCCGAGGTGCCCGAGGGCACCGCGGTGGTCGTGCAGGTGGGGGGCGAGGACGTGGTGCTGGCGCAGCCCACGGCCGGCCAGTACGTCGCGTTCTCGGCGGTCTGCACCCACGCCGGTGGCAAGGTCCAGGCCGACCAGGGCACCGAGGTGCGCTGTCCGCTGCACGGCAGCGTCTTCGACGCCGGCAAGGACGGTGAGGTGCTGCAGGGCCCGGCCACCTCACCGCTGCCCGCCAAGACCGTGACGCAGGAGGGCGACCAGCTCCTCGTCAGCTGAGCTCGCGCGGGCCGCCTCCCGTCCGCTCGCGGACCAGAGAGGCGGTCCGCCATCCCGCAGCGGCTGCGGCCCCACGAGGAGCCCAACGGCTCCTGCCAGCAGGACGACGCCCGGCGCGCGCGGGATCGCGGAACCGCTCGTACGGCGGAGCCGGTACCGCGCCGTCCCGCACAGCGGCTCCGGTGAGGGCCGCGTCAGGCACCTGCAGCCGCGGCACGGCGAAGGCGACCCCGCCGTCCTCCACGGCCGACGGCCGGCTGCGGGCGCGGCCGTGGAGGACCACAGCCACCACGGGCTGGGAGCCGTTCTCACGGCTCTCGGTGCCGGGGCCACCTGCAGGGCGGTCGTGCGCGGCCCCGCCCACCCGACGAAGACGTGCAGCGTGCCGACGCCGAGCCTCCGGCGCCGCCGGAGGTCGCCTCGACGTCCTCGAAGATGCTCCGACGACCTGAGGACCGGCGAGTCGCCCGAGCGGCACCTGGAGGGCCTCCTGCCCGTCGGCCGAGGGGCAGACGCGCGTTCCGAGGCGGGTCCGGGCCACGGGGTCGCGGGGCGTCAGCACGCGCGGGCCCGTCAGGTGGCAGGGTGTCGCCGTGCCCTCCGCTCCCACCGGCGGCTCTCCCGCCGGCGCCTCTCGCGACGCCTCGACCACCGCCGGCGCCACCGGGCCCGCTGCGCCTGCGGGCCCCGACGCGACGACGGCCCCGGTCGGCCACCACGCCGAGCCCGTCGTGCCGCCGCAGACCGCCGAGCACGCGCGGCTCGACGAGTGCACCGGCTCCGCGGGCCCGTGGCGCCTGTGGGGCCCGTACCTGGCGGGGCGCCAGTGGGGCACCGTCCGCGAGGACTACTCCGCCGACGGCGACGCGTGGCGCTCCTTCCCCTTCGACCACGCCCGCTCCCGCGCCTACCGCTGGGGCGAGGACGGCCTGGGCGGGTTCTGCGACAGGTTCGGCTTCCTCAACCTGGCTGTGGCGATGTGGAACGGCAAGGACCCCTTCCTCAAGGAGCGCCTGTTCGGCCTCACCAACGAGGAGGGCAACCACGGCGAGGACGCCAAGGAGCACTGGTGGGCCGTGGACGGCACGCCCACGCACTCCTGGGCCCAGTGGCTGTACCGGTACCCGCAGGCGGAGTTCCCCTACCAGCGGCTGCGGGAGGAGAACGCCCGCCGCAGCCGGGACGAGCGCGAGTTCGAGCTGTCCGACACCGGCGTCCTCGACGAGGACCGCTTCTTCGACGTGCAGGTCACCTACGCCAAGGCAGCCCCCGATGACGTCTGCGTGGTCGTCGAGGCGACCAACCACGGCCCGGAGGCCGCGCCACTGCACCTGCTGCCGCAGCTGTGGTTCCGCAACACCTGGTCCTGGGGGCGCGACCTGCGCCGCGGCGTGCTCAGCCAGCTGCTCGCCCCCACCCTCACCGTGCCGGGCCTGGAGGCCGTCGAGGCCGAGCACGGGTACCTCGGCCGGTACGTGCTGGCCGCCGAGGGCTCCCCGGCGGTGCTGTTCTGCGACAACGAGACCAACGCGGCGCTGCTCTTCGGCGACCAGCGCTCCAGCAGCCCCCGCTTCCCCAAGGACGGCGTCGACAGGGCCGTCGTCCAGGGCGACTCCAGCGGCGTGAACCCCGCTGACACGGGCACGAAGGCCGCGTTCTGGTACCACTGGAAGAGCGTGGCGCCGGGGGAGACGGTCACGGTGCGCCTGCGCCTCACGCCGTCGGACCCCACGCAGGCCACGTTCGGCCCCGGCTTCGACGACGTCGTGGCCGCGCGCCGCGCCGAGGCCGACGAGTTCTACGAGACCGTCATCGACCCGTCCCTGCCCGAGGCCGACCGGCACGTGGCGCGCCGCGCCTACGCGGGCCTGCTGTGGACCAAGCAGCTGTACAGGTTCGACGTGGCGCAGTGGCTCGACGGCGACCCCAGTGCGCCGTCCCCCGCCGAGCGCGACGCGACCGGACGGCGCAACACCACGTGGCGCCACGTGGCCCTGGCCGACGTCATCTCCATGCCCGACGAGTGGGAGTACCCCTGGTTCGCGGCCTGGGACACCGCCTTCCACACCATCCCCCTGGCGCACGTCGACCCCGACTTCGCCAAGGAGCAGCTGGTGCTCATGTGCCGCGAGTGGGCCATGCACCCCAACGGCCAGCTGCCCGCCTACGAGTGGGAGTTCGGCGACGTCAACCCGCCCGTGCACGCCTGGGCCGCCTGGCACGTGTACCGGATCGACGGCTACCGCGACCGCGACTTCCTCATCCGCGTCTTCACCAAGCTGCTGCTGAACTTCTCGTGGTGGGTGAACCGCAAGGACGCCTCCGGCTCCAACCTCTTCGAAGGCGGCTTCCTCGGGATGGACAACATCGCCCTGTTCGACAGGTCCGCGCCGCTGCCGCCCGGCTACCGCCTGGAGCAGTCCGACGCCACCAGCTGGATGGCGTTCTACTGCCAGCAGATGTTCAAGATCGCCCTCGAGCTGAGCCGGCACGACCGCGCCTGGGACGACACCGCCACCAAGTTCCTCGAGCACTTCCTGTCCATCGCGCAGGCGATGAACAGCTTCGGCACCCGCGGCGCCAAGCTCTGGGACGACGACGACGGCTTCTTCTACGACGTCCTCGTCGACCCCTCCGGCCACGCCGAGCCGATGCGGGTCCGCTCGATGGTGGGCCTGCTGCCGATCCTCGGCGCCACCGAGGTGCCCGCGTGGATCTCCACCGAGTGCCCCGACGTCACCACCCGCCTGCGGTGGCTGCAGCGGCGCCGCCCGGAGGTCATGGGCCCGCTGCGCTCGCGGTCGGGCCCCGACGGGCGGCGCATGCTGCTGTCCCTCGTGGGGCCGGAGCGGCTGCGCCGCATCCTGGAGCGGATGTTCGACACCGAGGAGTTCTGGACGCCCTACGGCATCCGGTCCCTCTCGCGCTCCACCGGCCAGGTGTACGCCAACGTGGGTGGGCGCGACGTGTCCCTGGAGTACGAGCCGGGGGAGAGCCGCACCGGCCTGTTCGGCGGCAACTCCAACTGGCGCGGCCCGATCTGGTTCCCGGTCAACGTGCTCCTCGCCGACAAGCTGCGCACGATGGGCCGCCACTACGGCGACACCTTCACGATCGAGGTGCCCACGGGCTCGGGCAACGTCGTGACCCTCGACCAGGCCGCCGACCTGATCGACGGCGGGCTGACCGCGCTGTTCCGCCCCGACCCCGCCCGCGGGGACCGCCGTCCCACCGACGGCGACCGCGTGGAGGCGAGCGACTCCCCGCTGTGGCGCGAGCAGGTCACCTTCAGCGAGTTCTTCGACGGCGACACCGGCGAGGGCCTCGGCGCCACCCACCAGACGGGGTGGACGGCCCTGGTCGCGCACCTGCTCAACCCGCGCCTGCCCGCCGACCCCCGCCGCATGGGCTGAGCGCCAGCGGGCTGCAAGCGGCTCGCAAGGGCGCGGCGGCACCGTCGTCCCATGAGCAGCCAGCACAGCCCCAGCAAGCACACCCCCGGCCGGCCCAGCGGTGCAGCCCCCGCCGAGGTTCTCGTCAGCCCGGTGTGGGTGCTGCGCGGGATCATGAACGACCCCGGCTACCTCGTCGCCGCCGGGGGGCGCCTCGTCCTGGTGGCCGAGCACGCCGACGGGCCGGCCTTCGACGTGGGCCTGGCCGAGCTCACCGACGTCCAGTGGCCGTGGTGGTGGTTCGGCGGGGGCTTCCGGGCCACCGTGCGGGGCACCCGCCACAAGCTGACCTTCGTGCGGCCGAACGGCGCGCCCGGCCCGGACCGGGGCCTGCTCTCGCTGGTCGACTCCTCGCTGTGGGACGGCGGCGGTCACTCCTTGGCCGGCCTCGCCGACGTGGTCGAGGGTCGGGCCCAGGCGAAGCTCTGGCGCGAGGTCCTGCCGGGCTGAGCCCGAGCCGGGCTGTCGCACGGTCTGCTTACGCTTCTCGGGTGACGAACCCCGCCTCCTACCGCCCGAAGCCGGGGGAGGTGCCCGACTCCCCGGGCGTGTACCGGTTCCGCGACCCGCAGGGCCGCGTGGTCTACGTCGGCAAGGCCAAGAGCCTGCGGCAGCGGCTGGCCAACTACTTCCAGCCGCTGCACGCGCTGCACCCCCGCACCGCCACGATGGTCACCACCGCTGCGAGCGTCGAGTGGACGGTGGTGAGCACCGAGGTCGAGGCCCTCCAGCTGGAGTACTCCTGGATCAAGGAGTACGACCCGCGCTTCAACGTCAAGTACCGCGACGACAAGTCCTACCCCTACCTCGCGGTGACGATGGGCGAGGAGTTCCCGCGGGTCCAGGTGCTGCGCGGCGCCAAGCGCAAGGGCACCCGCTACTTCGGGCCCTACGCGCACGCCTGGGCCATCCGCGAGACCGTCGACCTGCTCCTGCGCGTCTTCCCCGTGCGCACCTGCTCCACGGGCGTCTTCAAGCGCGCCGGCCAGGTGGGCAGGCCCTGCCTGCTGGGGTACATCGACAAGTGCTCCGCGCCCTGCGTCGGGAAGGTCAGCCCCGAGGAGCACCGCGCGCTGGCCCAGGAGTTCGCCGACTTCATGGGCGGTTCCACCGCCAAGTACGTCAAGCGCGTCGAGGCGCAGATGCGCGAGGCCGCCGCCGAGATGGACTTCGAGCGGGCCGCGCGCCTGCGCGACGACGCCGGCGCGCTGCGCAAGGCCCTCGAGAAGAGCGCCGTGGTCCTCCCGGACGCCACCGACGCCGACGTCTTCGCCCTCGCCGAGGACGAGCTCGAGGCCGCCGTCCAGGTCTTCCACGTCCGCGGCGGCCGCGTCCGCGGCCAGCGCGGGTGGGTGGTGGAGAAGGTCGAGGACGTCACCACCGCCGACCTCGTCCAGCACCTGCTGCAGCAGGTCTACGGCGGAGCGTCCGACGACGGAGGAGCCGACGACGGTGGCCCGGGGGAGCAGGTCCCGCGCGAGGTGCTCGTCCCCGTCGAGCCGGCCGACTCCGAGCAGACCGCGGCCTGGCTCTCGCGCCTGCGGGGTTCGCGGGTGGACGTGCGCGTCCCGCAGCGCGGTGACAAGCGGGCCCTGCTGGAGACCGTGGAGCGCAACGCCACCGGCGCCCTGAACCTCCACAAGACCCGCCGCGGCGGGGACCTCACGAGCCGGTCCCTGGCCCTGCAGGAGCTCCAGGAGGCGCTCGGGCTGGACGAGGCCCCGCTGCGCATCGAGTGCTACGACGTCTCCCACCTGCAGGGCAGCGAGGTCGTGGCGTCCATGGTCGTCTTCGAGGACGGCCTTCCGCGCAAGAGCGAGTACCGGAAGTTCAACGTCCGCGGGGACGGACCCGACGGCCGGACGGACGACCTCGCGTCGATGAACGAGGTGCTCACCCGCCGCTTCCGCCGCCACGTCGACCAGCAGGCCGCCGACGGCGCCCGCGACGGCGAGCTCGTCGAGCAGGTCAGCGGGCCTGTCAGCGGAGAGGTCCAGCCGGGCATCGACCCCACCACCGGGCGCGCGCGCCGCTTCGCCTACGCGCCGCAGCTCGTCGTCGTCGACGGCGGGCAGCCGCAGGTCGAGGCCGCCGCGGCCGCGCTCGCGGACGTCGGCGTCACCGACGTCGCCCTGTGCGGCCTGGCCAAGCGGCTGGAGGAGGTGTGGCTGCCGGGGGAGGACCACCCCGTCGTCCTGCCGCGCACCAGCGAGGGCCTCTACCTGCTGCAGCGCCTGCGCGACGAGGCCCACCGGTTCGCCATCAGCCACCACCGCTCCAAGCGCAGCAAGACGATGACCACGAGCGCCCTCGACGGGGTCCCCGGCCTCGGGCCGGCGCGCAAGCAGGCGCTCATGGCGAGGTTCGGAACGCTGAAGGCGCTGCGCGCCGCCACCCCCGAGCAGGTCGCCGAGGTGCCAGGGGTCGGCCCCGCGACCGCGGCGGCCGTGGTCGCCGCGCTCGCCGCCGACGCCCCCGCACCGGCCGTCGACACCGCCACCGGGGAGCTCGTGGAGTGACGCGATGGGCCAGGATGGCGGCGTGAGCGCGCCGCCCGAGCACCCTCAGCCCCAGCAGCAGCCTCCCCAGCCGCCCCAGCAGGAGGGCGAGCACGACCTGCTCGTCATCACCGGCCTGTCCGGGGCGGGCCGGTCGACCGTGGCCCACGTCCTGGAGGACCTCGGCTGGTACGTCGTCGACAACCTGCCGCCGCAGATGCTCGGGCCGCTCGCGCAGCTCGCGGCGCAGACCTCCACCGCCGTCCCCAAGGTGGCCGTGGTGCTCGACGTGCGCGGCCGCGGGTTCTCCGCCGACCTCGCCGCGGCCCTGGCGGAGGTCCGCGTGCGGCGCAGCATCCTCTTCCTCGAGGCGAGCGACGCGGTGCTGGTCCGCAGGTTCGAGTCCGTGCGGCGGCCCCACCCGCTGCAGGAGGAGGGGCGCATCCTCGACGGCATCGAGACCGAGCGCGAGCTCCTGCGCGACCTGCGCGCGGCCGCCGACGTGGTCATCGACACCTCCGACCTCAACGTCCACCAGCTCGCCGCCTCCATCACCCGCGCCTTCGGCGAGGCCGAGGCCACCCGGCTGCGGCTGACGCTGCTGTCGTTCGGCTTCAAGTACGGCCTGCCCACCGACGCCGACCACGTCGTCGACGTGAGGTTCCTGCCCAACCCGCACTGGATCCCCGAACTGCGGCCCCTCACCGGCCGGGACGCGCCCGTGGCCGGCTTCGTGCTGGGGCAGGACGGCGCGGAGGAGTTCCTCGACAGGTACGCCGCCGCCCTGCAGCCGGTCATCGCGGGCTACCAGCGAGAGCACCGCCGGTACGCCACCGTCGCCATCGGCTGCACGGGCGGCAAGCACCGCTCCGTGGCCATGACGGAGGCGCTGGCCGCGCGGCTGCAGGCGCTCGCCGACGCCGCCACCTCGTCGTCGGCCCCGCCCGAGGGGGCCGAGGAGCACCCGGCGCCCGTGCTGCGGGTCGCCCACCGCGACCTCGGGCGAGAGTGAGGGCCGCGTGAGACCGGGCGTCGGCCCCGGCAGCGGGCTCGCTCCCGGTGTGCAGCCGGGGTCCGGCCCCGCCGTCGTCGCGTGCGGCGGCGGTCACGGCCTGGCCGCCTCCCTGCAGGCGCTGCGGCACCTGTCGGACAGGATCACGGCCGTCGTCACGGTCGCCGACGACGGCGGCTCCAGCGGCCGCCTGCGCGCGGAGCTGGGCATCATGCCGCCGGGGGACCTGCGGATGGCGCTCGCGGCGCTGTGCGACGACACCGAGTGGGGCCGCACCTGGCGCGACGTGCTGCAGCACCGCTTCACCGGGGACGGGCCGCTGGCCGACCACGCCGTCGGCAACCTCCTCATCGCCGCCCTGTGGCAGCGCCTGGGTGACAGCGTCGAGGGGCTCGACCTCGTCGGCCGGCTGCTCGGCGCGCGCGGCCGGGTGCTGCCGATGTCGTCCGTGCCGCTGGAGATCGAGGCGGACGTGCGCGTGAGCGCCACGCGCTCGGCGCCCGCCCGCCGGGAGGTGGTGCGCGGCCAGAAGGCCGTGGCCACCACGCGCGGCACCGTGGAGGAGGTGCGCCTGCTGCCGGTGGACCCCCCGGCCCGCCCGGAGGTGGTCGAGGCGGTCCGCGCCGCCGACTGGGTGGTCCTGGGTCCCGGCAGCTGGTTCACCAGCGTCATGCCGCACCTGCTGGTGCCGGACCTGGCCGCCGCCCTGCGCGAGACCCGAGCCCGCCGCTGCCTGGTGCTCAACCTCGTCAGCGAGAGGGGGGAGACCAGTGGCCTGAGTCCCGCGGCGCACGTGCGGGCGCTCACCGCCCACGCCCGCGGGCTGCGGTTCGACGTGGTGCTGGCCGACCCGAGCGCCGTGGAGGACGTCGAGGCCCTGGTGGCCGCCGCCGAGGACGCCGGCGCGCGGCTCGTGCTGCGCCAGGTCCGCCGCGGGCGCACCGCCGAGCACGACCCGCTGCGCCTGGCCGCCGCCCTGCGGGACGTGCTGGAGGGCTCCTGGGGCGACGTGTCCTGACCTCCGGGGAGGCCGGGCCCCGCGTGGTGGTCGCGCAGGCGCCGTTCCGGTCGAGGTCCGGCGGAGGGCGGTGAAGAGGGTCTGACCAGCCCCCTCCTGGCCCCGGACTGATCAGGCCGACCTAGTCACACCGGTGGAATTCGGCGAGTCGTCCCCCCGGGCGTGTCGCGGTGGCACCATGGCTGGCATGGCACTGACGGCACAGGTGAAGGACGAGCTCAGCCGTCTTCCCATCCAGCGCTCCTGCTGCCGCAAGGCCGAGGTGTCGGCCCTGCTGCGCTTCGCGGGGGGCCTGCACATCATCGCCGGCCGCGTGGTGGTGGAGGCGGAGCTCGACACCGGCGCCGCCGCGCGCCGGCTGCGGCGCGACCTGGCCGACGTGTACCGCGCGGCCAGCGAGGTGCTCGTGGTGGCCGGCGGCGGGCTGCGGCGCGGCTCGCGCTACGTCGTCAGGGTGGTGCACAACGCCGAGTCGCTGGCCCACCAGACGGGGCTGCTCGACCAGCGCGGCCGTCCCGTGCGCGGCCTGCCGCCCCAGGTGGTGGCCGGTGCGGTCTGCGACGCCGAGTCCGCCTGGCGCGGCGCGTTCCTCGCGCACGGCTCGCTCACCGAGCCCGGCCGCTCCTCGGCCCTGGAGATCACCTGTCCCGGCCCCGAGGCCGCGCTGGCGCTGGTGGGGGCCGCTCGCCGCCTCGACATCCAGGCCAAGGCCCGCGACGTCCGCGGCACCGACCGCGTGGTCATCCGTGACGGCGAGGCCATCGGCGACCTGCTCACCCACCTGGGCGCCCACGGCGCGAAGCTCGTGTGGGAGGAGCGGCGGATGCGCCGGGAGGTGCGCGCCACCGCCAACCGCCTGGCCAACTTCGACGACGCCAACCTGCGCCGCTCGGCGCGCGCCGCGGTGGCCGCCGGCTCCCGCGTGGAGCGCGCCCTGGAGATCCTCGGGGAGGAGGTGCCCGAGCACCTGCGGGTGGCCGGCGCGCTGCGCCTGGAGCACAAGCAGGCCTCCCTGGAGGAGCTCGGTGCGCTCGCCGACCCCCCGATGAGCAAGGACGCCGTGGCGGGCCGCATCCGCCGCCTGCTGGCCATGGCCGACCGCCGCGCCCAGGAGCTCGGGATGCCGGGCACCGAGGCCAACCTGACCCCTGACATGTTGGACGCCTGAGGTGCCCTAGGGTCTGTGGCGACCCCTGCCACCCCTTCATGGAGGCGCTCTGTGACCATCCGCGTGGGCATCAACGGCTTCGGCCGCATCGGCCGCAACTTCTTCCGCGCCGTCCAGGCGTCGGGCGCTGACGTCGAGATCGTCGGCGTCAACGACCTCACGGACAACGCGACCCTCGCCCACCTGCTCGCCTACGACTCGGTCCTCGGCCGTCTCGAGGGCGTGTCCACCTCCGGCGACGAGATCTCCGTCAACGGCAAGAGCTTCAAGGCCCTCGCCGTGCGCAACCCCGCTGAGCTCCCCTGGGGCGAGCTGGGTGCGGACGTCGTCGTGGAGTCGACCGGCATCTTCACCGACGCCACCAAGGCGAAGGCCCACCTCGACGGCGGCGCCAAGAAGGTCATCATCTCCGCCCCGGCGAAGAACGAGGACATCACGGTCGTCATGGGCGTGAACGACGGCGACTACGACGCCGCCGCCCACAACATCATCTCCAACGCGTCGTGCACCACGAACTGCCTCGCCCCGATGGCCAAGGCCATCGACGACGAGTTCGGCATCCTGCGCGGCCTCATGACCACGGTGCACGCCTACACGCAGGACCAGAACCTGCAGGACGGCCCGCACTCCGACCTGCGCCGCGCCCGCGCCGCCGCCATCAACATCGTCCCCACCTCCACCGGTGCGGCGAAGGCGATCGGCCTGGTGCTCCCGCAGCTCAAGGGCAAGCTCGACGGCTACGCGCTGCGCGTCCCGGTCCCGACCGGCTCCGCCACCGACCTCACCGTCACCGTCGGTCGCGAGACCACGGTCGACGAGGTCAACGCCGTGGTGAAGGCCGCTGCCGAGGGCCCGCTCAAGGGCTACCTCAAGTACACGACGGACCCGATCGTCTCCTCGGACATCGTCACCGACCCGTCCTCCTGCATCTTCGACGCCGGCCTGACCAAGGTCATCGGCGACCAGGTGAAGGTGGTCGGCTGGTACGACAACGAGTGGGGCTACTCCAACCGCCTCGTCGACCTGGTGAAGCTCGTCGGGGCCTGAGCCTTGGCGCTCTCGTCCCTCGACGACCTGGTGGCCGCGCAGGGTGACCTGCGCGGCCGCCGGGTGCTGGTCCGCTCCGACCTCAACGTGCCGCTCGACGGCACGACCATCACCGACGACGGCCGCGTGCGCGCCTCCGTGCCGACGTGGCAGCGCCTGCTCGACGCAGGCGCTCGCGTCGTCGTCGTCGCCCATCTGGGACGCCCCAAGGGCGCGCCGGAGGCGAAGTACTCTCTGGCCCCCGTGGCCGAGCGGGTGCGCGAGCTGCTGCCGTCCACCGCGGTCCGCTTCGCGGACGTGACGGTCGGCGGGAGCGCGCAGGAGGCTGCCGACGCCCTCGGCGACGGCGAGCTGCTGCTCGTGGAGAACCTCCGCTTCAACGCCGGCGAGACCAGCAAGGACGACGCCGAGCGCGCCGCCTTCGCCGGTGAGCTGGCTGCCCTGGTGGGCGGGCCCGAGCAGGGCCTGTTCGTCTCGGACGGCTTCGGCGTGGTGCACCGCAAGCAGGCCAGCGTCTACGACGTCGCCCAGCTGCTCCCGCACGCCGCCGGCGGCCTCGTCGAGGCCGAGACCGCGGTGCTGCAGCGCCTCACCACCGACCCCGCCCGGCCCTACGCCGTGGTGCTGGGCGGCGCGAAGGTCTCGGACAAGCTCGCCGTCATTGAGAACCTGCTGGGCACGGCCGACCGGCTCCTCGTCGGCGGCGGCATGGTCTTCACCTTCCTCGCGGCCCAGGGCCACGAGGTCGGCACGTCCCTGCTCGAGGCCGACCAGGTCGAGACCGTCAAGGGCTACCTCGCCACCGCCGCCGAGCGCGGCGTGGAGGTCGTCCTGCCGGTCGACGTCGTCGCGGCGACGGCGTTCTCCGCCGACGCCGAGCACGAGGTCGTCGCGGCCGACGCCATCCCGGCCGACCGCATGGGCCTGGACATCGGCCCGAGGAGCGCAGAGCTCTTCGCCTCGAAGCTGGCCGACACCCGCACGGTCTTCTGGAACGGCCCGATGGGCGCGTTCGAGATGGCGCCGTACGCCGAGGGCACCCGCGAGCTCGCGAAGGCCCTCGCCGAGGTCACCCGCGCCGGCGGCCTCACCGTGGTCGGAGGCGGCGACTCCGCCGCCGCGGTCCGCTCGCTCGGCTTCGCCGACAGCGACTTCGGCCACATCTCCACCGGCGGCGGCGCGAGCCTGGAGTACCTCGAGGGCAAGACCCTCCCCGGGCTCTCCGTCCTCGCCTGACCGGCAGCTCCACCAGCAGCGGCCGACGCACCCCGTCGGCGCACCGGCTCCCCGCCCGCGGCACCGCGGGCGGGGAGCCTTCCGCACGCACTCCCTTCTCACCGCCCTGACCGAACCCCAGGAGGACTCCCCGTGGCACGCACCCCGCTCATGGCCGGCAAC